>NZ_JBELOK010000012.1:0-94908 GCF_040276085.1 Castellaniella sp. FW104-7C03
CTCTGCAGGGGCTTTGTTTTGCGCGCTCGCTTCGTACACTCGGGTTAGAATAAACTTCGCCTTAACAAGCACCACACAGTGCCTTCGCAGGAGATTTCATGATTCAGGATGACGACACCCCTGTTCCCGCCGACAAGGGCCTGACGCAAGGTCAGCTGATCCATCTGATGTATGGTTTGTTTGCCGTGGGGATCCTGTCGGCAGGATTTCTGGGCGCCGCTGTGGTTGCCGCTGTGGTGCTGGCTTATCTAAAACGCAGCGACATGGTGGGCACCATCTATGCCGGACACCTCGACTGGATCATCCGCACTTTCTGGTGGGGCCTGTTGTGGCTGGTAATCAGTGCCGCACTGACAACAATCTTTATTGGGTTTATTACCGGTATCGTTGCGATGATCTGGATCATCTACCGCTTGGCCAAAGGCTGGCTGGCCCACTTCGCCGGAGAAACCCCGCTGCCGGGGCTGTAATAAGCAAGCCCCCGGCACTGCCGGGGGCTGCATGGCAATACCAGGGGAAACTGGCTTATTTCAGGTGCTGGCTTACCAGTTTGGTCAGCTCGAACATCGATACCTGATCTTTGCCAAACAACGGGCGCAGCTTGGCATCTGCATTAATGTTGCGGCGGTTGGCCGGGTCTTGCAGATCGTGCTTCTTGATGTAGTCCCAGATGCGCTTGGTAACTTCAGTGCGGGGCACGGCTTCGTTGCCGATGATGGCCGCCAGAGTGGCGCTCGGCGTCAGGGGCTTCATGAAGGCCGCATTGGGTTTGCGCCCGGACTTTTCGGTGGTTGCCATGAATACAGGCTCCTACTTGATTGAATGATTAGCCCCCGAAGCTTACCGCGTGTTTCCCTCAAAGACAAAGCGCTTGCGTAAAAAATCCTTAAGAAAATAATTCAAGAGACGATTCATGAGCATTTCAGACACCTTCACAGAGGCTTCAAGGCCTTTGTCAGCTGTGCAGACAGGCTCAGCGGCCAGTGTGGGCACGCAAGACACGCTTGTCCTGGTGCGCCCCGACGACTGGCATCTGCATTTGCGTGATGGTGCGGTGCTGCGTAGCGTGGTGGGAGATTCGGCGCGCCAGTTCGGCCGGGCCATCATCATGCCCAACCTCAAGCCGCCTGTTACCACCACAGCGGATGCGCGGGCGTACCAGGGACGCATACTGGCGGCATTGCAGCAGGCCGGTGTGCCGGCAGGCGGTTTCCAGCCGCTCATGACGCTATACCTCACCGATCACACATCGGCCGATGAGATCCTTCGTGCCCGCGATTCCGGCATCGTGCATGGGGTCAAGCTTTACCCCGCGGGTGCCACCACCAACTCCGACTCCGGCGTCACTGATTTGCTGGGGCATTGCACGGTAACCCTTGAGGCCATGCAGGCCTGTGGCATGCCACTGCTGGTGCACGGAGAAGTCACTGATCCCGATATCGATCTGTTCGACCGCGAGGCGGTGTTCATCGACCGGGTGATGAAACCCTTGCGTCAGGCGTTTCCTGCGCTCAAGGTGGTGTTCGAGCACATCACAACCGCCGACGGCGTCGCCTATGTGCGCGAGGCGCCCGGGCCGGTGGCAGCCACCATCACGGCGCACCATCTGCTGTACAACCGCAATGCCCTGTTTAAGGGCGGGCTGCGGCCTCACTGGTATTGCCTGCCGGTACTCAAGCGCGAGCGCCATCGTCTGGCACTGCTTGAGGCTGCTACCAGCGGCGACAGCCGATTCTTTCTGGGTACGGATAGTGCGCCGCACCCCAAGGGTGCCAAAGAGCAAGACTGTGGCTGCGCAGGTTGCTATACCGCCCACCACGCAATGGCACTGTATGCCACCGCTTTTGAGTCGGTGGGGCGCTTGCGGCACCTCGAGGCCTTCGCCAGCCTTAATGGCCCGGCTTTTTATGGTTTGTCGCCCAACACAGACACCCTGACGCTCGAGCGCATCGCCCAGCCTGTCCCGGATGTCTTGCCCATGGCCGACACCGAAGTGGTGCCCCTGGCTGCAGGTGAGACACTCGCCTGGCGTGTGCAGGCCAGCTGATCGGCATCAGGCTTGGTTGCACTGGGCTTTATTCGCCGCGTTTGGCTTCCAGTGCCTCCCAGCGCTCAAACAGGGTGTTCAGCTGGGTGTCGATTTCACCGAGTGCCGCCTGGATGTGCTCGGCTTGCTCGGGGCCGTCCCGATAGAGATCTGGGTCGGATAAGGCAGCAGCTTGCTCAGACTGCCTGGCCTCAAGAGCAGCAATCTGGTCGGGTATCTTGGCCAGTTCCTCGGCTTCCCAGGGGGCCAGACGGTTCTTGCGAGATCTGGCGGCTTCTGGTGCCTCTACCGGCTGCGATGTGACTGTTTGCCGCCCCTGCGGGCTGTCATCGGCCTTTGCCGCCGTATCGCCCGTGCCGGATGCCTCGGCCACCTGTGGCGTGGGCCGCTGGATGAGCCAATCGGCGTAGCCACCCACGTATTCCTGCCAATGCCCATTGCCTTCGGCGACGATGGTCTGGGTGACGACGTTATCCAGAAAGCTGCGGTCGTGGCTGACCAGCAGCACGGTGCCGGTGTAGTCTTGCAGCAGGCTTTCCAGCAGTTCCAGGGTATCGATGTCGAGGTCGTTGGTGGGTTCGTCCAGCACCAGAATATTATGTGGCTGGGCAAACATCCTGGCCAAGGCCAGGCGGGCGCGTTCACCCCCCGACAAACTGGATACTGGTGAGTGCGCCCGGGCGGCCGGAAACAGAAAATCCTCGAGGTAACTCATCACGTGCTTGCGCTGATTGCCGATTTCAACCCATTCGCTGCCGGGGCTGATGGTATCGGCCAATGTAGCGGATTCGTCGAGGTGATCGCGCATTTGGTCGAAGTAACCAATCGACAGGTTGGTGCCCAAATGCACACTGCCTTCATTGGGCTGGAGTTCGCCCAGCAAAATGCGTAAAAGCGTGGTCTTGCCTGCCCCGTTGGGGCCGATGATGCCAATGCGGTCGCCACGCAGGATCAGGGTGCTGAAATTCCGGATCAGGGTGTTGCCACCAAACGCGTGACTGACATGCTCCAGCTTGGCCACCTGTTTGCCCGAGCGCTGGCCATCGGCCAATGCAAAGCGCACCTGGCCTTGTTGATCTCTTCGGGCGGTGCGCTCGCGGCGCAAGGCTTCAAGGCGTCGCACGCGACCCTCGTTGCGGGTGCGCCGTGCTTCGATACCCTTGCGAATCCATACTTCTTCTTGCGACAACAGCTTGTCAAACCGAGCGTTGGCCTGTTGTTCTGCCTCAAGCCATTGGGCCTTGCGTGCCTGCCAGGCTGAGAAATTGCCCGGGAAGCTCAGCAGTTGGCCACGATCAAGCTCGATGATCCGGGTGGCCACTGAGTCGAGGAAACGCCGGTCGTGAGTGATCAGGATGATCGTCATCCGGGATTTTTGCAGCAATTCTTCCAGCCAGGTAATGCCTTCGAAGTCCAGGTGGTTGGTGGGTTCGTCCAGCAGCAACAGATCGGGTTCTTGCACCAGTGCCCGGGCCAGCGCCACCCGTTTGCGGGTGCCGCCAGACAAGCCCCGAACCAGGCTGTCGGGGCTCAAGCCCAGTGCGTCAATCAGGGTTGAGGCCCGTGCGCTGCGCGACCAGTCTTCGGAGGCCAGCAGATCGCCGCACAGCACCTGCATGACAGTCTGATCTTCGGGCAAGATAGGTTCTTGCTCGACAGTGGCCACGCGCAGGCCCTTTTGACGTCGGATTTCACCGTCGTCCAGCTGGGTGCGGCCATCCAGTACCCGTAGCAAAGACGACTTGCCGGCGCCATTGCGACCAATAAGACCAATGCGTTCACCGGCCAGAAGGGCGAGCTCTGCATGGTCGAGCAGCGGATGATGGCCATAGGCCAGTTGGGCCTGGCTTAGGGCAAGAATTGTGTCGGGCATAAAAAACCGGAGAAACAGAGGGTGAAAAGTGCGGGCTGCCGGCATGCATCCTGGATGGTTTGCAGGCACCACCGCTTATTGTCGCAGTTTGGTGCCTTGCGTGCCGGCAAGCCCCGCGCATGCCGTACAATTGCGGGGCGGGGCAGATCAGGCAATCGCGGTGCCACGGCACCGAGGAAGGTCCGGACTCCATCGGGCGGGATAGCGGCTAACGGCCGTCCGGCGATCTCTGACGAGAAAGCCGAGGAACAGGGCCACAGAGACGAGTCTGCCATGCGGGTGCGTTTTCGGATGCACACGGGTACGGCTACTCCGTACTGCCGACGGGCTTTTGCCTGTCGGGCATGGCAGGGTGAAACGCGGCAACCTCTATCCGGAGCAACATCAAATAGGCATGCGCCGGCTTTGTGCCGACAGGGCGGCCCGCCCGAGCATGCGGGTAGATGGCTAGAGCATGCCAGCAATGGTATGTCCAGAGGAATGATTGCCCGCCCGGGAAACCGGGTGTACAAAATCCGGCCTATCGATCTGTTCCGCATTTTTCATCTTGGGCATTAGGAATTATGCGCATACGGCTGTGAGAATAGCTGTGATACTCTGTCACCACTTTTTCGAACCAGCGGTTTGCTGTCTATCCTTGCAGCAGATACGCCGGCGGGATTCCAACCCTGGATATCCAGCAGGAGACATCGGTGGCAGATTCGACAGCATCATCTCTGTCGGAGACGGCAACCGGGCAGGCACATCCGCTGCTCGAAGTCCGTGATCTGGCGAAGCGCTTTGGTGGCCTGAAGGCCGTAGACCATTGCTCATTTCAGGTGGAACGCGGCACCATCACAGGCCTGATCGGCCCTAATGGTGCAGGCAAAACCACCATGTTCAATCTTATTACCGGGTTCATCAAGCCCGATTCCGGCCGCATTTTGCTGGATGGCCAGGATATCGGCCACCTTCGACCCGATGAAATTTTCATGCGGGGCATGTGCCGCACCTTTCAGATTCCCCGAGAGCACGGCACCATGAGCGTGCTCGAAAACCTCATGCTGGTGCCTGCGGGGCAAACCGGAGAACTCTGGTGGAACGCCCTGCTGCGTCCGGGCCAGGTCAGATCCGAAGAAGCCCGCCATTTGCACAAGGCACAAGAGGTCCTCGAGTACCTCCAGCTTACCCATGTGCAGCACGAGTACGCCGCCAATCTGTCGGGCGGGCAAAAGAAGCTCCTCGAGATGGGCCGCACCCTGATGGCCGACCCTCAATTGGTGCTGCTCGACGAGCCCGCCGCCGGGGTCAACCGTACGCTGCTGCAAAGCATCATCAAAAATATTCAAACTATGGCGCGCGACCGCGGCATCACCTTCCTGCTGATCGAACACGACATGAACATGGTGATGAACCTGTGCAATCCCGTCATTGTCATGAGCGAAGGACGCAAGCTCGCCGAGGGTGAGCCCGAAGCGGTACGCAACAATCAGGCTGTTCTCGAAGCCTATCTCGGAGGCCAGTATGCCACTGCTGCAGGTTGATTCCATCACAGCGGGCTACGGCGACACCGAGATCCTGCGGGGCTTGTCCATTTACGTCGAAGCCGATGAAATCGTTTCCATCATTGGTCCCAACGGGGCGGGCAAGTCTACCCTGATGAAAACCATTTTTGGCCTGTTGCATCCGCGCCAGGGCTCTATTACGTTTGATGGCCACGACATCAGCCACGACGCCCCGCACCGTATTGTGCGTCGCGGCATGTGCTACGTGCCTCAGGTGGCCAATGTCTTCACCACTCTTACCGTCGAAGAAAACCTCGAGATGGGCGCGTTTCCCATGGGGGCTGTCGATCTCACCGCCGGCAAAGAGCGTGTCTACGACATGTTTCCCAAGCTGCGTCAGCGGCGCCGGCAACTGGCCGGCAAGATGTCTGGCGGCGAAAGGCAAATGGTGGCCATGGGCAGTGCGCTGATGATGAATCCCAAGCTGCTGTTGCTCGACGAGCCCACTGCGGCGCTGTCGCCCAAGCTGGTCGACGAGATCTTCGAACGCATCACCCGCATCAACGAATCCGGTATTGGTGTGTTGATGGTCGAACAAAATGCCCGCCAGTCGCTCGGGATGGCTCATCGCGGCTACGTCCTGGCTAATGGCGAGAACCGACAGGAAGGCACGGGCCAGGCCCTGCTGGATGATCCCAATGTCGGACGACTCTACCTCGGAGGTTGATATGGCCGAAACGGCAAACGCGCTGGCAGACGATGCGCTTGAAGCGTCAGCCGAGTCCGGCTCGGTGGATGTACGCGATTCTGGCGGTGTGCGCAGTGCCCGCTTTGTAGGCGGCGTGCTGCTGCTTGTGCTTATCGGGATGTGGATGGCCGGCTGGCTGTCCGGCACCAGTGCCCAGGATATGCTGTCCCTTACGGCCTGGGGGGTGATGCTGGGCGGGATCATCGCACTGGGCGGCATCGGCCTGACGCTGTGCTACGGGGTGCTTAAGTTTCCCAACTTTGCACACGGCGAGTTCGTCACTCTGGGGGCATATGTTACCTACGGCGTGGTGCTGGTGCTGCCGCAAAGTAATCCCATCTGGCGGTTTTCATTTGGCTGGGAGCTCCTCGTCGGCCTGCTGCTGGCCGCCATTATCACGGCAGTGGTAGCCATCGTCATCGATCGGCTGCTGTACCGCCCCTTGCGCAAGCATCAATCGCCCCTGGTGTTGCTGGCCATGGCGTCGCTGGGCATGGAGTTTCTTTTGCGCGGTATTGTCTACCTCATCTGGGGATCCGATTTCCACTTCTATTATTCAGGGCGTGCCAACCCGGCCCTAGAGCTCCCGCTTGGCTTAAGGCTGCAAGCCGACCAACTCTTTGTCTTTGCTCTGGCTCTGATTCTGGTGATCTTGCTGTACTGGATGCTTAATTACACGCGCATCGGCAAGGCCATGCGGGCCACCGCGGATAACCCCGATCTCGCACAGGTGCGCGGCATCAACACCGAGCAAGTGGTTGCCTGGACATGGGCCATCGGTGCCGGCATGGCCGCGGTGGGTGGGGTGATGTATGGCCTTGCTTCGCAAATGCGTCCCGACATGGGTTTTGTGTTGCTGCTGCCCTTGTTTGCCGCGGTCATCATGGGTGGCATTGGTAGTGCCTGGGGGGCGCTGGTGGGGGCCGTCATCATTGGCATTGCCATGCAGCTTACCTCCGCTTTCCTCAACCCGGCTTATGGGCCGGCAGTCGCTTTTGTCCTGATGGTGCTGGTGTTGCTCATGCGCCCTCAGGGGCTGTTTGCTCAACGCTAAGAGGCGCGTGTCATGGATCATCTGCATTTGCTTAAAGCCTGCTTCTTGCTGATTCCCGCCTTTTTGCTGGGCTGCCTGGTGTTTTCCAGCTGGTGCTGGCCAAAGCGGCTGCCGGCGGCTATCGTGCTGGCAGTGGTCCTGGCCTTTGGGGTGGCTGCCTGGCTGCCGGGCATCATGGATTATCTGGTGTCCTTCAGCATCATGGCCATTATTTACTCCATTCTGTCGCTGGGCCTTAACGCGCAGTGGGGTTATAACGGGCACCTCGATTTTGGTGTGGCAGGTTTTTTTGCCGTGGGCGCCTTTACCATGGCCCTGTTTGTAACCTCCGAGCCCGCTGGTGTCATGGCCGCCTATGCCCAACAATGGTTTGGCCTTAATGCGCCTTACCTGGTGGGCGTGGTGGCTGCAGGCATCATGGCAGGGGTAGTGGCCTACCTGATTGCCCAGCCGATTCTGCACCTCAGGGCTGATTTTCTGGCCATCGCCACTCTGGGTATTGCCGAGATCATTCGTCTGATCTTCCAAAACGAGCGCTGGCTGGCCAACGGGCCGCAGCCGCTGTCGGGCATCACGCAGCCACTGTCCTGCCTGCTGGATTCAGCCAATCCGTGCAGCTGGTTGCCCGAGGCCGTCAAGCCGGCGCTGTCGGCCATGGCGCCTCGCGATTACAGCTATCTGTATCTTGTTATTGTGTCGCTGGGTTTGGCAGTCGTTTATGTGCTGCTCGAAACCATGGTGCGCTCTCCCTGGGGGCGTGCCCTCAGGGCTGTGCGCGACGAAGAAGAATCCGCCGCCATGAACGGCAAACCGGTCAAATCGTTGCGGGTGCAATCCTTTGTGCTGGGGGCCGTCATCATTGGTGTGGCGGGTGCTTTGTATGCTCCTTATATGGTCACCATCGACTACAGCCACTTCAAGCCCCTGTTTGCCACCTTCCTGGTGTGGGTGATGCTGATGCTGGGTGGAAGTGGCAATAACAAGGGCGCTATCCTGGGTGCGTTTGTCATCTGGGCCGTCTGGAGCGGCACCGGCTTTGTCACGGATTACTTGCAAGTGGCGCTGCAAAGTGTGGCTCCCGACATGGCAGCACGCATGTCGTTCTTGCGCTGGGCGTTTGTTGGCCTGCTGCTGGCACTGATTGTGCTGTATCGGCCCCAGGGTATCCTGCCCGAGAAAAAGCGCGTCTCGCGGTTTATTCCGGATGGTCCCAAAAAATAAGCAGCCACGGCGGGCTGCCCCAGGGCAGCAGCCAAACAAAAAGGCCAGTTCGCAAGTGTGAACTGGCCTTTTTGTTTGGCCGGATACCCCGTTTTGGGGCATCCGACGGCTGGCTTATGCCGCTGGAATATCCTTGGCTGCCACCATTTTGACGGTTTCGATTTGGTCGCCGGAGTATTTCCAGATATTGACCGGGGTGATGACGTCGCCGTTTTTGTCGAAATCGCACGGGCCGGCAACACCGTTGTAGTTGATTTTCTTTTTGGCCTTGAGTGCCTTGAGCATCTCGGTGATACGGCCTTGATCGCCGCCGTCGATCAGATCGCCCGGCGGGTTGGCGATTTCACGCAGGTGATCGCGCAAGACGGTGCCGGTGATCTTGGAGGCATCCGTGGCCCCTGCTGCTACCGCAGCTGCCATGGCCAAGCCCGCCACCATGCCGGCGTCGTAGGAGCAGGTGGTAAACGGCGGGAAGTGGTCGTATTTGTAGGTTTCCATGTAGGTTTTGGCGAAGTCTTTGTACGACTGCGTGGTGGTGTCCTCGCCGGGAGCCGTGCCGTAGCGGCCGTCTATGACCTTGCCGCCAACTTCTTTGATGATGTCGATGCTGGCGTTGCCATCGGTGAACTGCCAGTTGGTGAAGTTGAAAGTATCGCGGGATTCTTTACAAATGGCGATGGTATGGGCCGGGTAGCTGACGATGAGTAGGAGGTCGGGTTTGTCTTTGAGCGCCTGGGACAGCATGGATTTGTACGTAGGCTGGACTTCTTCGGGGTGTGGTACCTGGGCCAGCACTGTGCCGCCGCGTTTTTTGAAGGCCGCGGCAAAGGCATTGGACAAGCCCTGCCCGTAGGGGTTGTTGATGTAGATGGTGGCGACTTTCTTGAACTTGTAGTTGGGGTCGATTTCGCCGTTGACGAATTGTGCGGCCACCACACCTTGCATGGCGTCGGAGGCACTGGTACGGAACAGGAGATCGGCCTTGGCATCGGCGGGCAGCACACTGACCAGCGGAGAAGTGGTGCCGTTACCAATTTGCAGAACCCCTGAAGGGATGGTGACTGAGGTGGCAATGGCCACCGTTACGCCGCTAGACCAGCCGTTGATGATGATCGGCGTGTGTTGGGTGTCGACCATCTGGCGGGCAGCTTGCACACCCACGGTGGGCAATGTGGCGCTATCGGCCGTGACGTGGTTGGCGATGATCGGGCCGCCGAAGACCTCTTTTGCGGCAGTGTTGATCTGATCCACCGCCAGACGCACGGCGTCCCGGTAGTAGGGGCCAAACTCGGCTGCCGAACCTGTCATGGGCAGAACCTGGCCAAGATTGATGGCAGGTGGGCCCCCGGCAGCAAGTGCGCGATGCAGCGGCAACATGCCGCCAATCATCATCATGCCGCCTGTTGCCCCGACAGATTGCAGGAATTGGCGACGTGATTTAGGGGTGGAAGTCTGATCCGACATGGAGGGTCTCCTTTTATTGGTGGCTGACGGTACCGCAGGCAAACGTAAAAGAGGCTCGGATGCTTTCGAGTCTGGCGCCGGGTGGCGCCGGGTTGGAGCCTCGGTTGAGGCACGGATTCATTACATAGGCTGGCCCCAGGTCTGTCAATCGGGGATTGGCACGAGTTCAGAAAACGCCTGGATCATGGTTTGTGCCTATTTATGCTGATAAAGGACATTCAGTTTGTTTTGCAGTTCATTGATTTTTCAAGATTTTATTTTTTATGAAATTGTTCAAAACAGTTGTAAGTGCTTGTTGTCATTGAATAAATCTTGAGTTTCTCCTTGACCGCCTTGCGGGTATCCCGTAGAGTGGGGAAAAGTAGATTTTTGTGTGACGAAGTGGGAGACACAACCCATGTTTCAAGGAAGCAGTGCGCTAACGTTGGATGCCAAAGGTCGGATGTCAATCCCGGCCCGGTACCGCGACGCCCTGCTGTCCGACGAGCAAGGCTGTCTTACCCTGACGCGTCATCCGGACGGCTGTCTGATGCTGTATCCGCGCTCTACATGGGAAATCAAACGTGCCCAGATATCTGCACTGACAGCTGCTGCGCGGCCATTGCAGCGGTTTGTGCTGGGGAGTGCCCAGGATGTCGAGATGGATTCAGCCGGACGAATTCTAGTATCACCCGAGTTGCGTGAAGCAGCCGATTTAAAGCGAGAAGTGATGTTGTTGGGGTTGGGGTCGGGTTTTGAATTGTGGAATCGCGAGCAGTGGGAAGCCCGCGGTCTGCAGGACGTCAACCAGCTGGATGCTTCCATTCTTGAGCAGATTTCTTTCTGAGCCCCGTCCATGGCGTATTCCCACCGTACCGTTCTGCTGGAACCGGCGATCGACGCATTGTTGAATGCGTCGTTTGGCCGCGGTGCGCTTTACGCTTCTTCTCCCGACCTTAACGGTGTTTACGTCGATGCAACCTTTGGCCGCGGCGGCCACAGCCGGCTGCTGCTGCAGCGCTTGGCGCCGGGTGCCCGATTACTGGTTTTTGATAAAGACCCGGAAGCCATCGCGATCGCCCGCCAGCTGGCGGCTGAAGATGCGCGTGTTGAGGTGGTGCACGATGGCTTTGCAACGCTTGGTCAGCAGCTGGATGATCGCGGGCTGGCGCAGGTGGATGGAGTACTGATGGATCTCGGGGTGTCGTCACCGCAAATTGACGATGCCAGCCGTGGTTTTTCATTTATGCGCGATGGCCCATTGGACATGCGTATGGACACAACTCGGGGGCAGACCGCCGCCGACTGGTTGGCGCAGGCCGACCAAGATCAGATCAAGGAGGTCATTGCTCATTATGGCGAAGAACGGTTTGCTTTCCAGATTGCAAAGGCGATTGTTTCGGGCCGCCAATCCGGGGTGCTGCGCACCACGAGCCAATTGGCCCAGCTCGTCGCCGGTGTCGTCCGCACGCGCGAAAAAGGCCAGCATCCGGCCACACGGACGTTTCAAGCTATACGGATTTACATCAATGCGGAGCTCGAAGAACTCGCGCACGCCCTCCCGGCAGCCCTGAGTCATTTACGTGACGGCGGGCGGCTGGCGGTGATCAGCTTTCATTCCCTGGAAGACCGCATGGTGAAACAGTGCTTGGCAGCGGCTGCGCGGCCGGGCCAGGAGCAGGCGCGCCTGCCAATCCCAGAGAAGGATATGCCCAAGCCCTGGGTGAACTTGCTCGGCCGTGTGCAAGCGGATGCCGCTGAGGTTCAGGACAATGTCCGTTCGCGTTCGGCTGTGCTGCGCGTGGCTCAACGCACGGCAGAGCCGCTGTCCGCCGGGCAGGCGGCGGCTTTGGTGCATCTGCCGGGCCAGCCTGCGGCGGGTGCCAGGCGGTCGGGCAAAAGGGGGCATCGATGATCCGGGTGGCCATCTTCCTGGCATTTTGCCTCATGCTCTCGGCCATTTCCCTGGTTACCGCGCGCTTTCAGACGCGCGAACTGTTTGTCGCATCCGAGCGCCTTAAATCGCAAGCCCACGAGCTCGACACCGAGTGGCGCCGTTTGCAACTTGAGCGCGCAGAACTGGCCCGCAACGTGCGTATCGATTCGCTGGCGCGCACCGAGTTGCACTTGATCCCGGTGACGCCGGATCGCACGATTTATCTGCAAGAGCCGGCACCGGCTGCAACCTCCTCATCCGGAGGGCGGCCATGAAGCGCTTTGGTTTCCATGAAAGCCCTGTATTGGCCAGTCGCCCGGTCTTCTGGCGGGCGCGGCTGGTGGTAATTGTGCTGATGCTGGCATTTGTGGCACTGGTGGCCAAGGCCTTGTCGCTGCAGATTCTGTCCAACGAATTCCTGCAGCGCCAGGGCGAGCGCCGCTACGAGCGCACCCTGGTGCTGCCCGCCTCTCGTGGCAAGATCTTTGATCGCAGCGGCTCGGTGGTGCTGGCGTCCAGCATGCCGGTGCGCGCCATTTGGGTGATCCCCGAAGACTTCCACAAAGCCAGTGACAGCCAGGTAAAGCAGTTGTCCACCTTGCTGGGCGTCTCCGTGAAAGAAATTCACCAGCGCACGCGCGATGAAGACAAGAATTTTGTGTACCTGCAACGGCAGGTAAGCATGGATGTTGCCGACAAGATCCGTCAGCTAAAAATCCCCGGGGTACAGCAGTTGCCTGAAACCCGGCGCTATTACCCCGAAGGCGAGGTCATGGCGCATATCCTGGGATTTACCAATATCGAAGACCGCGGCATCGAAGGCACCGAGCTGGCATTCAACGATCTTCTCTCGGGCCAGCCAGGTTCGCGTCGTGTCATCAAGGACAGGCTGGGCCGCGTGGTAGAGGACGTCCAAGCGGTGGTGCCGCCGGTGGACGGACAAAATCTGCAACTGTCCATCGATACTGGTATCCAGTTTGATACCTATACTGCCCTCAAGGCCGCAATCGAGCAGCACAAGGCGCGGGCGGGAGCGGCCATTGTGGTGGATGCCCACACAGGTGAAATCCTGGCAATGGTGAACCTGCCTTCCTACGATCCCAACGATACTGCGCAGCGTACGGGGCCGGCCTTGCGCAACCGCGTCATGACCGACACCTTCGAGCCGGGCTCCATCATGAAGCCCTTTACGGCCTCGCTGGCACTGGATGAAGGTGTGATCTCGACGCGGACCCAGTTTGACACGGGCAATGGCCGTTATCGCTATCAGGGGTCCCTGATTTCCGACGTGGGCCACTATGGGGTGCTGACTGTGGGTGGCATCATCCAGCACTCCAGCAACGTCGGCATGACCATGATCTCCGAGCTGCTTAGCTCGCAGGCCATGTGGACAAAATTCTCCGAACTGGGCTTTGGGCGTGTCCCCGAGACGCATTTCCCAGGCATGGCATCCGGGCGCTTGCGCCCCTGGCAACGTTGGCGCCCCATCGAGCGGGCCACCATGGCGTACGGCTATGGGCTGTCAGTGTCTCTTATCCAGGTGGCACATGCCTACACCGTATTCGCCCGCGATGGCGACATGGTGTCCTTGTCTTTATTGCGTCGCGAAGGGCGCCCCACCAGCGTGCAGGTGTATTCGCCCAAGGTGGCGCATCTGATGCGCAGCATGCTCGAAGCTGCCGCTGGGCCGGATGGCGCCAGGCGGGCCCAGGTGCAGGGGTATCGCGTGGCAGGCAAAAGCGGTACGGCGCGCAAGATTGTTGATGGGCAGTACAGCAAAACCAAATATCGGGGCTCGTTTGTAGGCTTTGCGCCCGTGTCTGACCCCCGAGTTGTGGTGGCTGTCTCCATTGATGAGCCCACGACCGGTGGCTATTACGGCGGCGCCGTTGCTGCCCCGGTTTTTTCCGATATTGTTTCCAGCACCCTGCGCCGAATGGGGGTGCGGCCCGATGCGCCCGTGGATTCACTGGTGGCCGTGGCAGAGCAGGGGGCGCATACACGATGAATACGATTGATATCCTGGCCTGGCTTGACGAGCGCGTTCAGCGCCATGCTCATCTGTGCCTGGACTCGCGCCAGATTCAGGTGGGAGATGTTTTCTTTGCCTGCCCCGGTATTGCCACCGATGGGCGTGCCTACATGGGCCAGGCGCAGGCTGCGGGCGCTGCCGCAATTGTGTGTGCCGCAGATGCCGCACACCCGGTGCCTGATGGCATTCCTGTTCTGATGGTGGAAGATCTGGCCTCTTTGCTCGGCGAGATCGCCCACCTGTGGTATGGCCGTCCTTCGGATGCGCTGGCGGTGATTGCAGTGACGGGCACCAATGGCAAGACGTCCACCGTGCGCTGGATTGCGGATGCCATGAATTCCGAGGGCATGCCCTGCGGGACTGTGGGCACGCTGGGTGTCACGCTGGCTGATGGTAGCAATCTGGGCGGTGTGCTTACCACTCCGGATGTGCTGACCTTGCACCGCAGCCTGGCGGCGATCGTGCGCTCTGGCGGGCAGGCGGCTGCCATCGAGGCCTCGTCCATCGGTATCGAACAGGGGCGGCTGGATGGCGTGCGCGTGCAAATTGCCGGCTTCACCAACCTTACCCGCGATCATCTGGATTACCACGGTACTTTCGAGCGCTACAAGCAGGCCAAGTTTGCCTTGTTCTCGCGGCCCGGGCTGCGGGGCGCGGTGATCAACGCCGATGATGCCGCAGGGGGTGAACTCCTGGGCATGTCCTTGTCAGCTTCGCACGTGGTGGGCTACAGCTTGCAACGATCATCTGGCGCCGCATTCAGGGCCGAAGATGTGCAGCATGGCGCCGATGGCCTGGTGTTCAAGCTTTTTGGGCCTGATGGCCGGGTGCAGATTTTTACGCATCTGGTGGGCGAGCACAATATTTCCAATCTGTTGCTGGTGGCCGGTGTGTTGCGCGAGCTGGGCTGGGGGATGAGCCGTGTGGCCCGGGCGCTGGCAGTGTTGCATCCCGTGCCTGGCCGGCTGCAGATGGTGACTGCCATTGGTGGTGCCAGTGCGGCATGCCCGCAGCCTCTGGTGGTGGTGGATTATGCCCATACGCCAGACGCCCTCGAACGTGTCCTGACGGCACTGCAGCCCGTGGCAGCAGAGCGCGGAGGGCGTGTGTGGTGTGTGTTTGGCTGCGGTGGCGATCGGGATGTCGGCAAGCGCGCCATGATGGGTGAAGTCGCAGCTCGGCTGGCCGACGAGCCCGTGGTTACCACCGATAACCCCCGATCAGAATCCCCGGACGCAATTATTGAAGACATTGTGGCCGGCATGCCGGCCCGGCCGCACATCGAGCCGGATCGCGCCACTGCAATTCTCGATACTGTCTGGCGGGCCGGCGAACAGGACGTTGTGTTGCTGGCAGGCAAGGGCCATGAAACCTATCAGGAAGTTCAGCATGTGCGCAGTGCGTTTGATGACCGCGAATGGGCGCGATTTGCGCTGAGCTGGCAGCAGGCCCCGGGGTTGTCCACCGACACGCGCCACGCCAGTGCCGGCGTGATGTTCCTGGCGCTGCGGGGCGAACATTTTGACGGCCATGACTACCTGGATGCTGCCGCCAAGGCTGGTGCGCGGGCGGCCATTGTGTCGCACGCAGTGGCTGGGGCAGCCATCGCGCAGATTGTGCTTGGCGACACCCATCAGGCGCTGATCCGGGTGGCCAGTGTGTGGCGCCGGCAGTTTGATCTGCCTGTGATTGCCGTCACCGGCAGCAACGGCAAGACCACCACCAAAGAAATGATCAGTGCCATTTTGGCCGCGTGGTGGGGCGACGCCGCCCGTCTGGCCACTTGGGGCAATTTCAACAACGAAATTGGCGTGCCGCTGACGGTGATGCGCTTGGGCAAGACGCATCGCGCTGCCGTGCTGGAACTGGGTATGAACCATCCCGGAGAAATCGCCGTGCTGGCAGCAATTGCTGCGCCGACAGTGGCGCTGGTGAACAATGCGCAGCGCGAACACCAGGAGTTCATGAGCTCGGTAGAAGCCGTTGCCCGGGAAAACGGTGCCGTGCTGCAGGCCCTGCCTGCCAACGGTGTGGCCGTGTTTCCCGACGACGAACCCTTTACCGGTTTGTGGCAGCAACTGGCTGCGCCGCGCAAAACCTTGCGCTTTGGCTTTGATGAAAATGCCCAGGTACACGCCTCCCGGATTCAGGCAGGAACAGATCACACCGAATTTCGCCTGCATGTAGGTCAGGAGGTGATCCCCGTTACCTTGCACGCCCCAGGCCGCCATAATCTGCGCAATGCCCTGGCTGCGGCAGCGTGCGCCCGTGCCGCCGGGGCGCCCCTGTCCACCATCGCCGCAGGCCTTGCCGCCTTTGTGCCGGTGGGCGGACGCATGCGCCCCCAGCTGCTGGCCGATGGTTTTCATCTGATCGACGACACCTATAACGCCAATCCTGATTCGGTGCGTGCCGCCATCGATGTGCTGGCTGGTCTGGATGGCCGGAAAGTACTGGTATTGGGCGATATGGCCGAGGTCGGAGACCAAGGGCCCTCCATGCATGCCGAGGTAGGTACCTATGCTCGCCAGTGCGGCATTCAGTGCCTGCTGACCCTGGGTACCGCAAGTGTCGAGGCTGCCCGCGCCTTTGGTGACGGCGCGCAGGCGTTTGATTCGCTGGATGCCTTGCTGCCGCGGCTGCTGGCTGCCCGACCCGCCCACATTCTGGTCAAGGGTTCGCGCAGCATGCGGATGGAGCGCGTGGTGCACGCCCTGCAAACCAATGGTGCAGACCAAGGGGGGAATCATGCTGCTTGAATTGGCACGCTGGCTGGCCGACCATCATTTCCGGGCATTTGGGGTGGTGGAATACATCACTTTCCGGGCGGTTCTGGCATCGGCCACTGCGCTGACCATTGGCCTGTTGGCAGGGCCCTGGCTGATTCGCCGGTTGACGGCACTGAAGATTGGCCAGGCTGTGCGCAGCTACGGCCCGCAAACTCACTTGCAGAAAAATGGCACACCCACAATGGGGGGCGCCCTGATCCTGATCGGGATCGGGATCAGCACCCTGCTGTGGGCCGACTGGACCAACCGCTTTGTCTGGGTTGTGCTGTTGGTGACCTTTGGTTTTGGCTGGATCGGCTGGGCGGATGACTACCGCAAGGTAGTGCACCACGACCCCGAAGGCATGCCGGCACGCCAGAAGTTTTTCTGGCAGGCCCTGATTGGCCTGGTGGCGGCGGTCTATCTCAGTTTCGCGGTGTCGGCACCGGCCAACGCCGATCTCTGGCCGTTGTTTCGCGACTGGGTGCTGAGCGGCTTCACCATGCCTTTGCCTGCGCGGGCCGATTTGATCGTGCCGTTTTTCAAGTCTGTCAGTTATCCCTTGGGTGTGTTTGGCTTTGTTGCACTGACCTGGCTGGTGATTGTGGGTACCAGCAATGCAGTCAACCTTACCGATGGCCTGGACGGCTTGGCCATTATGCCTACGGTGATGATCGGCTCGGCCCTGGGCATTTTTGCTTATGTGGTCGGGCGCGTCGATTACTCCAAGTATCTGCTGTTTCCCTATATCCCGGGTGCGTCCGAGCTCATGGTTCTGTGCGCCGCGATTGCCGGCGCCGGCCTGGCGTTCTTGTGGTTCAACGCGTATCCCGCCCAGGTGTTCATGGGCGATGTGGGTGCCTTGGCGTTGGGTGGTGCGCTGGGCACGATCGCCGTGATTGTGCGCCAGGAGATTGTGTTGTTCATCATGGGCGGGGTGTTTGTGGTGGAGACCCTCTCGGTGATGTTGCAGGTGAGCTGGTTCAAATACACCAAAAAGCGCTATGGCGAGGGCCGGCGCATCTTTCGAATGGCCCCGCTGCATCATCACTTTGAAGTCAGCGGCTGGAAAGAAACCCAGGTGGTGGTGCGCTTCTGGATCATCACCATGATGCTGGTCCTGGTGGGCCTGGCGAGTTTGAAATTGCGATGAGTACCGTATTTGAGTTTCCCTCTGTGCGCCGTGACGGCCTGACCCTGATTCTGGGTTTGGGCGAAACCGGCGTGGCTGCGGCGCGCTGGTGCGCGCACCAGGGGGCGGCTTTGCGTGTGCTGGACACCCGGGATGCGCCCGCGGGCCTGGCCACGCTGGCGGATCAGGGCATCGAGGCCGATGTGCATTTGGGTACAGATGCGCTGCAGCCGGCGACCCTGGATGGGGTGGTGTCGGTTGTGCTCAGCCCTGGGCTCAACCCCCATCAAGCACCTGTGGCCGGATTTTTGCAGGCGGCGCGCGAGCGCGGCATCGAAATCATCGGCGAGATCGAGCTGTTTGCGCGGGCCTTGGCCGATTTGCGCAGCCAGGGCTATACACCTGGTGTGCTGGCGATCACAGGTACCAATGGCAAAACTACCGTCACTGCCCTGGTGCGCCACCTGGCACAGGGGTGTGGGCGCCCGGCCCGGGCGGCCGGGAATATCAGCCCTGCCGCCTTGCACAGCCTGATGGATGCCCTGCAAACAGACGATCTGCCGGCACTCTGGGTGCTGGAGCTCTCCAGTTTTCAGCTGGAAACCACGCACTCGCTGGCGGCCGACGCAGCCGTGGTGCTCAATGTCACGCAAGATCACCTCGACTGGCATGGCTCGATGCACGACTATGCCGCGGCCAAAGCGCGTCTGCTGGAGATGGCCCGGATCCGTATCATCAACCGCGATGATGCGCGGGTATCCGCCATGGTAGAGCAGCCAGAAGCGCTGGATGTTCGCAGTTTTGGCGCCGGCCTGCCGGTTCTGGCGGGCGACCTCGGCCTGCAGAGCTCTCATGATTTGTCCTGGCTGGCCTATGTGCCGCAGATGAATGCTCCTGCGCCTGACAATGGCCGACGCAAAGGCCGTCAGCCGGAGGTGGCCGTGCGCACGCAAGGCACGCCGCACGCGCTGATGCCTGTTGATGCCTTGCAGATCCGGGGGCGCCACAATGCGCTCAACAGTCTGGCTGCGCTGGCGCTGGGCGATGCTGTCGGGCTGGACTGGGCCGGCATGTTGCACGCTTTGCGCCGGTATCGCGGCGAAGCTCATCGAACCGAATTCATCCAGACCATCGCCGGAGTGGATTTCATTGATGACAGCAAGGGCACCAATGTTGGCGCCACGCTGGCTGCACTGCAGGGGCTGGGGCGTCCGGTGGTGCTGATTGCCGGTGGTCTGGGCAAGGGCCAGGACTTCTCGCCGTTGGCCAGTGCTGTGCAGGCGCATGCGCGCGCCGTCATGCTGATTGGCCAGGATGCAGCCATCATCGCGCAAGCCCTGAAAGACAGTGCTGTGCCCCTCATTTTTTGCGACACCTTGCCTGATGCTGTTCAGCAGGGCCTGGATCAGGCGCAGCCCGGCGACGCCGTGTTGCTCTCGCCGGCTTGCGCCAGCATGGATATGTTTCGCAATTACGCCCATCGCAGTGCCTGTTTTGTCGAGGCTGTGCGCGAGCTGGCAGCGGACAGGGGGGAAGTGGCATGAGCCTGATGGCAGACCTCAGCGTGGGCTTCCAGGGTGGACGGCAGGGCCGCACCACCATGCCGATGGTGGACGTCAGCCTGGTGGTGGCGGTGACCGCGCTGGTGCTGTTTGGTCTGTTGATGGTGTATTCGGCGTCGATTGCGCTGGCAGATGGTCCACGCTACGAAAGTTATGGGCGCTTCTATTTTGTCGGCCGGCATGCCGCATTTATTATCGTGGGCCTGCTGGCGGCCTTGGTGACGGCCAGTGTGCCCATGAAGGTCTGGCAGAAGCTGTCCATTCCCTTGTTTGTGCTGGCGCTGGTGTTGCTGCTGGTGGTGCTGGTGCCCGGTATCGGACGCGAGGTCAACGGTGCGCGGCGCTGGTTGTTCTTGGGACCGGTCAATTTCCAGCCATCCGAGCTCATGAAATTCGTCGTGGCCTTGTACGCCGCTGATTACGTGGTGCGCAAAAAAGCGCACCTGCAGGGATTTTGGCGCGGCTTTGTTCCCATGGCAGTGACACTGGTGCTGGTGGGCCTGCTGCTGTTGCTTGAGCCCGACCTTGGGGCATTTATCGTCATTGGTGCCATTGCCGTTGGGGTGCTGTTTATTGGTGGCATCAATCTCAAGCTGTTTTCAACGTTGCTGCTGGGCGTGATGTCCTGCTTTCTGCTGCTGATCTGGCTGTCTCCGTGGCGGCGTGAGCGTCTGTTTGTTTATCTGGATCCCTGGAATCCCGACAACGCTTACGGCAGTGCATATCAGTTGTCACATTCGTTGATTGCCCTGGGACGAGGGGAGTGGTTCGGCGTGGGCCTGGGGGCCAGTGTCGAGAAACTGCATTATCTGCCCGAGGCGCACACCGACTTCATTGTTGCAGTGATTGGCGAGGAACTGGGCTTTGTGGGTGTGATGTGTCTGGTTGCCGTGTTCGGGTTTGTCGTGCTGCGCGGCTTTGAAATTGCCCGCAAGGCCATGGTGATGGATCGGGTGTTTGATGGTCTGGCGGCCCAGGGGCTGACCCTATGGATCGGCGTGCAGGCTTTCATCAATATTGGTGTTTGCGTGGGCTTGTTGCCCACCAAGGGGCTTACCTTGCCGTTGGTCAGCTACGGCGGCTCGGGCATCGTCATGAATCTCGTAGCCATTGCCTTGCTGCTGCGGGTGGATTTTGAGACACGTTGCATGATGAGGGGGAAGCGGCGATGACACAGCCCGTCATTCTCATCATGGCCGGCGGCACAGGCGGGCATATCATGCCGGGCCTGGCAGTGGCCGAGGCACTGCAATCCCAGGGCTGGCAGGTGCTGTGGCTGGGCAATCCTGATCGCATGGAAGGCCGGCTGGTGCCGGCGCACCACATCACGCTTTTGCCCCTGCGGTTTGGCGGGGTGCGTGGCAAGGGCCTGGCGGCGCTGCTCAAGCTGCCCTTTACCCTGGTGGCCGCCTGCCTGCAGGTGCGTCGCTTGCTGCGTCAGCATCGTCCCGATGTGGTGTTGGGTATGGGCGGGTATGCCGCCGTACCCGGTGGCCTGATGGCCCGCCTGAGCAAAATCCCGCTGGTGATTCACGAACAGAATGCGGTGGCCGGCACGGCCAATCGCCTGCTGGCCCGTTTGGCCACCCGGGTATTAAGCGGGTTTCCCGGTGTGCTGCCCGATGCGGTGATGGTGGGCAACCCCGTGCGCGAAGCCTTGCTGTCGGTAACGCCCGCGGAAGCCCGCTATGCAAACCGGCAAGGGCCGCTGCACCTGCTGGTGCTGGGTGGCAGTCTGGGTGCGGCCAGCATCAATGCCGTGGTGCCCGAAGCCCTGGCCTTGATGCCTGAGGACATGCGTCCCACCGTCTGCCATCAGGCGGGTGAACGCCATGCAGACACTGTCCAGGGGCACTATGCGCGCCTGGGGCTGCAGGCGGATGTGCGCCCGTTTATCCAGGATATGGCGCAGGCCCTGGGCGACGCTGATCTGGTGATCTGCCGCGCCGGCGCGATGACGGTGGCCGAAGTAGCAGCTGTCGGGGTAGCGGCCGCGTTTATCCCCTTGCCGCACGCCATTGACGACCACCAGACCGCCAACGCGCGCTATTTGTCTGACTGCGATGGCGGCTGGCTGATGCCGCAGTCCACATTAAGTGCCCGTGCGCTGGCCGACTGGCTGAGCCAACGTCGGCGCCCCGAGTTGGCGGCGGTTGCGGCGCACGCACACGAACATTCCAGCCTGAACGCTACGCAGCTGATTGCTGAAGCTTGCGTCCATACCCAGAAGGAATCGGTATGAAGCATCGTATACATAATATTCATTTCGTCGGGATTGGCGGCGCGGGCATGAGCGGGATCGCCGAGGTGCTGCTGAATCTGGGCTATGCCATCAGCGGCTCGGATGTGCAGGAAACCGCCGTTACCCGTCGCCTGGCCTCCTTGGGCGCCCGGATTTCCATTGGTCATGATGCCGCGCATATCCAGGGCGCCGGTGCGATTGTGACTTCTACGGCAATCCACGCAGACAACCCTGAGGTACTGGCCGCACGCGCCGCCCGTGTGCCGGTGGTGCCCCGGGCCCTGATGCTTGCCGAACTCATGCGCTTGAAGCGCGGGATTGCGGTGGCCGGTACCCATGGCAAGACCACCACCACCAGCCTGGTGGCCAGCGTGCTGGCTGCGGGCGGGCTGGATCCCACCTTTGTGATTGGCGGGCGCCTGAATGCGGCCGATGCCAATGCGCGTCTGGGGCAGGGCGAGTACATCGTGGTCGAGGCCGACGAATCCGACGCTTCGTTTTTGAACCTGCTGCCGGTGATGGCAATCATCACCAACATCGACCTTGATCACATGGACACCTATGGCCATGATGTGGCGCGCCTGAAAAGCGCCTTTGTCGAATTCACCCAGCGCCTGCCTTTTTATGGCAGCGCAGTGCTGTGCCTGGACGATTCCAATGTGCGTGAAATCATGCCGTTTGTCTCGCGTCCCATGACCACCTATGGCATCGACACGCCTGCCCAGGTGCGTGCCCGGGATCTGCGAGCGGAGGGCACCGCCATGGCGTTTGTGGTGGAGCGCCAGGGCCAGCAAGGCGCTCTGCCGCCGCTGGATATACGCCTGAACCTGCCGGGCCGACACAATGTGCTGAATGCCTTGGCCACCATCGCCGTCGCCACCGAGCTGGGTGTGCCTGATGGCGCCATTGTCGAGGCATTGGCGCAGTTTCGAGGCGTGGGCCGGCGCTTTACCCAAGTGGGCGACTTTCCTGTGTCGGCACGCAACGGAGGGGGGATGTATTCGGTGGTGGACGATTACGGCCACCATCCCGTGGAGATGGCGGCTACGCTGGCTGCCGCTCGTGGCGCCTGGCCCGATCGCCGCGTGGTGCTGGCGTTCCAGCCTCATCGCTATACCCGTACGCGGGACTGCTTTGAAGACTTTGTACGCGTGCTCAGTTCGGCCGATGCCGTGCTGCTCACCGAGGTCTATCCCGCTGGCGAGGCACCCCTGATTGCCGCGGATGGCAGGGCACTGGCGCGCGGCTTGCGGGTAGCCGGCAAGGTAGAGCCTGTCTTTGTGGAAAACGTGGCCGAGATGCCTCAGGCGATTCAGGATTTTGTGCGCGACGGCGATGTGGTGATCATCATGGGCGCCGGCTCAATCAGCCGGGTGCCCGCGCAATTGGGAGGCCTGTCATGAAGCAAGACTGGGGTCGTGTGGGTGTGCTGTATGGTGGCCTGTCCTCTGAGCGCGAGGTGTCGCTGATGTCGGGCACCGGTGTCTGCGCGGCTTTGCGAGAAGCCGGTGTGGATGCGCATTTGTTTGATACCGGGCGGCAAAGCCTGGCCGAGCTGTCTGCCGCCGGCTTTGATCGGGTGTTCATTGCCTTGCATGGCCGATACGGTGAAGACGGCACGATTCAGGGTGCGCTCGAGCTCCTGGGCATTCCCTACACCGGTAGCGGTACGTTGGCCTCCAGCCTGTCCATGGACAAGATCGCCACCAAACGACTTTGGCTGCAGCACGGTTTGCCCACGCCACGATTTGTGGCGCTTGAGCAAGCGGCCGCCGGCCAGACGGATCTTGTGGCTGAGCTGGGTTTACCCCTGATTGTGAAGCCTCCGCATGAGGGCTCGACCCTGGGTCTTACCCGGGTGTTCTCCGCCGGGCAGTTGCCGGCCGCTTTGGCGCTGGCTTATGCGCATGATGAGTGCGCCCTGGCCGAGCAGTTCATCGAGGGCCGGGAGCTTACCGTGCCGCTGCTGGGTACCGGTGCCGATGCACATGCCCTGCCGGTGATTGAAATCATTGCCCCCCAGGGAAACTACGACTACGAGCACAAGTATGTGTCCAACGACACGCAGTACGTGTGTCCGGCTGATCTGCCTGAGCCCCTGACCCAACAGATTCAGTCGCTGTGCGTGCAAGCCTATCGCGTCCTGGGGTGCGAGGGCTGGGCTCGGGCTGATCTGATGCTGGATCGGAATAATCAGCCCTGGTTGCTTGAAATGAACACATCTCCCGGCATGACCAGTCATTCGCTGGTGCCCATGGGTGCGAAAGCCCTGGGTATGAGCTATGGCGAGTTGTGTGTTGCCATTCTTGCCACCGCGCGCTGCAAAGTGCAGCGCCCGGAAGCCCACTGAACAGGAGCCAACGGTGTTTGCAGACGCCCGCCTGACCAACCTGATCGCCAACCTGCTGGCTTTGCTGGCTGTGTTGGCTATGGTGGCTGGCGTGCTGTCGTGGATCATCCGTCGGCCGTACTTTGCCATCCAGCAGATTCAGCTGGCGCCGGTGGCGGGCAGCACCTTGCAATATGTCAGCCCCAGCAGCCTGCAAACCGCACTGGCCGGCCAGGTGCAGGGCAATTTCTTCCTGCTGGATCTGGATGAGGTGCGTCAACGCATCGAAAACGTGCCTTGGGTGCGGCATGCAGCCATCCGCAGGGTATGGCCCTCCACGCTGCTGGTGCGTATCGAAGAACAGCAACCGCTGGCGCTATGGAATGAAAACCAGATGATCAATACCTGGGGCGAAGCCTTTACGGCCAATCCAGGTGAACTGCCCGATGGCCTGCATTTGCCGCAGCTGAATGGGCCCGCCAGCTCCGAGCGCCTGGTGGTGCAGCGTTATGCCGAGATTGCCCGCTGGTTTGCGCCGCTGGGCCTGAGCGTACGGGAAGCCACCCTGACACCCCGCTATGCATGGGAAGTGTCGCTCTCGGACGGAGTGCATCTGGCTTTGGGGCGCGACCCGGCCGCGGATGCCACCGACCCGCATGGCCGCTCGGGCGCGCTGCCGTTTGCCGCCCGCATCGAACGTTTTGTCCAGGCCTGGCCCGCGTTGTCGCAACGTCTGGGCAGCCGCATGATCGCCAGCGCCGATTTGCGTTACCCCAACGGGTTCGCAATCACGCTGGCCCCTGAAACCAATGCTACTCATCGACCTTCCAAACCATGACTCGTGACATCAAAGACCTGATCGTTGCACTCGACATCGGCACCAGCAAAGTGGTTGCCGTGGTGGCTGAAATCTTGCCGGATGCCGGGTTTGAAGTGCTGGGCCTCGGCCAGCACGAGTCAGACGGTATGCGCAAGGGTGTTGTCGTCAACATCGAATCCACCGTCAACTCCATCCAGCGTGCGCTTGAAGAAGCCGAGCTGATGGCTGATTGCAAGATCCGCGAGGTATACACCGGTATCGCCGGCAGCCATATCACCAGTTTCAACTCCAGTGGCATGGTGGCCGTCAAAGACAAGGAAGTCACCGCCACGGATGTCGAGCGGGTGATTGAAACTGCCAAGGCCGTCAACATCCCCACTGATCAGAAAGTGCTGCATGTCCTGACGCAGGAGTTCATCGTGGACGCCCAGGATGATATCCGCGAGCCGATCGGCATGAGCGGCATGCGCCTGGAAGTGCGCGTGCACATCGTCACAGGGGCAGTCAGTGCCGCACAAAACATCGTCAAGTGTGTGCGCCGCTGCGGGCTGGAGGTTCAGGATCTGACCTTGCAGCCGCTGGCTTCCAGCTTGTCATGCCTCACTGCTGATGAAAAAGAATTGGGTGTGGTGCTGGTGGATATTGGTGGCGGCACCACCGATATTGCCATCTATACCGGCGGAGCCATTCGCCATACCTCGGTCATCCCGATTGCCGGTGATCAGGTCACCAGTGACATTGCCGCCATGCTGCGTACGCCCACTCCGGACGCCGAGGAAATCAAGCTGCGCTATGGCGTGGCCAAGCAGGTATTGGTGGGTGCTGACGAAATGATCGAGGTGCCGGGGCTGGGTGATCGCCCCAACCGCAACGTCAAGCGCCAGGCACTGGGTGCCGTGATCGAGCCGCGCATGGAAGAGCTGTTTGGATTTGTGCAGCAGGTAGTACGTGAATCCGGCTACGAAGAATTGTTGTCCTCCGGGGTGGTGTTAACCGGCGGGACGGCGCTCATGCCCGGCATGGTCGAGCTGGCTGAGGACGTGTTCCTCAAGCCGGTCCGGGTGGCCGTGCCGGTCTATGAGGGCAGTTTGTCCGACGTGATGCGCAATCCGCGCTTCTCGACGGTGATGGGTTTGTTGATCGAGGCCCGCATGCAGCGGGCACGAGGTCGCAAAGTGGCGCAACAGAAAGGAACCGTCAAGTCCATTCTGACGCGCATGAAGGAGTGGTTCATGAACTGACCGATGGTCGGTCATTCGTGGGCTATCAGGGGATTGTTTTTTTCGTTTTCCGTATGTGAGGGAGTCAACCATGATGAATTTCGAAATGCTGGATACCAGCAGAAACGGCACCGTGATCAAAGTCGTCGGCGTCGGTGGCGCCGGGGGTAACGCGGTGGCCCATATGATCCACTCCGGAGTACAAGGAGTGGAATTTATCTGCGCCAACACAGATTCGCAGGCCTTGCTGGCCAGCGAAGCGCCTGTGCAGATCCGCCTGGGTCGCACCGGTTTGGGTGCTGGTGCCAAACCCGACCAGGGTCGTGCAGCGGCGGAGACTGCTCGCGAGGAAATCCGTGCCGCCTTGAACGGGGCGCACATGGTGTTTATCACGGCCGGCATGGGCGGTGGCACCGGCACCGGGGCTGGCCCAGTGGTGGCCGAGGTTGCCAAGGAACTGGGTATCCTGACCGTCGGTGTGGTTACCAAGCCGTTCATTTTCGAAGGCAACAAGCGCATGCGCCTGGCCGAAGAAGGGATCCGCGAGCTGACGCGCCACGTGCATTCCCTGGTGGTGGTGCTCAACGAAAACCTGTACGACCTGATGGACGAAGACGCCACCCAGGAAGACTGCTTCCAGGCAGCTGATGACGTGCTGCACAATGCCTGCGCAGGCATTGCCGAAATCATCAATGTTGAAGGCAATGTGAACGTCGACTTCGAGGACGTGAAAACCATCATGGGCGAGCAGGGTCAGGCCATGATGGGCACAGCGGTTGCCGCTGGCGCCGATCGTGCCCGTACCGCCGCTGAGCAAGCCATTGCCTGCCCCTTGCTTGAGGGTGTCGATCTGCATGGTGCCCGTGGGATTCTGGTCAACATTACGGCCAGCCGCTCGCTGAAAATGCGTGAAACCCGCGAAATCATGGAAACCATCCGCAGCTATGCATCCGAAGACGCCACCGTCATTTTCGGGACGGCGTACGACGATGCGATGGGTGAAAGCCTGCGTGTCACCGTGGTGGCAACCGGTCTGGGCGCTGCCAACAGCCGTCCGCAACTGGTGTCCAACAATGCTGAAATCCAGCGCACCGGCACCGACAATCAACCCGTGCATCTGGGCCATGATTTTGCCGGTACGGATGTGCCGTCGGTGATCCGCCGCCCTCGCACCAGTGCTTCGGCACAGGTACAGGCGCTGGAAGGCGCCGGGATGGATCACTTTGATATCCCTGCCTTTTTGCGTAAACAGGCCGATTGATCTCTGAAGATCTGTCGTTCTGACCTCACATCGCGGCTGCTGTCACGCCGGTCGCGGCGCCTGGCACACCCTTCTCTTCCCCTGGAGGAGGGTGTGCCTTCGCATAACAAGTGTGAAATCCAGTGACAAGGGTCGTGGAAAACCCGTAGAGCGGTTACAATACCCCGACATTCTGCGCCAGGGCGGTAGTGCCTTGTGCGTGTAGCCTATTCCGATATACCCATGCTCTTACAGCGCACGATCAAGCAAGCGATTTCCACCAAAGGCGTGGGCCTGCATTCAGGCCGCCGGGTTGAAATCACATTGCGCCCCGCACAGCCCAATACGGGCATTGTTTTCCATCGCACCGATCTTCCCCAGGTGGTTGATCTGCCGGCGCGCGCCGATGCTGTGGGCGATACCCGTATGGCCTCTGTATTGCAGCAAGGGTCAGTGCGCGTATCTACCGTCGAGCACCTGATGTCCGCCCTGGCTGGCCTGGGGGTGGATAACCTGCACGTTGATCTCAATGCCGAAGAAGTGCCCATCATGGATGGCAGCGCCGGCACCTTTGTGTATCTGCTGCGTAGCGCCGGCCTGCAAGAGCAATCTGCGGCCAAGCGGTTCATCCGGGTACTCAAGCCCGTCGAAGTCCGCGAGGGCGATGGCCCGGCCGCCAAATGGGCGCGCCTGGAGCCTCACGACGGCTTTGCGTTGTCGTTTTCCATCGATTTTCGCCATCCGGCCATCAACTCCACCGCCAATCGTGCCGAAGTTGATTTCGCCACTGATTCTTACGTCAAAACCATTGCGCGTGCGCGTACCTTCGGATTTGCCTCCGAGGTCGAGGCGTTGCGCTCCATGGGGCTGGCCCGGGGCGGCAGCCTGGATAACGCGATCGTCATGGACGAATACCGCGTGCTTAATTCCGATGGCTTGCGCTACGACGACGAATTCGTAAAACACAAGATCCTCGATGCCATCGGGGATCTTTATCTCGCCGGCCAACCGCTGGTGGCCCGGTACGTGGCCTGCAAGTCTGGCCATAGTCTTAACAACCAGCTGGTACGCGCTTTGCTGGCCCAGCAAGATTGCTGGGAAACCGTCACCTACGAATCCTCCCAGCTGGCACCCGCTGCCTACACCCGCGACTGGCAACTGGCCTAAGGGGCAGCGGTCGCTATTTTTGTGTACCTTCTGGCCGGTGATGACGCAATAACCGGCTGACTGCATCGGATAAGGGCCCGGGGCTTAGATCCTTGGCCAATGTCTCAAAGCAGTGCAAGGCCTGCTCGTCCAGTGGTCGGGTTTCACGCAGTGGCTTTTGTGTCCCGGCTTGCCCCATGGCGGCATCAATGCGCACGACAATGGTTTCTACCGGCCATCCCTGTTGCTGCAGCTGGCTGGCCACTTGGTGTGTCAGTTGCCGCAGGCGTGCGGCATAGGCAGGGCCAGGAACCAATACGGTAAGTTGTTGTCCCTCTATACGGGCTACCTGTGCGCGGCGCTGCAGGGCAAGGGGCAAGGTGGCGCGCAAGGCGCTTTGCAGGGCCATCAGCGTATGCGCTGTTTGCAGCAGATGGGCCCCTTGCGGGTTTGCCTGCAACCAGCTCAGGGCCGGGGCCCCAGGGGCATGGCTGCGGTGGCGAGAAGCCTGAGACATTTAAGGATTAGTTGGATGAAGTCAGAAGTTGATGTTGCAACAACCGCACGACGGTTCAGCCATTCTACCGTGCACTGGCTGGCACGCCTGGGCTTGTTGCTCTTGTTGTTGTCTGCCGCTGCATGGGCAGGTGCGCAGTGGCAGTCCTGGCAGGGCACTTCTTTGTTGCAAACTCAGCAAAGGCAAACGCTGAATGCCCGGATGCAACAGCAAACCGCGGCCCTGCAGGGTAACCTCGCCGATCTGGCAGGTCGCGTCGGAGAGCTCCAGGGGCGGGTGTTGGCCATGGAGGCCGTGCGCAGCCGTATCGCCCAAGCAGCCGGCCTCAAGTACAGCGCCCCAGAGATTGCCGGTGGTCCAGCTCCCACGGCCGCTGATGTGGACAGTTTGTCGCACATCCCGCAGGCTGATGCGTCCCAGGTGCTGGATGACATCACAGACCCTTTACCCATGTCCTTGTCCTTTGAGTCGGCCGAACAGTTGGGCGCACGGGTAGATGCGCTGGGTGCGCGTCTGGACAGCCAGGAAGACGCTTACGCATTGGTGGATGCGGCCTTGTCCCGGCAGGCGGGGTTTCAGGCCAGTTTGCCTACCTTGTCGCCGGTGGATTACCCGGCACTCAGTTCTTCTTTTGGCTGGCGCCGCAATCCGGTCACCGGGCGGCAAACGATGCACGAGGGGCTGGATTTTGCAGCACCCCGGGGCACGGACATCCGTGCCGCCTCGGGCGGGATTGTGGTGCGAGCCGGCACCTGGCACGGCTATGGCAAGATGGTTGAAATCGACCACGGCAATGGTTTGCGCACCCGATATGCGCATGCGTCCAGCATACTGGTCAAGGCGGGAGACCTCGTGCGTCAGGGAGATCTGATCGCTCGGGTGGGCAGCACAGGCCGCTCCACCGGGGCTCATCTGCACTTCGAGATTCGCATGGCAGATTACCCACTGGATCCTACCTTGTTCCTGCAGGCGCCAAACCGATCGTCCGCACAGGCCTTGGCGGGACTACGGGTAGCAGCCGCAGATCAGCCTGCCAAAGCGGCGGGCCCGCAGCTGCGTTAAACTGCATCGTTTACCTGCGGTCACTGTTCAGTGACCGTGCCTGACAATCATCCGGTTGCCGGGGCTGTTTTTGGCAGCGCCGGCCCGCAGCGACGACACACTATGGTTTCTCTGCTTAAAAAGTTCATTGGCAGCCGCAACGACAGGTTGCTCAAGCAGTACCGCAAGCAGGTCGCACAGATCAATGCGCTCGAGCCCTCTGTGCAGGCTTTGTCCGACGAAGCGCTACAAGCCAAAACTGACGAATTCCGTCAGCGGATCGCCGACGGCAAGTCGCTAAACTCTTTGCTGCCGGAAGCGTTTGCGGTGGTCCGCGAGGCCAGCAAGCGGGTGTTTGGCATGCGCCACTTCGATGTGCAGATGCTGGGGGCGATTGCCCTGCACAATGGCAAAATTGCAGAGATGCGCACGGGTGAGGGCAAAACGTTGATGGCTACCCTGGCGGTGTACCTCAATGCTTTGCCCGGCAACGGGGTGCATGTGGTGACAGTCAATGATTACCTTGCCCGGCGCGATGCCGAGTGGATGGGCCGCCTGTACGGGTTTCTGGGCCTGAGCACGGGCGTGGTGGTGCCGCAGCAAGAAAACGAAGAAAAGCGCGCGGCTTATCAGGCAGACATCACCTACGGTACCAACAACGAGTACGGTTTCGATTATCTGCGCGACAATATGGAATTCCGCCCTGGCGACCGCCGTCAGCGCAGCCTGTCGTTTGCGATTGTCGATGAGGTGGATTCGATTCTTATCGACGAAGCCCGTACGCCGCTGATTATTTCTGGTCAGGCCGACGACAACACCGAGCTGTACGTGCGGATGAATGCGGTGCCGCCTCTGCTGACGCGCATGGCCGAAGAACCGAAGCCGCACGAGCCAGAGCCCGAGGGTGATTTCTGGGTGGACGAAAAAGCCCAGCAGGTGCATTTGTCTGAGGCCGGGCAGGTCAAGGCCGAGCAGGTGATGGTCCAGCAAGGCATCTTGCCCGAGGGCGAGTCGCTATACGATCCCCGTCATATTTCGCTGATGCATCATCTGTTGGTGGCGTTGCGTGCGCACAATTTGTTCCACCTTGATCAGCAATATGTGGTGCAAGACGGCGAAGTCGTGATTGTGGACGAGTTTACCGGCCGCCTGATGGCTGGTCGCCGCTGGTCTGACGGCCTGCACCAGGCCGTTGAGGCCAAAGAGGGTGTGCGCATCCAAAACGAGAACCAGACGCTGGCCTCGATTACGTTCCAGAACTATTTCCGGATGTACGAGAAGCTGTCGGGGATGACGGGTACGGCCGACACTGAAGCCTACGAGTTCCAGGAGATTTACGGCCTCGAAACGGTGATTATCCCCACCAATCGTCCGATGGCCCGCGATGATCAGAACGATCAGGTGTTCAAGACAGATGCCGAGAAGTATCAGGCGATTCTGGCGGATATCGTCGATTGCCATAAACGCGGTCAGCCGGTACTGGTGGGCACCACCAGCATCGAGAACTCCGAGCTTCTGTCCAATGCCTTGCGCAGGGATGGTTTGCCGCACGATGTGCTGAATGCCAAGCAGCATGCGCGCGAAGCGGAGATCGTGGCCGAGGCGGGCAAGCCTGGACACATTACGATTGCCACCAATATGGCCGGCCGGGGTACGGATATTGTGCTGGGCGGCAGTGTCGACAAGCAGATTGATCTGGTGCGTGCTGATGCCGATCTGTCGGCCGAAGACAAAGAGGCACGGATTGCACAGATCCGCGCAGAGTGGGCACCGGCCAACGAAGCCGTGAAGGCTGCGGGCGGCCTGCGCATCATTGGCACCGAGCGTCATGAGTCACGGCGCATCGATAATCAGTTGCGGGGCCGTGCTGGGCGCCAGGGCGATCCTGGCTCGTCACGGTTCTATCTGTCGCTGGATGATTCGCTGATGCGCATTTTTGCGGGCGATCGTGTCCGTGCCATCATGGATCGTCTGCGCTTGCCCGAGGGTGAGCCAATCGAGGCACGGATGGTGTCGCGCTCGATCGAATCCGCGCAGCGTAAGGTAGAAGGCCGCAACTTCGATATTCGCAAGCAGTTGCTTGAGTACGATGATGTGGCCAATGATCAGCGCAAGGTGCTGTACGGTCAGCGCAACGAGGTTCTGGAGTCTTCTTCGGTTGCCGATACGATTGCGAATCTGCGCGAAGCTGAGATTACCGCGGTGTTCCGTCGCTATATTCCAGAGGAAACGATGGAAGAGCAGTGGGATGTGCCGGGTCTGCAGACGACGCTGGAGTCCGATTGGGCGATGCCGATGGCGTTGGCAGAGATGCTGGAGAAAGAGCCCAATTTAACTGACGATGATTTGCTGGATCGAGTATTGGCGGAATCCAAGCGTCTGTACGATGAGAAGGTGACGCTGGTTGGGCGCGAGGGCTGGGAGCCTTTCGAGCGCTCGGTTTTGTTGCAGGCGCTGGATTCAAACTGGCGTGCGCATTTGGCATCACTGGATCATTTGCGCCAGGGGATTCATTTGCGGGGGTATGCGCAGGTGGATCCGAAGCAGGCGTACAAGCGGGAGGCGTTCGAGCTGTTTTCGGACATGCTGGACCGGGTGCGCAATGAGACGGTCCGGGTGTTGATGACGGTGCGGATTCAGTCTGCCGAGCAGGTTGAGGTCGAGGAACCTACATCGCCGGCGCTCGAGAATGTGCGCTATCACCATGCGGATTATGACGCGGCGCTGCGGGGCGAGGATCCGGGCCTGGATCAGGGGTCTGCTGCGCAAGCGGGTGGTGTTCCGGCCGGGGCTGTGCCACGGGTGGGGCGCAATGATCCGTGTCCGTGTGGCAGCGGCAAGAAATACAAGCATTGTCACGGAAAATTGGCGTGATTTTTTGAAAGAGGCCGGGAAGTTTCCCGGTCTTTTTTCTGGGGGGCGCTCGACTGCGTCATTACTCTTGTCGGAGAGCCCGGCGGTGTGTTGGGCTGGCGGATGGGGCAAGTCGTTCGGTTCCGGCTGCGCCGGAACTGCCCGTGCGGGAGGCCATCAGAGGGCGCTCGCCAAACGCGCGGGGTGGTCAGTCCCCCGGACTGACCACAAGCGTCCCGCTTGAACGGCGGCTCGCTTGCCTCCCTCTGATGACCTCCCTCCCGGCGAACTCCAATTGCCCCACCCGCCAGCCCAACACACCGCCTGACGTACGGGGAGGGGGCAACGGTTCAGTTTGCCTGTTCAGAGGGTTGGGTCAGGCCGAGTTCATTCAAGAGCCAGTCGCGGAAGATGCCGATAGTGTGGCGTTGTTGGCCTGCGCTTGAGTAGGCCAGGTGGTGGCCGGTGTAATGGATTTCTCGCTCGCGTCCTGCAAGAGGGCGTACCAGACGGTTGCTCAGGAGTTCGCGCTCGGCCAGGCGGGTGGATTCCAGTGCCACGCCAAGTCCGTCTGCAGCGGCGGCGATTGCCAGAAAGCTGCGGTCGAAGCGTGCCCCTTGTGGGGTGCGTATGGGCAGGCCGTTCAGCTCAAACCAGGACGGCCAGCGAAACTGCTTGTATTCGCTTTGAATCAGAGGGACATGCGCGAGGTCTGCCGGGGTACGGATACGCTTTGCGGTTTCAGGGCTGCATAAGGGGGTGAGCAGTTCTTCGCCCAAGGGGATGCTCATGGCATTTTCGGATCTGGGTTTGCCGTAGGTGATATCGATGTCGAATTCATCGGTGCCAAAGCGCACGTAGTCTGTGCTGGCGGCCATACGCAGGTCGATCATGGGGTAGGCCGCAAGGAATCCCGCCAGGCGGGGAGCAAGCCATTGGGCTGCAAAACTGGGTGCGGAATGAAGGCGCAGCACGGTTGGGCCTCGGGCGGCGACAGTTTCGATGCCGTAGCGCAGGTCGTCAAATGCCCGGTTGACGTGCCGGTATAGGTATTCACCCTCAGGTGTCAGGTGAATTGCTCTTGTGCTTCGCACAAAAAGACGGGTTCCCATACCGGATTCGAGTTTGCGGATTGCGTGGCTTATAGCGCTGGCAGAAAGCGATAACTCGTTGGCAGCATTACGAAAAGAACCGTTTCTTGCTGCAGCTTCGAATGCGCGCAATAGAGATAGTGGGATGGTTTTAAACATCTTGCTCTCAATATTGATGAAATCATTTCATCAATTATTGCAGATATATCGTTTGTCGGTGCGCGGGTGTGCTTCTACCATGATTCCAGCATTTCAGTACAGGACATCAGGAGAGCAGAACATGCTATTGAAGGACAAGACCGTCATTATTTCAGGCGCTGCAGGCTTGCGTGGCATTGGTTACGCCACGGCGCGACTGTTTGCTGAAAATGGTGCGCGTGTCGCAATACTGGATCTGGATCAGGGCGCGGCGCAGGCAGCGGCGGATTCGCTGGGCAAGGGGCATTTGGGCCTGGCCTGCAATGTGGTCAGCCCACAAGCGTGTCAGACAGCAGTACATACGGTGACGGCAGAGCTGGGTGCGGTGGATGTGCTGATCAACAACGCCGGTATTACGCAGCCTGTGAAGATTATGGAGATCGATCCGGGTAGCTGGGATCGCATCATGGATGTGAACCTGCGCGGGGTACTGAACCTGAGCCAGGCAGTTATTCCGGGCATGCGCCGGCGTCAGTCGGGTTCGATTGCCTGCATGTCTTCCGTGTCGGCGCAGCGTGGCGGTGGGATCTTTGGTGGCCCGCATTATTCTGCCGCCAAGGCAGGGGTGCTAGGCCTGGCCAAGGCGATGGCGCGCGAGCTCGGGCCGGACAATATCCGGGTGAATTGTGTGACGCCGGGTTTGATCCAGACAGATATTACCGGCGGCAAGCTGACCGATGAAATGCGCACCGAAATCCTGAAGGGTATTCCTCTCAATCGGCTTGGGGATGCGCTGGATGTGGCCAAGGTCTATCTCTTCCTGGCGTCGGATCTGTCCTCTTATGTGACGGGTGCAGTCATTGATGTCAATGGCGGCATGCTGATTCACGGTTAAAGGAAACTATCTATGCATACTCTTAATCTGTCACCGGTGGAGAGCCGGAAGCAGCTTTTAAGCAAGCTGGCGGTGGATGCCTACCAGATTCGGCGCTATGCACTGCGCATGGGCGAGGTTCAGGGGCAGGGCTATATTGCTCAGGCGCTGGGCATTGCGGACATGCTGGCAGTGGCCTATGGGCATGCGCTGAGTTACCGGATCGATGATCCCAAGTGGGAGGGGCGGGATCGCTTTCTGCTGTCACATGGCCACTATGCGATCGGGTTTTATGCAGCCCTGATTCTGGCGGGCATTCTTCCGGAGGATGAGCTTGAGACGTATGGCTCGGATGACAGTCGTTTACCGATGTCAGGCATGGCCAGTTACACCCCGGGGATGGAAATTTCAGGCGGGTCGCTGGGGCATGGCTTGGCGATTGGTGTAGGGATGGCTTTGGCTTTACGGCACAAAGAGAACCCGGCTTTTGTTTATGTGTCGATGTCCGACGGAGAGCTGGATGAGGGGGCAGTCTGGGAGGCAGCCCTGTCGGCCGCACACCATGGTCTTGGCCGGCTGATCAATCTGGTGGATATCAATAACCAGCAGGCGGATGGGCCCTCATCAAAGGTTTTGGGCTTCGAGCCGCTAGCGGATAAATGGCAGGCCTTTGGTTGGCATGTGCAAGAGGTGGACGGCAACGATCTTGAGGCGGTGCTTGATGCCTTTGATCGGGCACGCCATCTGGAGGGTGACCAGCCAAGGGTAATTTTGCTGCGCACTCACATGGGATGTGGCGTGGATTTCCTGGAAGCCAGAGAAAAAAATCACTTTATCCGGGTTGATGAACACGAGTGGCAGCAGGCGATTGAGTACCTGGATGCCCAACACCAAGGAGCGCAGGCATGAATCAAACTGCCACCCCCCCGACGCGTCTGAAAACGTCGGCGATGATCGCCTCGATTGCCTCAGAAGGACAGGCCACAAAGTCTGCGCCCTTTGGGCATGCACTGGTTGAGCTGGCCCGACAAAAGCCCGAAATTGTCGGTTTGACAGGTGATCTGGCCAAATACACGGATTTGCATGTGTTTGCCGCTGCATTTCCAGAGCGCTTTTATCAAATGGGTATGGCTGAGCAACTGTTGGTTGCTGCTGCGGGTGGTATGGCCAAGGAAGGCCTGCAGCCCTTTGTGACTTCTTACGCGGTTTTTGCCACCCGGCGTGCTTACGACTTCATCCACCAGATCATTGCCGAGGAGCACCTGGATGTGAAGCTGTGCTGCGCGCTGCCGGGCTTGACCACGGGCTATGGCCCCAGCCATCAGGCGACAGAGGACGTCGCCATGATGCGAGCCATCCCCGGCCTGACTATTGTGGACCCCTGCGATGCGCTGGATATCGAGCAGGCGGTGCCCGCCATCTCTGCACATAAGGGGCCGGTTTACATGCGTCTCCTGCGTGGCAATGTTCCGGTGGTGCTGGATGAGTACGACTACAAATTCGAGCTGGGCAAAGCCAAGTTGTTGCGGGATGGTCGGGATGTACTGGTGATTTCCAGCGGCCTCATGACAATGCGGGCCCTGGAGACGGCACAGCAGTTGCAAGGCAGTGTTGATGTGGCAGTGTTGCATGTGCCCACGATCAAACCGCTGGATGAAGCCACCATTTTGCATGAGGTGCGGCGCAGTGACCGTCTGGTTGTCGTCGCAGAAAACCACTCTGTGGTCGGTGGGCTCGGAGAGTCTGTGGCCAGTTTGCTGTTAAAGGCTCGTTTGGCACCTGCGTTTCATCAGATTGGTTTGCCCGATCAATTTCTGGACGCCGGCGCTTTGCCGACACTCCATGATCGTTACGGCATATCCAGTCAGGCATTTGCAAAATCCATTCAGTCCTGGCTTTAATCAGCGTTTCTTTTTAATGCAGCCCTCTCTTTTACCGTTTTAATCTGGCTGATAGCCATTCGTAATTTACCCGTGAGGAGACAATCATGAGAATTTCACGACGCCAATTTATGCATACCTTAGGTGGTGCAGCCACCATTGCTGCGACACCTCTGTGGATGTCTCAAGCCCATGCAGCCACCACGCTTACTTTGGGGCATGGCGCAGCGCCCGGTAACCCCCGGTCGGTCGGAGCCGAAAAATTTGCGGCCTTGGTCGCGGAAAAAACTGGCGGCAGTGTCAAGATCAATGTGGCCGGCTCAGAACAGCTGGGCAACGACGTGGCGATGCTGACCAGCCTGCGCACCGGTGTGCTGGATTTCACCATCAATAGTCAGGGCGCCACAGGCGGGATTGTTCCGGAGATTAATGCGCTGGGGCTGCCTTTCCTGTTTGATAGCGCGAGTCATGCCTATCAGATCCTGCAAACGGATATTGGTGCTGATCTTGCCGCACGGATGGAGGCGAAAGGTCTGGTTCTGCTGGATTGGTGGGATAACGGTGTGCGGCAGATCAGCAACAGCCAGCGGCCCGTTCATGAGCCCAAGGATTTGTCGGGGATGAAGATCCGCACGCCAGCGGATGCCATGACCATCGATATTTTCAAGGCATTGGGCGCAGCCACCGAACAGATCGCGTTCAGTGAGCTGTACATTGCCTTGCAGCAGGGCGTGGTGGATGGTCAGGAGAATCCGCTGGCCAATATTGCCAGTTCGAAAATCTACGAAGTCACGCCTTATATCAGTCTGTCAGCCCATAAATGGGAGAGCACGCCGTTTCTGATGTCCCGGATGGCCCTGGGGCGTCTGAAGGATGCAGAGAAGCAGGCCGTGCGTGAAGCTGCCCGGGAAGCGGGGGATCTGCAGCGTGGACTGATGCAAGAGGCAGATAAAAAATACTTGGCGCAGTTCGAGGCAGATCCCAGCATCAAGGTCAATCCCGTGGATCGTGCCGCATTCAAAAAGGCAACCGCGCCGGTTGCGGCCGAATGGCAGGCCAAGCCGTTTGGTGACTTCGTCAAGAAACTCATCACCGCAGTCGGGTAATGGGCGCGGCCATGAAGCGCGAGTCCTCACTTGTGGGGCTGTCCACCCGGGGTGGCCGGGTGGGTGAACCCTGGTTTTTGGGTATTTCAGCCACCTGCAACGCCTGGATCGCCAAGGTTTGCGAGCTTCTGGTCATGGCAACCACGGTAATTTTGCTAGTACTGTTAGGCGTTAATGTGGCCGTGCGCTATGTATTTGAGGCGGGTGGTATCGAGTGGATCAGCGAGGTGCCCGCCCAATTGTTTCCGTGGATGATCGCCGGTGGCATTGTGATGGCCACTCAGCGTGGTGGCCATATTGCAGTTGATTTTGCCTATAAGTTGGTGGGTGATCGTGGCGGGCGGTGGCTGGCGATAAGTATTCAGGCTTTGGTGTCCGTGGCCTATGGGGTGCTGTTTGTGGTGGCCTGGCAGGTGGCTGACATTGTTGCGATCGAACGCAGCCCGCTGCTGGGTATTTCCGGCAGCTGGGGGTACTACGCCCTGATGTTTGCCGCTGCCGGCACCAGTCTGGCCAGCCTTAATATCCTGTTGCGTGTTGCAGTGTATGGCACACAAGCCCTGCCGCAGCCTAATCCTGAGGAGAGTCCGACATGATGATGACACTCAGTCTGGTTTTTTTCGCCCTGCTGTTTCTTGCCGTGCCAGTAGGCCATGTGCTGGTGGTGGCCTCTGGTATTGCAGTGGGTACGTCGGATTTCCCGCCACTCATGGTGATTGCCCAGCAGATGTTTGCCCCCACGCAATCATTTCCCATGCTGGCACTGCCCTTCTTCATTCTGGCTGGTAGCCTGATGATGAGTGGCGAGCTGGGACAAAATCTCATTGGTTTTGCGACCTCGCTGGTTCAACGTTATCGAGGTGGTCTGGGTTCGGTTTCAGTTGTTGGGTCTGCTGTTTTTGGTGGCGTTTCAGGTTCGGCTGTGGCCGATGCAACCGCACTGGGGTCCATGCTGATTCCCTGGCAGCAAAAAGAGGGCTATCCAGCCGGCTTTACGGCAGCCAACAATGCGGCATCGGCCATGATTGCCGTCCTGATCCCGCCGTCGATTCCACTGATTCTCTACTCGCTGGTGTCGGGCGAATCCATCAGTTCGTTGTTTTTTGCTGGTGTCTTGCCTGGGCTGATGCTGACCGCTGTGTTTGTTCTGGTCTGCAATCTGTCAGCACGGTTTCGTGGATTTCCGTATCAGCCGGCTGCATTTGATTGGCCACGGTTTCGTCGCCTCTTTTGGCGGGCCTTGCCTGCCCTGGCCTTGCCGGTGATGATTCTGGTGCTGCTGCGCTTTGGGATCGCAACACCCACCGAGGTCTCCGTACTGGCCACGCTATATGCCCTGGTGATGGGGGTGTTTGTTTACCGGGATATGAACTGGGCGCGCTTTCGTGCCGCCGTGAGCAGTGCCGGGGTCTCGACCGGCGTGGTGATGCTGGTGATCATGGGCTCGTCTGCCGTGGGGTGGCTGGCCACATATGCCCAGATTCCGCAAAGTTTCGCGGCTTGGTGTGTAGAAACCTTGCAAGATCCATGGCTGATTATCCTGGCCATGAACGGCATCATGCTGGTGGTTGGCATGTTCATCGATTTGCCGGCAGCCATTCTGCTGTTGGGCCCCATCTTTGTGCCTTTGGCGCAAACCATTGGTCTGGATACGTTGCAGTTGGGCTTGATGATGGTACTTAATTTAAGTATCGGCCTGTTTACGCCGCCGGTGGGTACCACGCTGTTTATTTCCAGCACCATTGCACGCGTGTCCATTATCACGGCCACGCGGGAACTGATCCCGTTTTATTTGGCCACCCTGCTGATTTTGGGTTTGTTCAGCTACGTGCCGTACTTGACGCTGCATTGATGCATGAGGCCTGGGGCGGCTACAGCAAAAAGATGGTGGCCAGCCCCAGAAACAGAAAGAACCCCAGCGAGTCGGTGGCGAAGGTGAGCAAAACGGATGACCCCACTGCGGGGTCTTTGCCAAAACGGTCGCGCAGCAGTGGGATAAGCACGCCCAGGGTGGCGCCAATCAGCATGTTGCCTACCATGGCGGCCATCATCACGGCGGCGATGGCGTAGGAGTCTGAGATAACCCAGGCAAAGGTGGCGGCTACCAGGCTGCCACAGGCGCCTACTAAAAAGGTAACCTGCAGCTCGCGCTTGACCAGTTGCCAGACGTTGGCGCCGGTAACGCGGCCGGTGGCCATGGCGCGGATGATCATGGTCATGGTCTGGTTGCCGGAGTTTCCGCCAATGCCGGCGACGATGGACATCAAAAATGCCAGGATCACGATGTGGCTGACGGTGTCCTCGAATCGCGAGGCCACCAAAGATGCGATTGAAGCGGTGCACAGGTTGACCAGCAGCCAGGGGGCGCGGTTGCGCAGGGCCGAAAGCACGGGGGCAAAGATGTCTTCTTCTTGCAGGCCGGCCCGCGACAGGGCTTGCTCTTGGGAGTCTTCCTGCAGCACGTCCACGACTTCGTCGATGGTGACACGTCCAATCAGGCGGCCTTGTTCGTCCACAACCGGGGCGGAGACAAGATCGTAGCGCTCGAAGGCGTTGGCAGCATCGGTATCGGAGTCTGTGGGATTCAGGCTCAGGACATCAGGCTCCATGACGGCGTTCACCAGGGTCTCGGGCTCGCTCAGCAGCAGGCGCGATAACGACAAGGTGCCGCGCAACTGGTCGGCGCGATCCACCACAAAAATCTGGTCGGTGTGGTCGGGGAGCTCGTGCAGGCGCCGCAGGTAGCGCAGGACAACCTCGAGGGTGACGTCCTCGCGCACGCGCACCATATCGAAGTCCATGATGGCCCCGACAGTATCTTCGGGGTAGCCCATGGCCGCAATCAGCTGGGCGCGTTCGGCGTCGGTAAGGCCTTTTTGAACCTCGGCGATGACGTCCGGTGGCAGATCGGGGGCGAGATCGGCGATCTCGTCGGCATCCATATTGCCCGTGGCCGCGATGAGGTCGGCATGATCCATGGACTCGATCAGCGACTCGCGGACCCAGTCTTCGACTTCCAGCAGGACGTCGGCGTCATACTCCTGGCTGACCAGTTGCCAGATGGCCTGGCGCTGGGTTATGGGCAGGGATTCGAGAATGAAGGCGATATCGGCCGGGTGCAGGGCGTTGACGATCTGACGAATTTCGTCTTCGTGCTGGCGCTGCAGCATGCCTTCGAGCAGGTTCGAGCCGTCTTCGTCCTCACCTTCGTGCTGGCGCTGGGCGAGTACGTCCACCACTTCCTGGCGCTTCAGGATGGACTGAAGTTCCTGCAGGGCCAGTTGAGCATCCTCGGGGTCCAGCCGGCGCGGGATCACGACAGGGTTTGGGTTCTCGGCAACCTGGGGATCGACCATCGGTGTCTCAGATTGGAGGAAGGGGCCGGCTGTGGCGTTGCTCGTCGGTGGCTACGTAAGTGAGCGTGGCTTCGGTGACTTTGACTACCTCGGCCTCCAGACGCTGACGCTCGGCATAGACTTCGACGGAAACGGTGATCGAGGTGCGCCCGGTTTTGAGAATGGTGGCGTAAAAGCTCAGCAAGTCGCCCACAAAGACCGGTTGTTTAAATAAAAATGCATTGACGGCTACCGTGGCAACCCGGCCAGCCGCGCGACGGGTTGCCGGGATGGAGCCGGCAATATCTACCTGAGACATGATCCAGCCGCCAAAGACATCGCCATGGATGTTGGCGTCGGCAGGCATAGGCATGACACGCAAAACAGCCGGGTGGTCGTGTGGAGGCAGGGTCGTTGACATGGTGTCCTCGGTATCAGCGTGGGTGACAGGCAGGCCGGGTAGGTGGTGAAGGCCTGCCGCGCGTATTTTACGTGAAGCCTGTGGCTGGCGTGCAGCTCTGTGGGGAGGTGCCGCGTACGGGGCGATGCCTGGATTTAGCTGCCTGTGAGATATCGGTGTGTCAGCATCACCCAGTAGGCTGCGCCCAGCGGGATGAGGCTGTCGTTGAAATCGTAGCTGCCGTTGTGCAGGGTGCAAGGCCCCAACCCATGGCCGGCGCTGCGGTGGTCACCGTCGCCGTTGCCGATCCAGATATAGCAACCGGGTTTTTCGAGGAGCATGAAGGCGAAGTCCTCGGCGCCCATGGAAGGGCGCACACCGGCCCGCACGCACTCGGCACCGACAAGCTCGGTGAGAACCCATGTACTGAGGGCGGTTTCGGCCGGATGGTTGATGGTGGGCGGGTATTCGCGGCTGAAATGAAACTGGGCTGTGCAGCCCATGGCCTGGGCCAGGTGCTGGGTGATGTCGCGCATGCGTGATTCGATCAGATCAAGCACGGGGGTGCTGAGTGTGCGGACGGTGCCGCGCAAGACGGCTTCGTCGGGGATGACGTTGTCAGCCGAGCCGGTGTGGATCTGCGTGACACTGATGACGCCCGCATCGAGGGGGTCTTGATTGCGGGTGAGAATGGTTTGAAATGCCAGGGTGAGCTGTGCAGCGGCGACGACGGGGTCGATGCCCAGGTGCGGCATGGCGCCGTGCGCGCCCTTGCCTTGCAAAGTGATGTCAAAGCGGTTGCTGGAGGCCATGATGGGGCCTTCGGTAAGCCCGAAGCTGCCCACCGGGATCCCCGGCCAGTTGTGCATGCCAAAGACGGCATCCATGGGAAATTGCTCGAACAGGCCGTCCTGGATCATGCGCTGGGCACCGCCACCGGCTTCTTCGGCAGGCTGGAAAATCACGTGCACGGTACCGGGGAAATGGCGGTTTTCGGCCAGATAGCGGGCAGCTGCCAGCAGCATGGCGGTGTGGCCATCGTGGCCGCAGGCGTGCATGACGCCAGGGTTTTGGCTGGCGTGGGCAAAGGTGTTGTTCTCGGGCATGGGCAGGGCGTCGAGATCGGCGCGCAGCCCGATGGAGGGGCCGGGTGCATCGCCTGTGATGCGCCCCACCACGCCGGTGTCGCCCAGACCTGTGTGGGTGTCGATGCCCCAGGATTCGAGTAATCGTGCCACGGTGCCCGCAGTGCGGGTTTCCTGGAAGGCGAGCTCTGGCCAGGCATGGATGGACCGTCGGATGTCGGTCATGTCAGGCAACCAGTGATTCAGCGTGTCGAGAAGAGCTTGTTTCATAGGTGTTTACTGATCAGAGTGTCAAGGGCCAGGGCGAGATGTGTGTTGCTTGCCATGACGTAGCCGCCCTTGGGCCAGGGATCTTGCTGATGGATGTCTTCGCAGACGCCCCCGGCGGCACGCACAATGGCGCAACCAGCGGCCACGTCCCAGGGGGCCAGACCCATTTCCCAGTATCCATCGTAGCGCCCGCAGGCCGTCCAGGCCAGATCCAGCGAAGCCGCCCCCAGGCGGCGCACGCCACGGGTCTGATGCATGGCATCGATGAATCCGGGCATGTATTGCGATTCGAAGGAAAAGTCGCGGAAAGGAAATCCGGTGGCCAATACAGCTTGATCGAGCGTCCTGGTGCTGGAGCACTGGATGCGTCGGCCGTTCAGCCAGGCGCCAATGCCGTGCAGCGCAGAAAAGAGCTCCTGGCGGTTGGGGTCGTAGATAACCCCGATGAGCGGGGTGTCCTGGGCCAGAGGATGCCCGCCGTCGGGGCAGCAGCCTGCATGGCCGATCAGGGCAATGGAGACGGCATAGTGGGGGATGCCGCTGAGAAAATTGGTGGTGCCGTCCAGGGGGTCGATGCACCAGGTTGCGTGCTCGCCGGGTTGGCCGCCGGATTCTTCGGCGATGATGCCCGCCTCGGAGGTGCGCTCGCGCAGCACGGCGATGATCGCCTGCTCGGCCTCGCGGTCGGCCTGTGACACCAGATCGTTGCGTTGCTTGGTGTCAATGATGAGATCAGAGCGGTGCAGCGCGTGAGTTTGTAAAATGGCTGCTGCTGCGTGGGCGGCTGTGACAGCAGCGTCCAGGTAGTCGGCCGACAGGAGATGCGTTGTCAACATGTGAGTCTCTGTCCTGTACTGCGCCTGTGGGGCCGCCAATCGGCCGCATGCGGCGTGTGATTCATTGTACGTGAGCAACCTCTCCCAAGTATCCCTGCATGTCCGGCCCCTACCAACCTCTGATCCCCGCTGTCTGGCACCAAACCGTCGACGGTATCCCCGATAGTGAACGCTACGGGGATGTCTATCACGGCCAGGCAGGCCCGCTGGCCCAGGCGCAGCAGGTGTTTCTGCGGGGCAATCATCTGCCCGGGCGCTGGCAGGGGCGTGCCGCATTCACCATCTGCGAAACCGGCTTTGGCCTGGGGCATAATTTTCTGGCCAGTTGGCACGCATGGCGCAGCGACCCGCAACGCAGCCAACGGCTGCATTATCTGGCCTTCGAGGCGCATCCCTTTGAAGCGCAAGACTTGCGTCGCGTGTGGCGGTGCCTGCCGGCTGCCTTGCAGGATCTGGCTGACGAACTGGCACACGCCTGGCCGGCCCTCCTGCCGGGTGTCCAGCGCCTCGATCTGACGGGTGGCAAGGTCAGCCTGACGCTGGTCTGGGGCGATATCCGACGCACGGTGCGCCAGGCGCAGGCCGCAGTGGATGCGTTTTATCTGGATGGTTTCGCACCCGACCGCAATCCCGAGATGTGGTCGCCTGGTGTGTTTGGCCAGATGCGGCGCCTGGCTTGCACGGGTGCGACAGTGGCCACCTGGTGTGCAGCCGGCCAGGTACGGCGCGATTTGCAAAGTGCCGGCTTTCTGGTGTCCAGGGTGCCCGGTTTTGCCGGTAAGCGGCACATGACCGTGGCCACCTTGCGCCCCGGCCTGGGGCAGGCCCTGCCAGATCCCCAACGGCGCCGCGTGGCCGTGATTGGTGGTGGGCTGGCGGGGGCCGGTGTGGCTCAGGCGCTGGCGGCCAGGGGCCATGAGGTGCAGGTTTGGGATTCCCACTGTGCCCTGGATATCAAACCGGAGGTCCGGCAATATGGGGCCGCTGCGCTCGTCCCGGCGCTCAGCCTGGATGACGATACCCGCTCGCGCTTGTCCCGGGTGGGTCTGCAGCGTGCTCAATCACGGTGGATGGGTTTGCCCGAGCCAGCCAAGCCAAACCAGTGCGGTGCGCTGGTGTGTGCGGGCAATCAGGACGACGCACAACGACAGCAGGCCGCCATGCAGCGCCTGCAGTTTCCGCCAGGCTGGGTACGCTGGCTGGATAATGCTGCAGCCAGCCGGCAGGCGGGTGTGCCGCTGGCACAAGGGGGTTTGTGGTTCGATCAGGCTTTGCGTGTGTGTCCTGGAGAGCTGATTGCCGCCTTGTTAAGCCAGCCAGGCGTCACCCGGCGAGCGATCGATGCCGCTACGTTGCGGGCGCACCCTGACGGTGGCTGGTGTTTGCTGGATCAAGATCAGCGCGTGCTGGATCGGGTGGATGAGGTTGTGCTGGCCAATGCGCGGCATGCGCCGGCGCTATTGGCCTTGCACCCGTTGCTGTCTGCCTGGCCGGTGTTGTCGGGTTTACGGCCGATTGCGGGACAGATCAGTTTGTATGCAACATGTGATGATTCTGTACCAGCCTGTATCCTGTCAGGCAAGGGCTACTGCTTGCCGCCGGCCGCGGGTTGGGGAGTGGCTGGCAGCACCTATCGCCCACGGGTGGGTAGCACAGTGGTGGATGACACCGGTCATCGCGCGATCCTGGCGCAGTTGCGCCGCTGGCTGCCCGCCGGGTCTGTCCCGTGGCTGGGGCGTGGCAAGCCTCAGGGTTGGGCGGGCTGGCGTGCGGCCACGCGCGACCATCTGCCGATCATCGATGCGGTGGCGGAGATGCTCGGGGTGTGGCTGGCGTGTGGATATGGATCGCGAGGCTTAAGTTGGTCGGCCCTGGCTGGAGATCTGATTGCGGCAAGGCTGGATCGTGAGCCCTGGCCGGTGGAACGAGAGCTTCAACACCGGATCCGTTTGCGCTAAACGGGCGCTAAATATTGCCTGTGCAGCCCGGGATAACCCCTGGTCACGCAACAGGATTTTATTTTATGGCGCAAATCCGTCAGAATAACGTCTTTTACAAGACTTATGTGGGCAAGCTGCCCAGAGGATCACACTGTGTCGCCCACCATCGAATTGGCGGACCAACTCTTCGAGACCGGCCCTGTCACCCAGACTTCGTCCTGCGTCGAATGGGCCTACCATTCAGAAGACTGGTGTTTGCGCATCGAAGCCCACTCGCCTGGCGTGTTTCGCCTGCGTTGTGGCCCAAAGGCCTGGCTGAACCCGGCAAAGCCCAGTGCGCGCGCTCAGCGTCACGCAGCGATGCTGCTGGCCCGCGAAGAAGCCGTGGGCGAGCTCGACTGTGTCGCCGTGCAGCCTGGCGTCTGGCGCATCAATCAGGGTGAAGCCAGCCTGGTGCTGGAAGGCGCCGGGCCCAGCGTACAAATTTTGTCTCAGGATGCCTGCATCGCGCGCGCTTCCCTGACACTGCCCGTAGGGGCGCCCGCAGATACCACGCGTCTGTGGCAGGTCAACTGGCAGTTGCAAGATACCGAAGGCATTTTTGGCCTGGGTGAAACCTGTCACGATCTCGATCGGCGTGGCGCGCGGCTGGTGTCGGATGCACCGGCCAGCCGCTGCTTGCCGCTGGCCTGGAGCCCGCTGGGCTGGGGCGTCTACCCCAATACGCTCAACCAGGTGGTGCACACACTGGATACCCCAGAGCAATACCAGCTGCAGGTGCAAGGGGCAGGGCTGGATATTTTCCTGTTTGTGGGCGATCCCTCCGAAATCCTCAACCAGTACACGGCCCTTACCGGGCGTGCCGGGCAGCCAGACCTCTGGCCCATGGGGGTGTGGATGGATCAGGCCGATGGCCAAACCCCCGAAGCCAGCCTGCAGCAGGTGCGCAGCATGCGCGCGCAAGGCTTGGCGCTGGATGCCGTGCGTCTGGCCGAGCCCGCCATCATCGGTTTTCAGGCCGATAAGCCCGTGTTCGAATGGTCGGATCGCGTGCCCGACTGGCGCGTGCTGGTGGCCGAGGCCGAAACCCTTAACGTGCATCTGGCCGGCAGCCTGATCCCTGGCGTGATACAGGGCACAACCCTGTTCGACGAGTGGGAAGACCGGGGCTGGCTGCTGTGCGACGATTCTGGCTCAGCCTGGGTGTGCCCGGGTACGGCCGCATCTGGCGGGCAACCCTTTGGCTTGCTGGATCTCACCCATAAAGACGCTGCACGTCTCTGGACAGAACGCTACGCACAGGCCCTCGAAGACAATTTGCAGGCGCCGGTGTGCCAGGCCCAGTTTGATTTCCCCGACGACGTCGAGGCCCGTGGCGGAGAGTCCGGTGCCATCCTGCGCACTGCGTACCCGCATCTGGCTCGCCAGGCGCTGTTTGATGCCGTGGCCGGCCCACGCACACCCCAAGAGGGCGTGATGCTTAGCCGCGATCTGTTTCCGGGTGTGCAGCGGTTTGCCTGGCAACAGGGGCCTCAGGTAGACAACACCTGGGGCGGTTTCGCGCAAACCTTGCGCGCGGCGTTGGCGGTGGGCAACAGCGGCGTGGCCGTGCAAACCCATACGCTGGGTTGCGCCGGCCGGCCGGCCGCTGGTTTAAACGCAGAGCTTTACCTGCGCTGGCTGGCCATGTGCGTGTTTTCGGCCAATTTCAGCTTCCAGGGCCGGCCAGATCTGATGCCCGATGCCTTCGATGCCGATACCCGGGCTTTGGTGCAACACTGGCTGCAGTGGCGCTATCGTTTGTTGCCATATATTGCCGGCATTATCGATGACGCCGTGCGCACAGGGTTGCCGGTACAGCGCTCGATGATGCAGGCCTATCCGGCCGACCCCGAAGCCCATGCCTGGGATACTCAGTACCTGCTGGGCCCGGCCCTGCTGGTGGCGCCCGTGATGCAACCGGGGCAGGCCACAGAAATCTATCTGCCCCAAGGCGATGCCTGGTGGGATCTCAGTACCGGCTGGCGCTACGAAGGTGGCACCCGCCTGGCGCTGCAGGCTGGGCTGGATGCGCTGCCTGTGTTTGGCCGTGAAGGCCATATGTTGTGTCTGGGGCCTGTTACCCAGCACACCGGAGAAATCAACTCGGCACGTATCCTAGAAGAAGTCTGGATGTTTGGCATGCCCGAGCACAACCCGGTGGTGATGCGCAACAAGATCCGGGTGATGCAGATGCAGGGTTCCAGCTATATCAAGGGCCTCGAGGGCCTGCGCATCCTGCCCTCCGAGGGCCTTGAGGTAAAACGGCGGGGTGCCGAGGTGCGGATTTCGCGGGCCCGCTAGGGTTTTAGGGGCTGGATGACTCCGTTACCGGGATGTCAATGCAAAGTCCGGGGTCAAACTCGGGGTTTTCATTGACGCCATCCCGGTAATAGCCGCGCGGATTACACACCACACGGGTTCCCCGGACGGTGTAATCAAAGCTGTCGTGGGTATGGCCGTGTATCCACAGGCAGGCGCGGCCCATCAGCCCGGTGCAATCAGACACAAATCCGGCACTGATCAAAGAATCTTCAAACCGAGGGTGCACGCTGCGCAGGCTGGGCGCATGATGGGTAATCACCACTGTGGGGCCGTCAAAGGGCTCGTCGAGCATGTGATCCAGCCAGTCGTATTGCTGGCGAAACAGGCGGGCGGAGTCTTCGGGGGTAAACCGTTGGTCGTCAGCGCTGCGAATCACTTGAAAGTCTCGCATGAACTGGCCAGTTTTTTCCATGGCCTGCTGGCGTTGGTCGGTGCCAAAGAGTTCGAAGTCCGTCCAGAGCGTGGTGCCCAGAAACCGCACGCCGTTGATCACGACTGCGCGTTGATCAAGGAGCTGGATGTGGTGTTGTTGAGCCGCCTCGGCCAGCTGGGCCCGTACGCCAACAATATCGCCCCCATAGAACTCGTGGTTGCCCGGCACAAACAGTACCGGGCCCGAGATCTGGCCGGCCCATGTCATGGCAGCCTGGGGGCGGGCGATGTCGCCCGCCAATATGGTGACATCGGCGTGGGTTTCGGGTAGTGCCAGGCCCTGCATGCTGAGATGGAGGTCGGATAGGATATGAAGCCGCATTGCTGGGACATCTTGTGGATCAGACATGGTGGGAGGTCTCCAGAAACAGCGTCGCTTGACGTTTTTTTTTTAAGATGTCAAAATCTCGTTCTTGTTTTGGGTCGTTAGCTCAGTTGGTAGAGCACCGGACTTTTAATCCGTTGGTCGCGCGTTCGAGCCGCGCACGACCCACCAAAGCATTCAGGGAAATCAGCTGTCAACTAGCTGATTTCCCTTTTTTACTGCTATCTGACGCCTATTTGCTATCGGGTTTTTCCCCTTGCAGATCTGTCAGGCGGATCATCCCCGCGGCAACTGTCTGGTGGCTTGCGTCATCAATCAGGATGAAGGCTCCGGTGGCCGGCTGGTGATCATACTCGTCCAGCGCCAGGGTGTCGCGGGTACGGATCTGCACCCGCCCGATATCGTTCAGCCCCAGTGTGCCACGCCAAAGTCCGTCCTTCAGTTCGGCGATATCGCGACGGCTCATAACTTCCGTGATACGGGCCTGCGTCAGACGCGATCCCTGCTTGAGCCAATAGCGCCGCATGGGGCTGAGCGCCTGGCGATCCAGCCAGCACACATCGGCCTGAAATTCGCGTGACAAGACCGGTTGCGATTGGGCATCCGTCATCAGATCACCGCGGGAGATGTCGATCTCCCGATCCAGCACAAGGGTGATGCTGTCGCCCGTGCGTGCGATTTCCAGCACTACATTGCCCAATCTGAGCTCGCGAATCTGTGCCGTTTCACCAGATGGCCATACTTGAATCGTATCGCCCGGGCGCAAACTGCCCCCTTGAAGTTGCCCCGCGTAGCCACGAAACGCCTGCTGCGTGCTGCCGTTGTGGCGGATAACCCACTGGACAAAAAACCGTGTGGCCCTCGACTGTACAGGTTTATCCAGGGGGAGGGACTCCAGTAGCGGCAGCAGGGCAGGGCCGTCGTACCATGGCATGTGCGCGCTGGGATACACCACGTTGTCGCCGGTGAGCGCCGATACAGGAAGGCAGCGTACGGCGGGCAGGCCAAGGGCCTGTGCCAGGTGCTGGCAAGCGGCCTGAATGCGGGTGAAGACAGCCTGGCTCCAGTCTACCTGGTCCATTTTGTTCACCACAATGACCAGATGGCGCAGCGCAAGCAGCCGGGCCACTGTGGCGTGCCGTGTGGTTTGTGCCAGAAGCTGGCCATCTGCAACCCGTGTGGCGTCAATCAGGAGGAGGGCTGCGTCGGCTGTGGATGCGCCGGTTACCATATTGCGCGTGTATTGCTCATGGCCTGGCGCGTCTGCCACAATAAACTTGCGCCGCGGTGTTGCAAAGTAGCGGTAGGCCACATCGATCGTGATACCCTGTTCGCGTTCGGCTTCCAGGCCGTCGGTTAATAAGGCCAGATCCAGTGCCTGATCGGGCGCCCGTGAATATCGTGAGCCTGAGATCGATTTCAACTGATCGGCATACACCCCTTTGCTATCCAGCAGCAGACGCCCGATCAGGGTGGATTTGCCGTCATCCACAGAGCCCGCCGTAACAAAACGCAGAACATCCGTGTCCGGGACGATGGCCGGGTATTGGTTGAGAGTGTCCATTTCAGAAATATCCTCGTTTCTTGCGTCGTTCCATGGAGGCTTCAGAAACCTGATCGTCCATGCGGGTCGCGCCGCGTTCGGTGATGGTGGTGACCGCTGTTTCGGCGATGATGTCGGCGGGGGTTGCCGCGGTGGATGCCACGGGGCAGGTGCAGGAGATATCGCCCACTGTGCGAAAGCGCACCTTGAGTGACTCCACCTTTTCGCCGTCGCGTGCCGGCGTCAGTGGTGTGACTGGTGCAAGCAGACCGTTGCGCCGCACGACATCACGTACGTGGCTGTAATACAGCGGTGCCAGCGCCAGCTTCTCGCGCTCGATGTACTGCCAGACGTCCAGCTCGGTCCAGTTCGAAATCGGAAACACGCGGATGTTTTCGCCCGGATGAACATGGGTGTTGTATAGGTTCCAGAGTTCTGGGCGCTGGTTCTTGGGATCCCACTGCCCGAACTCGTCGCGAAACGAGAAAATGCGCTCTTTGGCCCGCGCTTTTTCTTCGTCGCGTCGTGCGCCGCCAATGCAGGCATCAAAGCGAAATTCGGCAATGGCCTCTAGCAGCGTGGTTGCCTGTGCCGCATTGCGTGAGGCGTTCTCGTGATGCAGTACAACCGTGCCGCGTGCGATGGAGTCCTCCACTTGACGCACAACCAGCGTCTCTCCCAGGTCTGCCACGTATTGATCGCGAAACGTAATGACTTCAGGGAAATTGTGGCCGGTATCCACATGCAGCAGTGGAAAGGGAAATTTCCCGGGTCGAAAGGCTTTTTCCGCCAGTCGCAACAGGACGCAAGAGTCTTTGCCGCCCGAAAAAAGCAGGACAGGGCGTTCGCACTCGGCCGCGACTTCACGCAAGATGTGGATGGCTTCGGATTCGAGCCAGTCCAGATGGGTCTGTTGCAGTGTAAGAGTGGTGGTCATGGATTTACTCAGACAAATGGGTGGAAAATCGGGGGACAACGGTGGGGGTGTGATCGGCGCCCTCTGGTGCAACGTGCAGGCCACATTCGCGGCTTTGGCGTTGCTCCCACCACCAGCGCCCTGCGCGTGGATCTTCGCCGGGGCGTACGGCGCGCGTACAGCATTCACACCCGATCGACGGATAACCGCGATCATGCAGCGGGTTGTAGGGCACGCCCAGGGCGCGGACCACCGCCCAGACTTCTTCTGTCGTCCAGGACGCCAAGGGATTGAATTTCTGCAGGCCGTTGGCTTCATCCCATTGAGACTCGGGCAAATCGACACGGGTGATGGATTGCTCGCGTCGCTGGCCGGTGATCCAGGCTGAATGGCCGGCGATTGCGCGGCGCAGCGGCTCGACCTTGCGAATCGTGCAGCATTCCTTGCGCAGCGCCACGCTTTCGTAGAAGGCGTACTCACCGTGCTGATCAACGTAGGTCTGGACCGCTGCGGGCTGGGGATGCATGATTTGCACTTGCAGGCCATAACGCGCCTGCAAGGTATCGACCATGGCCAGGGTTTCTGCGTGCAGCTTTCCGGTATCCAGCATGAAGACACCCAGCCGGTGGGGCAATTGCATCATTCCGTGGATAAGCAGCGTATCTTCCACGCCCATGGATGAAGCCAGCAGTGCATCCGGATGGGTGTCTGCAATCTGCTGCAAGAGCAGCAGCAAATCGTTCCAGCGGGCGGCGACAGGGCCCTCCAGCTTGCCGGCCGCGGGTTCTGTTTGATGGTTTTCAGTCGTGTTGGTGCCCGTCTGCGGGGGCCGCGGGCGGATATCTTCGGGCGGGTTCATGCGGCCATCACCTCCAGCTCCGGGTAGATCTCGGCCTCAACCCTGTGTTCGGATGCAATCGTTTCACCAAACCAGCTCAGCTGGCGTCCCAAAGCGGCCACGGCGCCCACAATAAGCAGTGCGGGTGAGGTGATCGCCTGTTGCTGCGCCGCTGTGGCAATATCATCCAGATTGCCGTGCAGGACACGCTGATTGGTGCGCGACCCGTTCTCAATCAGTGCGCAGGGCGTGGTGTGTTTCAGCCCCTGCGCAATCAAATCCCTGGATAAGGTGGGCAGCTCTTTTACCCCCATGTAATACACCCGGGTCGACCGGCCCGCGGCAGCGGATTCATTGCGCTGTGCTCCGTGTCTATGATGGGCAGCCTCCAGCACCAGTGTGCTTGCATGATCCCTGTGGGTGAGCGGAATGCCTGCATACGCCGCGCAAGCCAGGGCCGCCGTGATGCCCGGCACCACCTCGTAGGCGATGCCATGTGCCCGCAAATGTTTCAGCTCCTCGCCGCCACGTCCGTAGATCAGCGGGTCGCCTCCCTTCAGCCGCACAACACAGCGCCCCTGCCGTGCGTGCTGCACAAGCAGGGCATGGATGCGTTGCTGGGTGTTTTCGTGATCGCCGCCGGGAGCCTTGCCAACCAGGATGCGCTGTGCATCCCGGCGCGCAAGGGCCAGCACATCCATGCTGACCAGCCGGTCGTACAGGATGACATCGGCTTCGTTCAGGGCGCGCAACCCGCGTAGTGTCAGTAAGCCCGCATCTCCGGGGCCGGCGCCCACCAGCAATACCCGTCCGGGGCGAACGGCTGGTTGGTCTTGCAGCGCCTCGTTCAGCAGGCGCTCTGCGCGTTCCGGCCGGTTTCGGCGCAGTGCGGCCATCACCGGGCCATCCAGCAGCTCTTCGTAGAAGCGGCGGCGGGCGCCGAGATCCGGGTAGGCGGCGCGAATCGCGCACCGGTGGCGTTGCGCCAATGCAGCCAGAGGGCCGATAGCAGGCTCTGTCAGGGCTTCCAGACGTTCGCGCAGACGCCGGGCGATGATGGGTGCCGCGCCGCCCGAGGAAATGGCTACCGTTACGGGAGAGCGATCTACGATGGCGGGCACCTGGGCGCTTGAGAGCGCCGCATCGTCAACCACATTGCACCAGATCCGGCGTGCCGCTGCTGCGGCCGCCACAGCCTGATTCACATCAGGGTCGGGTGTGGCCGCGACCACGATCCAGACGGCGTCGAGCCATGCCGGATCGAAGGCCTTGGCGTGCCAGGTGATCTGCCCAGCCTGGGCGCGTGCGCGCACCGCAGCACATGCCTCGGGTGCAAGCACTGTAATTCGGGCGCCGGCCTGCGAAAGTAGTTCGATCTTGCGCTCGGCCACGAGGCCGGCTCCGATGACCAGCACCGCCTTGTCATGTAAATCCAGAAACAGGGGAAAAAGATTCATCGTTATTTGACTCAATATGGTTTTGTTCAGCTGGAAAGTCACTCGATATCATTTGGATCGTTAATATCCAGAAACAAAATATAAATGTTTTGTGATTATCAATGCGTTGCCATGAATCGGGGTAATCAGATCAAACAATTCTACGGATAGCCTTATGGGCACAAAACAATTGTTTCGTTATTCCATTATGCAGAATATATAAATTACCAAGATCAAGGGTAATAGATGGCACGCTTATATAGCGATAAGGAAAGCAGAAGGTTATTACTTATTTTTTTATTACGAATCATTCTTTTATTGCATCCATATTATCTGTCTATCATTTTGGTTCGCCGCATTCACCACGGTTTTTATTATCCAAAATGGAGTTTCAAATGACACCAGCGAGCGAATTCGCACAAACCATGTTGCCGATTCCGCCAGACAAGGTGCAGGCAGTCGCCCAACTGATTCAGGATCTGGATCATCAGGCGCTTCAGTGGCTGTCTGGTTATCTGGCCGGCACCGCCGCGCAACTGCGGCCCGCTACTGGTGCCTTGACGCTTGCTCCGGCGCTGGACAAATCGGCAGCCGCCTCGCCCGAACTTGGGCAAGCTGTCACCATTCTCTATGGCAGCCAAACGGGTAACGCCAAGCGGATTGCCGAGAAACTGGCGGCTGACGTGGAAGCAGGGGGCTTGAATGTGCGTCTGGTGCGCGCCGATACCTACCGCACCAGTGAACTCAAGAAAGAGCAGTTCCTGTACGTTGTGATCAGCACGCACAGCGTGGGTGACACGGTTGAGCCGCCCGATGATTCACGTGGCTTTTTCGAGTTTTTGGCCGGACGCCGGGCACCGAAGCTGCCCGATCTGCATTACGCAGTGCTCGCCTTGGGCGACTCAAGCTATGCTGATTTCTGCGGCATCGGGCGCCAGATCGATGAGCGGCTGGCTGAACTCGGCGCGCATCGCCTGTTCGATCGGGCGGATGCGGATGTCGATATCAAACCGGTTGCCGACCCCTGGGTACAGCGCGCACTGCAGCAAGCCCGGGAGCGCCTGCAGGCATCATCGGCGGCTACTGCCGCACGAGGCAATGCGCCGGTAACCTTTTTGCGGCCCGTGCCAACGGGCTGGAGCCGTGAACGTCCGTTTTCTGCCGAGGTGCTATCCAGCCAGACGATTGTGGCCAGCGACAGCGCCAAGGATGTGCGCCACCTTGAACTCTCATTGGATGGCAGCGGCCTGCGCTATCAGCCGGGCGATGCGCTGGGCATCTGGCCAACCCAGGCCCCTGAGCTGGTGGATAACATCCTGGCGCAACTGGGCTTGTCTGCGGAGGCGGAAGTGGTCCAGGGCGATGAGCGCCTGACCTTGTCAGATTGGCTCAGCCATCGTCGCGAGCTGACTATCCTTACGCGGCCCTTTATCGCCGCGCATGCTGAACTCAGTGGTGATGCCGGGCTGCTTGCACTGTTGCAACCGGATGCGAAGGGGCAGCTGGCGCAGTTGCTCAAGAACTGGCAGTTGATCGACCTGCTGCAGGCATACCCGGCGCAGTGGGACGCACAGGCGCTGGTGGCTGCGCTTCGGCCACTGGCACCGCGTCTGTATTCCATCGCCAGCAGCCAGGATCAGGTGGACGACGAAGTGCACATCACGGTGGCGCATGTTGACTTCGAACACGATGGGCAGGCGCGATGGGGCGTGGGCAGCCACCATCTGTGCGCCTTGAAAGAAGGCGATCAGGTGTCTGTGTTCATCGAGCCCAATGAGCGCTTTCGCCTGCCGCAGGATCCGGCGCAGGACATCATCATGATTGGACCGGGCACAGGGGTGGCGCCATTTCGCGCGTTCCTGCAGCAGCGTCGGACGGCAGCGGCCTCAGGCCGCAACTGGCTGTTTTTTGGCAATACCCATCGGCACAGCGATTTTCTCTACCAGGTTGAATGGTTGCAGGCTCGCAAGGAGGGCGTCCTGACACGGCTTGATGTCGCCTTTTCACGCGATCAGGCTGAAAAGGTCTATGTGCAGCACCGGCTGCACGAGCAGGGTGCCGAGGTCTGGGCTTGGCTGCAGGGTGGTGCCCACCTGTACGTCTGTGGTGATGCAGATCACATGGCTCCCGATGTTCACGCCGCCCTGATTGAGCTTGCCATCGAACACGGCCATCAATCGCGCGAAGCCGCCACGGCATGGCTGCAAGGCCTTCTGACCGAAGGGCGTTATGTGCGCGACGTGTACTGAGCGCCTGGATGACACCCTGACCCGTGGCGCTGATTGACGCTCCACACCTCTTACGAAACAGGATTTTCATGACACAAGCAAGCGAATCGGCCGCACTCTCTGCGCTGGAACACATCAAGGCCGACAGCCGGTTCCTGCGCGGCACCATCGCCCGCGGGCTGGCCGACCCCACCACGGGCTCCATCAGCGAACCGGATACCAAGCTGCTCAAATTTCACGGCAGCTACCAACAGGACAATCGCGATGTGCGCGACGAACGCCGGCGCCAGAAGCTGGAGCCCGATTACGGCTTCATGGTGCGCGTGCGCCTGCCAGGCGGCGTGCTGACGCCCCAGCAGTGGCTTGCACTGGATGATCTGGCCAGCCGCTATACCAAGGGTGGCCTGCGTATCACCACGCGTCAAACCTTTCAGTTTCACGAGATCCGCAAGGAGAATCTGCGGGACATGATCGGTGGCATCAACGCAGCAGGCCTGTCTACGCTGGCTGCTTGTGGCGATGATGTGCGTAACGTTATCTGCTCGGTCAATCCGCAGCTGTCCTCCAGCCATGCCGAGATCTACGACTGGGCGCAGAAGATCATGGAGCACGTCAAGCCGCATACCACGGCCTACCAGGAACTGTGGATCGACCGCCGCCAGGAGACCAGCGACGGGGCAGGCGACGAGGAACCTTTGCTTGGGCCTGCCTATCTGCCACGCAAGTTCAAGTTTGGCATCGCCATCCCGCCCTACAACGATATCGACGTCTTTGCCCAGGATTTTGGCCTGATCGCTATCCTGGATGAAAATGACCAGCTGGCGGGCTTCAATCTGGCGCCGGGGGGCAGCATGGGCGCCACAGCGGGTGACCCCAAAACCTATCCGTCGCTTGCCGACCTGATCGGTTTTGTCACGCCGGATCACCTGCTGGAAACTTGCTGGCATGCAGTGGCTGTGCAGCGAGATTTTGGCGATCGAAGCGAGCGCAAGCATGCGCGCCTGAAATACACCATCAATGACCGCGGCCTGCAGTGGTTTCACGATGAGCTGCAGTCGCGCCTGAGCTTCAAGATCGAGCCGCCGCGCCCCTATCATTTCGAGCACAACGGAGATCGCTATGGCTGGATCGAGGGCGATGATGGCCGCTGGCACCTGACGCTGCAAATCCCCAGTGGTCGTATTTTCGACGTGGCAGATCATGCGCGCCAGACAGGGATGCGCGAAATCGCCCGCATCCACCAGGGCGAGATCCGCATGACTTGCGATCAGAACCTGATCCTTGCCAACGTGGCGCCCGAGTCGCGTGCTGCCATCGATGCGCTGGTCAGCCAGTACGGGCTGGATGACTATCGGCGTGCCAGAAGCGCACTGCGCCTGCATGCCCTGGCCTGCGTGGGGCTGCCAACCTGCGGGCTGGCCATGGCCGAGTCCGAGCGCTATCTGCCGGAGATCCTGGATAAGCTCGAAGTGTTGCTCGATCGGCATGGGCTTCTTGACGAACCCATCCACTTCCGTCTTTCGGGCTGCCCAAACGGCTGCTCGCGCCCCTATATGGGCGAGATCGGCCTGGTTGGGCGGGCGATTGGCAAGTATGACTTGCGTATCGGCGCCGACCACGTGGGCGAGCGCCTGAACACACTCTGCCGCGAGAATGTCGACGAAGCCGAGATTCTGAGTGTTCTGGATGACGTCTTTGGACGCTTTGCCCAGGAACGTAACAAAGACGAGCACTTTGGGGACTACGTGGTGCGTGCCGGCATCGTGATCGCCCAGAAGCGCCGACCCACCATCCGCTATCGCTGAACCCAAGTGGTCTCCGCTTTCATCCTTTTGGGCGCGGTCGTGGGCTTCGCCGTCGGAGCAACCGGTGTGGGCGGCGGCTCGCTCATGACGCCGGGCCTTATCTGGTTGTTTGGCGTCCCGCCCACTGTCGCCGTTGGCACCGACTTGCTGTACGCCACGCTCAGCAAGGGCTTTGCTGCCACCTTGCTGGCGTTGCGCCGGGAGATCCTGTGGCCGTTGGTGGGGTTGTTGTCCCTGGGCAGCCTGCCCGCCACGGCACTGACCGTCAGCCTTGCCCACACGCTGTTGGGGCCTCAGCAACTGGCCTGGCTTGTCCAGGTGGTGCTTTCGGTGGCCATCATTCTGACGGCACTCTTCACGCTGATGCGGGGGCGTCTGTTTCCACATCCGCGCAGTGATGTGCAGCAGGGGGATCATGCTTCCATCGGGCGTCAGCGCACACTGACTGTCCTGACAGGCGTACTGATCGGCGTTCTGGTGGGGCTGACTTCTGTGGGTGCGGGGGTGGTCGGCATGGCGCTGCTGTTGCTGCTTTACCCGCAGTACAGCAGTTTGCGCCTGATGAGCAGTGATCTCGTGCACGCCGTGCTGGTGACTGCCGTGGCGGGTGCCGGCCATGCATTAAACGGCAGCGTGGACTACGCCCTTCTGGGTGCGCTGCTGGCAGGGGCCATCCCGGGTACCTGGCTGGGTGTGCATATTGCCGTGCGCCTCAACGAACGTACCCTGAAGCAGATCATCACGACTGTATTGCTGCTGGTGGGGATTGTTTCGCTTGCGCGGACGGTGGCTGCCTGAAGGATATATAGGTATCACCTAATTGTGTTTTCCTGCCACAGTTTCTGTCCATAGAATATTGATTTACGCCGTGGATATTGACGGCAGCGCTTATTTTCATCAACGAGGCCAACGTGGAAACCACTTCTCCTGAGAAACATACCGTCGTAATTATCGGTGCGGGCACGGGCGGTATTGCCGTTGCCGCAGGCCTGAAACGTCATCGGCCAAACCTGGATATTGCGATTATCGATCCGGCACCCCATCACGATTATCAACCCGCCTGGACGCTGGTGGGGGGTGGCTCATATCAAGCCGAACGCACCCGTCGTCCATTGGCACGTTGCGTGCCTCGTGGCGTGCAGCTCATCAAGAGTGCCGCAAGCGTCTTCGACCCGGATGCACAACGGGTTGGCCTGGCAGACGGCCGCTCGGTGGCCTACGACATCCTGATTGTCGCGGCAGGGATCCAGCTGAACTGGGGTGAAATCAAGGGCCTGGAATCCGCGCTGGGAAAAGACGGCGTCACCAGCAACTATCGTTATGATCTGGCGCCCTATACCTGGGAGCTGGTGCGCAACTTTAGTGGCGGAACGGCGATCTTCACGCAACCGGCCGGCCCGGTGAAATGCCCTGGTGCCCCCCAAAAAGCCTTGTATCTGGCCGCCGATCGTTTCCGCCAGCAAGGTGTTCGTGCGGAAAGCCTGCAGTTTCGCAGTGGCGGCCCGTCCATTTTTGGTGTCGCGCATTATGCAGCGCCGCTTGCCCGGATTCTGGATGCTTACGATGCGCAGGCCCATTACGGCAGCCGGCTGGTCGAAGTGCGGGGAGCAGAGCGCATTGCCGTGTTTGAATCCACGCAAAACGACCAGACGGTGCGTGAAGAAGTGGCCTACGACATTCTGCATGTGGTGCCACCCCAAGGCGCACCAGACTTTATCCGCAAAAGCCCATTAGCCAACGACGCCGGCTGGCTGGATGTCGACAAGAGCACGCTGCGTCACAATCAGTACCCCAATGTGTTTGGGTTGGGCGATTGCACCTCGACGCCCAATAGCAAAACTGCTGCAGCCATCAAAAGCCAGGCCCCGGTATTGATTCGCAACGTGACCCGCGCACTGGATGGCCAGGAGCCCTCGGAATCCTACGATGGCTACGCCGCTTGTCCGCTTACCACCTCGGTTGGCAAGGTGCTGCTGGCCGAATTCACATACGGTGGTGTTGTCACACCCAGCCTGCCGCTGGATCCCCGGGTGCCGCGCCGTTTTTACTGGTGGCTCAAGCGCAGCTTCTTGCCGTGGTTCTACTGGAACCTGCTGCTAAAGGGCAGAAATCTGCCTGCGCTGCACAAGAAGCGTGAATTCCCTGCAAGCGTCACGTCTCCGGTACAGCCTTAAGGCTGGGTGGTGCACCCGTATCTCCAGCGCTAAGTTCATCCCTCTTATCGTCATCGGGCACAGCGCGGGCAAGCTTTGGCTGGCCGGCTCTCAGGCTAGAATAGTTTTCTCTTTTTGCCTTGATCCTTGAGTTTGTCCATGCATGATTATGATGACATCATCCGCCTGCTGAACCAGCAGGGCTGGGCGGTGGTTGATAACGCCATTGCCACGGATTGGCAAGAGACGCTGCTGTCTTCGGGACAGCAGTTATGGCAGGCGGGCGAGTTCTCGGGCGGCGAAATCGGCCGCAGCCAGCATGACACACGCCAGCCGCGGATTCGGGGCGATGCCATCTGCTGGGTACCCCCGGGTTCGGTGCTGGCGGGGCATCCGTTTTTTGCCTGGATGGCCCAGTTTCGCGCAGTGCTGAATCAGCAATTTGATATGGGCTTGCGCAGCCAGGAGTTTCACTTTGCGCGTTACGACAGTGGTGCCGGCTATCAAAAGCACATCGACCAGCATCGCGGCAGTGATCATCGCAAGGTGTCTATCGTGCTGTATCTGAATCCTGGCTGGGATGCCGCAAACGGCGGCGAGCTGTGCCTGTACAACCCTTACGACCCAGACACCGAGATTGCCCGGTTTGCCCCCTTGGCTGGCCGGCTGGCAGTGTTTGTCAGTGGTGTGATGCCGCACCAGGTATTGCCCGCCCTGGCCACTCGCTGGAGCCTCACCGGCTGGCTGCGCACGGACGAGATCCGCGACAGCCACGCATCAGGTTTGCGGCGCTAGCTGACGGCGGTCGTGCAGCCAGAGCCAGGCCAGGGCCAGAGCCACCAGCAGCAGGCAGGGCAGGGCGCCGATGTTCAGCCAGGCCCACCCACTGGTGGTGGCCACGGCGCCCGAGGTAAACGAGGTAACAGCCATGGTGATGAATACCCAGAAATTGAGGGCTCCCTGGGCGCGGTCTTTTTCTTCGGGGCGGTAGCCGCGGATGGCCAGCGTGGTGCTGCCGGTAAACAGGAAGTTCCAGCCCACGCCCAGCAAAATAAGGGCGGCCATGAAGTGCGCCATGGTGGTGCCCGAGAGCGCCACGACCACGCAGGCAACCATCACCAGAACGCCGGCGCCCATGACTTCAAGCACGCCAAAGCGGCGGATCAAGTGTCCGGTGAAAAACCCTGGAGCGTACATGCCGATGACGTGCCACTCGAGCACCATGGCAATATGCCCAAACTGAAATTGGTGGACATCCATCACAAGCGGCGTGGCAGCCATCAGGAGATTCATGACCCCGTAGCTGATGGCTGCAGCCAGGGTAGCCACAAAAAATACGGGTTGGCGCATGATCTGGCCCATGGGCCGGCCTTTGGCCATCTGCCGCGTGTGGGCGGGTTCGGGTGGAAACTTGATCAGGGCCATCACGCCCATCGACAGCAGTGCCACCACGGACAGGGCCAGGTAGGCCCCCACAAAGGGCACGGACAGCGCCGCGCGTGTCCAGTTGGCCAGATTGGGCCCGACGATGCCGCCCAGCAGGCCACCGGCCAGCACCAGCGAGACGGCCTTTTCGTGCCAGGCCGGGTGGGTGAGCTCGGTGGCGGCAAAGCGGTACAGCTGGCCATTGGCGTTGTAATAGCCCGCCACCACAGTGGCCAGGATCAACAGCCAGAATGAGTCGTTTTGCGCAGCCACTGCTGCCAGCAGGGCAGAGCCCAACGCCACCACCAGACCAATCTGAAACGAGCCCCGACGGCCAAACCGGCTTTGCGTGCGGGCAACCAGGGGGGCGGCCATGGCTCCACCCACCACGTACGCCATGATGGGCAGGGTTGCCATCCAGGGGAAGGGCGCAAGCGCCAGCCCCACCAGACCGTTGATGGCAATGAAAGTGACGTTATTGATTAAAAACAGCCCCTGACAGAAAGCGAGGAGCAGCAGGTTGCGGTTCATGCGGGCGTATCCCAGGGCATGGATGGCTGCCCGCTGACGTGCGGGCAGCCGTAAACCTGCAGTTTACCGGTTATGCGGCATCCAGTGCCTGGTTGACATCGGCGATCAGGTCGTCAATGTGTTCGATGCCCACGCACAGACGAACGAGGTCGGTGCTGACGCCGGCCGTTTTAAGCTCTTCTTCGTTCAGTTGGCGGTGTGTGGTAGTGGCAGGGTGGCATGCCAGGGTTTTGGCGTCGCCGATATTTACCAGGCGCTTGATCAGCTGCAGCTTGTCCATGAACCGGGTGCAGGCCTCGATCCCGCCCTTGACGCCAAAACTGAACAACGAGGATGGAATTCCGCCATCGATGTACTTTTGCGCCAGCGCGTAATCGGGGTTGTCTTTGAGGCCGGCAAAATTGACCCAGCCCACCTTGGGATGCTGCTTGAGATGTTGAGCCAGCGTCAGGGCGTTTGAGCAGTGGCGCTCCATGCGCAAGCCCAGGGTTTCGATACCCTGCAAAATCAGGAACGCATTAAATGGCGAAATCGCCCCGCCGGTGTTGCGCAAGGCCACGGTACGTGCCCGGCCGGCAAACGGTACGGCGGCGAAATCATCGGCATACACCACGCCGTGGTAGGCGGGCTCTGGCTGGTTGAATTGTGCAAACCGTGGGTTGTTTTTCCAGGGAAACGTGCCGGCGTCGATCAGGATGCCGCCGATGCTGGTGCCATGGCCGCCCAGGTATTTGGTGAGCGCGTGGATGACAATGTCGGCGCCGTGTTCGATAGGACGGCACAGGGCGGGGGTGGGTACGGTGTTGTCTACCGCCAGAGGGATGCCTTTGGCGTGTGCGATCTTGGCCAGGGCTGAGATATCAACCACATTGCCTGCTGGATTGCCCACTGATTCGCAGTACACCAGGCGGGTGCGGTCGTCGATTGCCTTGGCAAAGGCGTCGGGGTCGCGACCATCCACCAGGCGGGCCTCGATGCCAAGGTCTTTAAGCGTGTGGCGCAAGAAGGTGTAGGTGCCGCCATATACCTGGCTGGTGGCAATGATGTTGTCGCCGGCCTTGGCCACGGTAAGCACGCAGGCCGTAATGGCTGCCATGCCCGAGGCAAATGCCAGACCTGCAGCGCCGCCCTCCAGTTGGGCGACCCGGTTTTCGAGGACGTCAGTGGTGGGGTTCTGGATGCGCGTATAAATATTGCCGGGTACCTTGAGATCAAACAGATCGGCACCATGCTGCGTGTCGTCAAAGTAATAGCTGGTGGTTTGGTAAATAGGCACAGCCACCGAATGGGTTTCGGGGTCGCCCGCAAAGCCGCCGTGCACGGCGATGGTGTCGCGTTTCATGCTGTCTCCAAAGTCTGGGGGTCTGGTGCATTGTGTCATAGCTTCCCCGGCCTGTGCTATGCACGGATCGGTATGACACTATAAGGACAGGGTATTAAACTGGGCGTTTGATGTTTTCCGAGACAAGACATGAGTGCCGATATCGCCCCCCTGATGTTGCTGGCAATCCAGGCAGGCAATTGCTGATGGGCGCTTGGTTACTATCCTGGCGCCAGCAGATTGCATTGCACAAGGGGCCTGCAATAGGCCTGTTGGTGGCGTTGCTGGCCATTGCGTGGTTGCTGCTGGATAGCGGGATCCAATCCTTTGCGGGCCACAATCGGGATTACCTGATGTATGCCCTGGTGGGGGGCACGGCAGGCTTTGGGGCCACTGCGCTGGGTGCCTTGCTGGCGCTGGCGCTGCACCGGGTGGACGATCGTGCGCAGGATGGCATGCTGGGCTTTGCTGCCGGGATGATGCTGGCAGCGGCTTCTTTTTCGCTGATTTTGCCCGGCCTGGCCGCGGCCCAGAATCTGTTGGCCAGTGCCAGTGGTGCTGCCGCCATTGTGGTGTTGGGCCTGGGCTTGGGTGTGCTGTTGATGCTGGGGCTGGATTACTTTACCCCGCATCGTCACGAAACCACAGGCTCTCATGGCCCTGCCACTGATCGTATCAGCGGCGTCTGGCTGTTTGTTCTGGCCATTATTTTGCACAACCTGCCCGAAGGCATGGCCATTGGCGTGGGTTTTGCGCAGGGCGACCTCTCGGTGGGTTTGCCCTTAACCTCTGCCATCGCGATTCAGGATATTCCCGAGGGTCTGGCGGTGGCGCTGGCCTTGCGTGCAATCGGTTTGCGTCCGGGCATTGCGGTGGCTGTGGCCGTGGCTTCAGGCCTGATGGAGCCCCTGGGTGCGCTGATGGGCGTTGGCATCGCCAGCGGCTTGCCCATTGCATACCCCATCAGCCTGGGGATTGCCGCGGGTGCCATGATTTTCGTGGTGTCGCACGAGGTCATCCCCGAGACGCACCGCAACGGCCATGAAACCGTTGCAACCGTGGGTTTGATGGCTGGATTTGCCGTGATGCTGTTTCTGGACACTGCCCTGGGCTAGCCACGTGGGCGCTTGCCCTTAATGCAAGGTCTTGGGGGGCGGATCGCCCACATCCTCGGGGGCGTTGGCGCTGTATTCATCAATGCGCAGATCGGGCGCACCCTGAGCGTCTTCCCAGCTGCGCAGCGGGATGCAGGTTTGCAGGCGTACCACCGCCTGGTGGATCAGGGCTGCGTGCAGCTCGTGGCCTACGTTAGAGGCAATATCCAGGGTGACGTCGCCCTCGAGCTCGGCCAACCGTGCGTGCACCTGGTGGGCTTGGCTGGCTGGGGCAATGGTATCGGCGGCGCCATGCAGCAGATGCAGCGTCACCGTATGTGGGATGCTTTCGGGCAAGGAAGCAAACCGGGTTGAAAACAGCAATGCCCGTCCGGCCAGGCGAGGCACGGTAGAGACAGCCTCCAGTGCCACGGCGGCCCCTTCCGAGAAGCCCACCACTGCAGTTTGCTCGCCGCTGACGCCGTGCTGTTGCTGCCAGTTTGTGATCTCTTGGGCCAGGGACGCGCCCGCCTGGGCAATCAGCTCGACGTATTGGTGTGCGGTTGGTGTGCTGCTGGCAATCCAGCGGCGCTTTTCGGTTGTCCCAAACGGCCCGTAAGGCTGGATGATGGCCGATGAGGGAAACGCCTGGCGCAAAGCCGCGACCAGTTGCAAAACCTGAGCCGGGTCGGCCGCCTCGCCATGCAGCACCACAAACAACTGGGCGGGCGGGGCGTTTGTTGGAATAATGGACAGCGGGTCTGGCCGCTGAGTGTCGTAATCTGACATGGAAGGCCTCCGTCAAGGGCGTCGCAACAGAACTGCGCTGATGGCAATCACCACACAGACAATGGCCAAGCCATCTTGCCAGCTGGGCCATTCGCCAATCAGCATGCTGCCCAGGATGCCGACAATCGGCACGGCCGTGATGCTCATGGCGCTGGTAGAGGCCGGCAAGGCGCGGGCCATGGCAAACCAGATCACCTGAGCAGCGCCGTAATTAAGCAATATCGACCACAGCAACACACCGGCAGTGGTAGAGCTGAAATGCCACTGTGGTGCAGGTTCTATTGTCCATGCTAACAGCAGCAAGGCAATCGATGACAAGCCCAGCATCCAGATCACCAGGGTTTCAGGGGCCAGGTTCAGGCGGGCTCTTTGCATCCACACAGTACCCAATGCCCAGCAAAATGCGGCACCTTGCATCCAGACGATCCCCACCGGGCTGCCCGCCAGGGCATGAACCTCGTGCCAGAGCAAAAGCGCAATGGCAATCAGTACCGCCGTGACCGCCAACGCCAGCCGGGCAGTAAAGCGCTCGCCGTAAAACAGCACGGCCAGCAGCACGGTAAAAACCGGCATCGTAAAGCCCAGAATCGCCGCACGCCCCGCAGGCAGATGGTCGACACCGATGATTGACAGACCATGCCAGCCCAGCACATTGGGCAGCCCCAGCACGATGACGCTGCGCCATTGCGCAGCGCCGCGAGGCAACAGCGGCAAGCCCTGGCGCCAGTAGTACAGCAGCAACACCAGCGCACCGCCACCCATGGTGATGGCGCGAAACCACAGGGGGCTCCATTCGCGCAGCCCCAGTTTCATCACCGGCCAGTTCAGGCCCCACATCAGGGTAAGCAGCACAAGACCGATCAGTTGACGCGCGTTCACGGGAGTGACCAGAAAAAGAGGGTGGGTCGGAATCTTAGCATTGGCAGGGCGGCCACTATAATCCGGTGATGGATGACCGTCGTCAATGGATGCAGCAAATACAGGCCTGGGCGCAAGAGCTGGGTTTTTCCCGGATCGGTGTCTCGGGGGTGGATCTGTCGTCAGCCGAGCCACGCTTGCTGCAGTGGTTGGCCCAAGGCTACCACGGCAACCTGCACTACATGGAAAAACACGGCCTTATGCGTGCGCGCCCCGCCGAGCTCGTGCCCGGCACGGTCAGCGTCATCACGGCGCGCATGCCCTATTTGCCGCGCAGCACCTCTCCCGATTGGCAAGCCCTCGAACGCGCCCGGCTGGACCAGCCCACTGAGGGCGTGGTGTCGCTGTACGCCCGTGGGCGGGATTATCACAAAGTGGTGCGCGGACGGCTGCGCAAACTGTGTGACCGCATCGAAACCCTGGTGGGGCCGTTTGGCTATCGCGTGTTTTCGGATTCGGCGCCTGTCCTTGAAAAGGAACTGGCCAGTCGCAGTGGTCAGGGCTGGCGGGGCAAGCATTCGATGGTGCTGTCGCGCGAGGGCGGATCGATGTTCTTCCTGGGCGAAATCTTTGTGGATTTTGCACTTGAACCCACCGAGCCGGTTACCGACCACTGCGGCACCTGCACGGCCTGCATCGATGTCTGTCCCACCGGGGCGATCATCGCCCCAGGGGTTGTGGATGCGCGCCGCTGCATTTCGTATCTCACCATCGAAAACCACGGCCCTATCCCCGAAGACCTGCGTCCGCTGATGGGCAATCACATCTTTGGCTGCGACGACTGCCAGACCATTTGCCCCTGGAATAAATACGCGCAAACCACCGAGGTGCCCGATTTTGATGAGCGCTCGCCATTGGTGGGCCAGCAACTGGTGGATTTGTTTTCCTGGGACGAAGAGACGTTTCTGAAGCGCACCGAAGGTGGGCCCATCCGGCGCATCAATCATGAGCGTTGGCTGCGCAATATTGCAGTGGCGCTAGGCAATGCCTTGCGTGAGGCCAATGCCGAACAGGCCCCCGGGATCCGCGCCGCTTTGCAACGTCGTGCGGATCATGAGAGTGCGATGGTGCGCGAGCATGTGGCCTGGGCCCTGGCGCAGGACCACCTTGAGTAAGAGAGCGGATGGTTGCTTGGTGTTGTTATCTTGGACCGTGCAATTTGGTTAGTGGGCCTTTTACCAGTTGGCAGTAGAAAACTGCATCGACTCGGACTCTCTGCGAAGTGTGACTTCTTTTGGCGATACCGCCAAATACCAGGTTTGTTGCCGGGCATGTGGGTGGCGTGCAGCAAAGCCTGCGGGTGTCAGCAAGGCCAGGCACCAGGAAGGGTGTGGGCTTCGTACTGATCGGTACAGAATGCCACCAACCTGAGCCTGGCGGGCCACACGGGCAAACTGCTGTGTAGGCCCGTAATCTGTGGGGTGCTGCCAGATGGCGGCGTCCTTATCGAATGGCGGGCGTTGCAGATCAACTGCCTGGGTGTCTATGTCTACCCGGAAAGCAGTATGTGCCACGGGGTCAAGGCGTTCGAGATCGGTCGCATCCTGCAGAAATTTCCAGCGCCAGTAGCCTAGTTCGGCCCCTGCTGTTTGCACAGATTGTGCACCGTAAAAAACACCCGGGTCAGTGGCGGCACGAAACCTGGAGCCTGACCTTTTTGGCGTATATCTAAAGGGAGTGGCCAGCAAGTAGTGCAGCCCTGCGGTTTCTTTGGGTTGCACGGGTTTGCTTGATTCGAGCAGGGACTCGAGCAGATCTTGCTCGTCGCGATCGTCGACCAGTTTCATGGTGGCCGCGATGTGTTGCGATTCGACTATGCGCCAGGCCCAGCCGCGCCAGGCAAATGCCTCAGGCGAGACCGCGGGAGGCGTCCAGGTAGTGAACGACACGAACCAGCCCTTCTGTTTGGTGGATGAGATCGATTGGGCGACCATTAAGCCCGTGGTTATTGCTGTTAAGCCATTTGCGTGCGGTGTCTTCGTCGCCCACGATGGAATTGAGTGACCGGAATACGCGTACAAACAATAAGGCGAGCTCCCATTCTTTGCGACGATCGTCCAGCTTGTATGTGCCGTTGTAGAGGCGTGTGATGGTGGGGGCGCTAACGCCGAGCACCTTGGCAAGCAGGCGGTGAGAGACCTCAAGCCGTGTCGCTGCACGAGCCACAGCCTTGGTAAGCACCGTGGCTGGATCCGGCTTGGCTGCGAGATTTTGGGTGGCGGTGATCATGAGTTCTCTCCATTTCTACAGAAATAATAGCATTGTTTTATTTCTTTAGAAAGAGGCTATGATTGTCATGCGTGACGGATGTACCCGTATTGCGCACGGGTACATGTCTTTTGGCCTTATTTCAGTTTCAAGTTAAAGGGATTAATGAGAAACATCAAAGTGCTGCCAATTTGGGTGATTAAAGTATTTTCCATATTCATTTAGCGATTGAGCCATTTTTACCAGGCCTTGCTCGGGCTGAGACCCTGAAACCTTGCCCTCCATGACCTCGACCCCCTGCATCATGCCAGCCAGTAAAACGTGCAGTTGCGCATCGGCCTGCGGCTCTAGTTTGCAGTTTTCGACAATATATGCAAATTGCTGGTTGATTTTGCCAGACATATTTTTGTAGTCATCCGGTTGCAGCGTATTGGCGTGTGCGCCATCCAGGCCATTGGAGACAATTTTGTGCAGATTTCCCATGCCCTGGCGCAAGGGGGCATCGGTTTCCCATTGCTGGCCGTGGTTCATTTCGAGCGTGCCGTGAACTTCAGGGCCGTGACTGTGCCCGGTGTCTGCGGCCAGTGCCGCGCTGGTGTTGAAGCCAAGTGGAAGTGCCAGAACGATGGCGGCGATAATGCGGATGGATGGTTTCATGATGAGCTCCGAAAATTAAACATATTTTGCATTGCTGGTTTTTCTCAACAATGTGTTGGATCAACAGAGTTCATGTTAAATGCATGGGCCAATATAAAAAATGACGATCATCAACTTTAAAAAGGATTATTTATTTTTACATTTTACAATTAATTATTTTTGGTAAAACAGAAGTTTAAATGAGAATGAACCGCATCATTGTTGTTATTGGATATTTTTAAAAATTGTCGGCCGTCAAGGTCTTAAATGCTTTTTTCTCCTACGATGAAATCATCCGTTAAACGTCAAGGAGAAAAAAATGAGCAAAGTCACTTTTACGATGGAGCCCTTCACCTGCCCATCTTGTGTCAAGAAAATTGAGAACGCAGTTGCCAGGATCAATGGCGTGCAGGGCGTGCAAGTGATGTTTAATTCCGGGCGTGTCCGGGCCGAATTTGATCCTGGCAACACCAACGCCCATGCGTTGCAGGAGACAATCGAGCGGCTAGGTTATCCGGTGTTGTCCAAAAAAGAGTCGTAGCTGGCCACAAAATGGCCGCCAAGGGTGGTCAGGATTTTGACCACTCACTCTGACCGCATTGGAGCCCACCATGAAACAGTTCAAAAATTCTCATATCGCTGCAGTCACCAGCCTGCTGTTGTTGATTGCCTTCGGTTTTCATCTTGCCCAACTGACGCCCTGGAAAAACGGTGTTTTGGTGGCGTCGTCTATGTTTGCCGGCACCTTCATCGCCATCAAGGCATTCAAGGCCTTGCGCATGAAAGCCTTCAGCATCGAGCTGCTGGTGACGATTGCGGTGGTTGGTGCTTTGATTATCGGTGAGTACGTCGAATCTGCCGTCGTGACGTTTCTTTTTATCTTCGGGGCTTATCTGGAGTCTCGTACGTTGGAGAAAACCCGGGCGTCATTACGCAGCCTGATTGATCAGACGCCCACTGAAGCCACCGTGGTCCGCCCCGAAGGCCACGTCAGATTGCCCGTCGAGGAGGTCGCCAAGGGTGATCGGGTGCTGGTTCGCCCGGGCGAGAAGGTGGCTGTGGACGGCGTGATTGTGTCAGGCCAGGCACTTATTATCGAAGCCGCGATTACCGGAGAATCCGTGCCGGCCAGCAAGAAAGTGGGCGATCGCGTGTTCAGTGGCACCCTGATTGATAGCGGTTTTGTTGAGGTGACTGCCGACCGGGTGGGCGATGACACGACCTTTGCCAAGATTATCGAGCTGGTGGAGAACGCCCAGGAAACCAAAACCAAAACACAAAAATTTCTGGATCGCTTTGCGCAGATCTACACGCCCTCCATCGTGGTTCTATCGATTCTCGTGTACGTGGTATCGCGCAATATCGAGCTCGCCCTCACCTTTTTGGTGATCGCCTGTCCGGGGGCGCTGGTGATATCTGCACCGGTTTCCATGGTGGCGGGGATTGGCAACGGAGCGCGTAATGGCGTGCTGGTCAAGGGCGGCGAAATCATGGAGAAACTCTCCAGGATTGACCTGGTGATTTTTGACAAGACAGGCACCCTGACCAAAGGCAAGCCCGAGGTGACAGAGATCCGCAGCTGGGGGCCGACGGAAAACACCTTGCTGCAGCGCGTGGCCGAGGCCGAGCAACTGTCCGAGCATCACTTGGGGCAGACCATCGTTGCCGAAGCAAAAAAGCGTCAACTCTCGGTGGGTGAAGCGCCGCAGGATGTCCGGATCATCAAGGGTGGCGGCTTGGTGGCCACCGTGGCTGGGCAGCGCCTGGCGATCGGCAACCGCAAATTGATGACCGACTACGGGGTGTCCGTCGACGATGAGGCCGATACCTATGCCACCGCACGAGAGAAGGTCGGCAATACTGCCGTGCTGGTTGCAATGGATCAAAAATTGGTCGGCGTGATCTCGATTGCCGACCAGATCAAGCCCGAAGCCAAGGGGGCTATTCAGCAGTTGCGCCGTGCTGGTGTAAAGCAAGCCATCATGCTCACGGGCGATAACCGTCACACGGCGCAGCAAGTGGGTGATACGCTGGGCTTGGATGCCGTGCATGCCGAGCTGCTGCCGCAGGACAAGCTGCGCTGGGTCAATCAGCTGAAGCAGCAGGGGCATCGGGTGGCGATGGTGGGCGACGGCATCAATGATGCCCCGGCGCTGGCCGCTGCGGATGTGGGTTTGTCGATGGGTGTCGGGGGGACGGATATTTCCATGGAAACTGCCGATATCGTCCTGATGTCTGATCGATTGGATCAGTTTGCCCATGCATATTCACTTGCCAAGGCGACGGTGCGCAATATGCAGCAAAATACGGTGTTGGCCGTCAGCACGGTGGTGCTGTTGCTGGCGGGGGTGTTGTCGGGCCAGATATTTTTGGCCTCGGGTATGCTGGTGCACGAGCTTAGCGTGTTGCTGGTCACATTCAATGCGGTCAGGTTGATTCGCTACCGGCCTGGTAAAAAGGTGGGCCCGCATGCCGCTGACGTGTCGCTGGCGCCTCAATTCACGGGAGATTCCGCATGAACCCCAAACCCCAGGCTCAGTCTGATGAGAATCAGGCCGAGCACATACCGGCGCTATGTGTTTCGCGGGTACCTATCTTTAATCATCTGCCAGCTGAAACCCTGGCGATCATTGCCGATAAAGCTTCGATGAACACCTATGATCGCGGGCAGTTTGTGCATCGCGCAGGCGATCCGTCCGACAAGCTCTTTATCGTCCATCAGGGCAAGGTCAAGGTGTACCGGCTTTCCGACAGCGGCAAAGAGCAACTGGTGCGGATTCTCAATCCGGGTGATTTTGCCGGCGAACTCGCGCTTTTTTCAGCCACTTCGCATGACTCCTACGCCGAAACCATGCAGGTATCAAAGATCTGCACGATTTACCGGGCCGACGTGCGCGCGCTTTTGTTGCGGTTTCCTGATATCAGCCTGCATATGCTGGCAGAGCTCTCACGGCGTCTGGGTACCAGCGAGAAGCAAACGGCATCCATCGCCACGGCATCCATCAATGCCCGTCTGGCACAGTATCTTGGTCATCTTTCCCAGCAAGAAGGCTCCTGTACGATCACACTGCCCATGAGCCGGCGGCACCTGGCATCGTTTTTGGGCACCACTCCCGAAACCGTCAGCCGCAGGCTTGGAGAGTTTGAAGAAACCGGGTGGATTGCCCAGACAGGGCAGCGCAAGATCGAGATTCTTGACCCTGACGCACTTTCGCTAGTTGAATAACCCTGGCTGGAGCCCACCATGAAACGACTTGAACTCCTGATTCCACCGCCTCTGGTGATGCTGCTTGTCGGGCTGATCATGTGGTTGTTGGCACAAATATTTCCTTCCCTGGCTGCCGCATGGTTGTCAGATACCCTGATGGCAATCGTGCTGGCCTTTTTAGGCCTAGTCATCGCGCTGGCAGGCGTTGCCACGTTCAAACGGGCCCGCACCACCATCGATCCAAAGCGGCCAACCGACGCCTCTGCGCTGGTGAGCTCGGGTATCTACCGCTTCAGCCGCAACCCCATGTACCTGGGGGTACTGCTTGTTTTGGCAGGGTGGGCGGTGTATCTGGGCAACCTGCTGTCGGTGCTGGGCCTGTTGGTTTTTGTCGCCTACATCACACGATTTCAGATCATCCCCGAAGAGCGCTTGCTGCATGAGAAATTTGGGGCAGCGTTTCTGGCGTACAAAGATAAGGTGCGCCGGTGGATTTAGCGCTGTTCTGATGTTTCCGCCGGTGCCTGCCTGCCGATAGGGGTTATTCGAGTCACAGACCTGTCATCTGTTTTGGTTAGGATGTCGTTCGTTATGTGAACCCCAAGGTGGGGCAATGGATTTTTTGTCGACCTCATTACCACAAGAAGAAGTCGCGCGCCCTGGGCCGACCAACAATCGGTGCTTCGTCAAGAGTTGATGACCCTGTTGGCATCTGATGGGTTGACACCCGTTTTCCAGCACATTCTTCGGACACACTCAATGACGTCGTTTTCAAACGGTTCACGGCCGATCCGGATTTGCACATGCTTCCCGTGGTGGATGATGGTATCCCGGTGGGTGTTCTGACTTGCAGCAGTCTGGTCGAGCGCTTCTCTTTGCCCTATCAGCGCGAGGTTTACGGCCGCAAGCCATGCCGGATTTTTATGGATAACGCGCCCCAGGTTTTTGATATGGGCACGTCGCTGATTACATTGAGCTGTTCGCTGGCGCAAGGCAACCGCCTGGTCAGCGATTTTCTGATCACGCACCATGGGCGCTACTTGGGTATTGGCTCAAGCCAGGAGCTTTTGTTGGCGCTCAACCACATGCAGTTAAGTGCGGCCCGCTATGCAAACCCCCTGACGCAGCTTCCGGGCAATGTGCCTATCGATCGGCAGATCCGACGTTATCTGGGTAGTGGGTTGCCGTTTTGTGTGTGCTATGCGGATCTGGATAACTTCAAGCCCTTTGCTCAGGCAGCATCCGAGGCCAAATTCCAAGCGAAAAAGTCCCGGGGTTCTGCTTTGTTTATCGAGCCACGTCACTCAGTGGATGTCAGTGTTGCGGCTGAGTGACGTGGTTTTACATCCTGTTTAGTGTGCTGGCCTGACACGTATCCCAATCAATTATTCAAAAATATATTTCCCCGGTTGGGTTGTTTAGGCTGGTTGGCAACGGCTTTTTTCCGGGTATTGGCTTTGCCTGTCGCCATGGGCGCTTTCTTATCCGTTTTGCGCACAATATACGTGGTGCCTTCGGATAACGTACCAGTGGCCAGTTTTAGAAACGCAAATTTCGGCTTGACCTGGGTAATCTTGCCCAGGCCTACTTCGGTTTCCATCGAGCCCAGGGATTCACCGCTCTGGGGGTCGATGAGTGCTTCACCCGCCTCGAAGACGGCATAGGTCTCGCCCGTGGCCACACCGCCCTCGCCCCTGTTGATGATGGCAGTTTGACTGTTCACCACCTTGACCACCTGGATGGGGTAAATGGCAGAGACCATGCGATCGATCAGCTTATCGGAAGCTCCGCTGATGAGTTTGGCCAAGGTAGAAGCGCCCACGCTGGTGGCTCCTGCGTAAGTACCCCCAAATTTCTGCAAGCCGGACCATTTGATCTTGCGTGATGCGAATTCAATGACCTGTAACTGCAGAGTGCCGCTGGCCGCGCTTTTAACCAGCACTTCACCCGTCATGGCGATGGTTTCGCGCTGATTATTACTCACGCTCAAGCTGGGCAGGCTGGCCACGATCAGGTAATCTGCTCCGCTAGCCTGTGACAGGCGGGCCATTTCGGCATCTGCTGTCGCGTCGCCGAGGATGAATTCCTTTTCTTCCTGGAATAACTGATCGTTTTCGCGATTAAGCACATCAAAGCGGCGCGACTCTACTAGCGATTCGCTCACGGCTTGGATGATCGCCGAGCGATATTTTTTATTGTTGCTGACGACCACCACACTGCGGCGGCTGGTATCGGCTCCCAGGCGCTCGAATTTGGCATAGCGCAGGGTGATGGTGGCCTCCCAACTGCTGCCCGACTGAAAGACATTGTTGACGTCGTAGCCCTGGATTGGAGAATTTTGTGGGGTATTTAACACTTGCTGGATATTTTTGTTCAGTGCGCTGACCAAAACAGAGTGATCCTCGGAATCTACCGAGGTGTCCACCGAGGTGTTTTGCACCACAGACTGGGCGGCCAAGCGTACGCCAAAAGCTTGACTGGCTGCATTGACCAGAGCGGATTGGATGGCTTCGTCCCGGCTGAGGCCTTGGCCATCAGCGGTCATGGTGGCTTCGGTTACCTGGGCGACGGCGGGTGCTCCCGCCATCAGGCTAACGGTAAACGCCAAAAACCAGGCAGAGATTAGTGCTTTCATCACGGTATCCAGTAAAGACTATACGACGGCCCATGGCCAGAGCGGAGGGCTTGTGCCCCGCTGGGACGACACCATCCCGCGCTGGCATGATATGTGTTGGCAAAAGCGTGGTTAGAAATCGTCTTTGCTGTTAACAGTTTTAGATTGACGGGCTTGGTCGGTGGCCCCCCCATTGGCGGCACCCGCCTGGGATCCATTGGCTTGCCCGCGATTTTGAGCATCGATGGCATTGGCGTTATTTAGCTGGCTATATGTCCAACCCACGACGGTGCCGACATGCACCACACCGTTATCGTCTTTCTGCTCCCAACGCTTTAATACGCTGGTGCCACGCAAGTCTCCAGCAGCAGACGCTTTGCCGGATTTAAAGAAAGCTTGTGTGGTTTCGCTGATATTTTCTTTTAACTGCTGCACATCACCCGGCTTACCATTGGTAATGTCGGTGATTTGCTTAGCCCATTCTTCGTTGATATCGCCGATCTCCACTGAAGTGGATACCTGAATATTTGTGTTCATGAACTCGACGATATTAGCTTCAGCCATGGCCTGGGCGATGCTCTGGGCATTCTGTTGGGCACGCATGGCACGCGATGCACTCCAGTTGGGATCCATGGGAACTGAAGTGCGGCCATAGGCTAGCAGCATGGGTTGGCCGGATTCATCGTACACGTAGCGCAGGCCGATTTCGTTTAGATAGCCCGCTTGGCGTGCTGGCAAAACATCACTTAATAATTTGGGGCTGCCTTTGACCAGCGTGGGCCGTTTGCGAGCAATGTCTTTGGCAAACTGGCGGGTTTTTTCTGATTGCACTGCAATCACACCGACCTCCATGGTTTTTTTGCCATTGGCTTCGGCCGGAGCGATCCGGGTTTTAACGGGCACCAACCCTTGCATGTTTTGGTAGGCTGACTTGATGATTTTTTTATTGAAATTGTCTTTGTACAGATTCTTTTTCTGCTCGACTGACATCTTCTGGATATCATCGGCAGGGACACCTTCTTCTACCAAAGCGTTGTCTAGTTTTTTATCCGCCAACATCAGGGCTTTGTCGAGCAAGGCTTCCAATTTACTGCCGCCGGCCTCCAGGGCCTGGTTCAGCTCAACTGGATCCATCGCGTCTTTGTCGCTGGATTGGTTGTCAAAGATTGTGCGTACTGCTGCAGACTTTAAACGGCCGTAGTTTTGCAGGATGTAATCCGCTTGCAAGTCGAACATTGCGCGTTCGTAGGCTAGCGCTAACTGGGTGCCATAGTGTGGGTCAGCGGCGCTATCGGCAGAAATGGTGGCTCTACCCGAATAAAACACTCGGCCATTCATGGCTCTGCCCGTGGATTGGCCAAACTCTTGTTCAAATTGGGCGACCCAATCGTTGTGGCTTTGTGTCGGTACGTTGGGCATGGCATCAGCTGGCGTAGCTTTTTCCAGCAACGCCTCAGGGGCCTGCGCGACTGGGGTAGAGACGTCGCCTGCTTGCGCCAGGCTGGTGGCTGGAGGCTGTACCGCCGCCGGTTGTGCCGTATTTTGGGCAACACTGGTTTGGGCGGCCACTAAACAAAGGGCGGCCATGATCGGGCTTAACTTAAACATATGGCTCTCTTACCACGCAAAATTTTGGTTGGATCCCAGCTTTTCGATGGGGATAAACGACTGGAAAATTTCCAGGCCTGTATCGCGTTCGACTACACGGAAGTCGAATTCGTATTCCAGTTGTTGCTGCTTGCCGCTGCCATCCACCAGGGTTCGCTGGCGAATCGTACCCAGCATTTCTAGATCGGGCGCAACCACGGTGCCATTACGCGCGACGGTAGATTTTTTGAACATCTTGGATTTACTGAGCTGGCGTGAATCTTGCACAAAGCGAGTGCGTTCGGTGCCTGTAGCCCCAGTAAAGATAAACTGCCGTGTTTTGGTCATGTTGCGCTTCATGCGAGATGTCATGCTGGCAGTGTCGATGCGGAATGTAGTGTCGTTGATGACTTCACCCATTTGCACCACCCAACGGCCACCACCTGGCTTTTGGGCATAAGGAGACTCCAGGAATTCCTGTACGGCTTTTTTGGCTGCATATTCAAAATCCGTGCTTTGCAGCCCAAAAGACACCATGCCCGGCTTGCCTGTACGGCTGAATTCGGCATTCGGGTTACTGGATACAACCGGTATGGTTTGGCAGCCGGCTAGGGCCAGGACCATTGCGGCAACAAGGGGGAGTTTTTTCATGATCTTTCCTGAAGCTTAGTTTTCTACTGTGATGCGCAACATGGCGTGGGTGGCGTAAAGATCCATGGCAACAGACTGGACAATTTCCTGGCGGTTGGCGTCCAGCATCAAGCCATCCGAGACCTGTGCGCCCGTGGTGATCAGACGGCCACAGTCGTCGGACCAGTGAATGGTGTAGTGAACCTTGAGTATGGTGTTAAAGGGGTTCGGGTTACGGGCATTGCGTACGGAAAATTGCACGGCCTTCATGCCACTGGCCAGGGTGACCAGCGTGGCGTTCTGCACCACAGCCCCTTTACTGCTTGCCTCGTCCTGCACTTGTAACAAAGCCTGTGGGGCGACGGTGGTGTCGCAGGTCACCACTCGTGGGGACGTCTGGGCGCTGGCGGCAACTGTCACACTCAGTGATAAGCACACCCCGATCAAAAATTTGGTTTTTTTCATATTAGGTTTTCTGGATGGATGGGGCAGATGGTGCCGCCTCTAGTGGGGGCGCCATCTTCTGCGCTGGCAGCGGCTGGACATACACGGCTGGCTTTCCGGAGGTGCCAGATGCTTTGACCAGCACAAGTGTATTGATGTCTTTTTCGATGGAGAGATCGGCCACGGGCTGGCCTAGTGGGCCGGTTAATTGCAGGTTGCCAGAAGCAGGCCGGTCTACCACCACCATTTGGATGGTATTAGGCAGGTTGGCCCAGGCGCGGGTATCCGCCTTGGTCAGGGCATACTGAGCAGCGCCAGTACCCAGTTTCAGCAGAGAGCCAACCAAGGGATCCATCTTTTGCTCGTCGATCTGGTGATTGATGACGGCCTGCGCAGCCGTTTTGATTGTGGTGGAAATGACGGCCTTGGTCACCACTCCCTTGTAGCCTGCATCGAATTCCAGGGCAGCTAGCTCGTTGATATCGGTTAGGGTGGCGGTTTCTTGTTGCGTTTTACCTGCGCCGACCTTCAGATTGCCAAAGGCCGCGTGGCCTGGCACAAACTGCGGCAGGGCAATACCGGTGTACGTTACTTTGTTGGTCACGATGAACAGGGGAAGATCCAGGCGAAACTCTTTTAAGCTGGGGCCGATGCCGTCTTCGTAGACGAGGATGACTTTATTGTCCAAAGCACCTTTGTTGCGCTTGAGTTCGCGGTTCAGGTAAGCAATGACAGCGTTACCGCCCCGTGTCGCGCTGGATGTGTTGGCGCTTTTCAGCATATTGCGCGATAGGCTTTGGCGTTTATCGGACTGTGCTGAAGACGTGGCGCGGAACACCGCACTCATGACATCGCCGGCAGCTAGACGGATTTTTGACTTCTTTAGACCGCTAGGTAAATCCTTGATACCGTCCGCGATCTTGGGGCCGATTTCGCTCAGGCTTTCGCGCGCGCCAGCGTTGTTGTCGTCGCGTAAGCCATCTTTGGAGGTTTGATTGACCGTTTTGATGTAAGCCTTCAGTTGAGTTTCCGCGTTGCCCTGGCGCACCTGCAAGCGGTTAAGGTCTACCCGGGTATTGGCTTCATCGCCCAGCATCAGGTGGTTGATGGCCTGGTAGTAATCAATCAGGACGCCCTGGTGAATCTTGCCCTGATACGCACCAAAAGCATCGCTGGTTAGCGTTGTGCCCAACAGATTGGCGACTTCAGCTGGCGTGTCGACGGTGTCTTCTTTCCAGTTGAGTTGGGTGGCGGCGGCGTCAAAGGCATCGCGGCTGAGTGCCCACATGCCGGCATCATTGAAGGCCTTGCCGGCTTCCAGGGCGTCCAACAAACTTTCGGGATCGTAGCTGGGATCTCCCGTAACCGGATTAAGGTATTGCTGCGCGTAAGCCCTGTAGTCGGACTGCGCCAGATAGTTGGCTGCGGCGTCTTGATTAACCGTGCGTGTGCCCGCACACCCGGTCAGCAGCAACACACTGAGACACAGCGCCCCTACGCGCGCCCAAAATTTGCCGTGCATGTGTTTCCCCAAGAAATATATTTACTTACGATTGATACAGTTTACACAATCAATTCTTGTTTGGTTATATATGCCAGTAGGGTTATTTTTGGGGAAACATGTGGGCACGGGCTGTTCATGTCGCTACCTCACCGCAGCAAACTGGCATCTATCGTTATCGACTCGGTGATCTTGAAATCACGGCGCCTGGCCATACTCCGGGGCATAGTCTCTACCGCATAGAGAGCAAAGGGCAATCGATGGATTTGCCGACTTGTGGGGATGATATCCAAGGCAAGCTTGCGCCTGCCCTGGATATTTGTGTTTACGAACCTGCGAGCTGGGGGAACTGCGGATTCGTGACAACTTGCTTGAGCAGTTCTTGCACTGCAGGCCCAAAAGCGTCTGCCACGTTCTTGCAAGCGGAATACGCTGTCCAGCTGGTTGCAAAGGGGTATTTGATGGATACCGCGTAGCCGGCGGAGTGGTTTGAACTCACCTGCATGGTGATGTTCCAGCTGGCTGGTGAGACAGAGCTGAAGCTTACGGCATCCAGGCGGCCATTGATTGTTGCTGGTGCGTTGGCCTCATAAACCTGGGCCAAGAACAGCTCTTCCTGGAATGCTTCTTTGATGTACTGGGAAAGTGATTTTCCAGGTGCAACTTTCACCGTCCCGTTCATGCGGCACATCAGGCTTTCGTCCACACCGGGAGCCAGGGCGATCGAGCCGACGTTTACCGTCTTTCCCGTGGATTTCAGGTTTTGCTGGATGGAGATGACGTTGGTGGTGGAGGCTTTGTACGGAATGGAGTTGGTTGTTTCGCAACCGGAAAGAAGCAGCAGGCAGCCCGTTGCCACCAGTACGGTTTTAGTCACGCTTATTCATAATGTCCAATTTGTAAGTTACAAAAAGTTAGGATTCTAACAAAAAGGCAACTAGAAAATCGGACTGCTGACAACAGGCGGATCGCGCTGTCGGAGCAGGTGCAATCGCTGCTGCGTCGATAAATTACCGCGTTATGACAGCCAGGGCGCCAGGGTATGGTCGGCGATGTCGGCCCAGCCCCGGTTGGGGCTGCGGGGTTGGCCGGGTGGGGTCATGGTTGTTATGTAGCCTTGCGCTCCGATAGGCACGAGTCAATCAGTGTGCGTGCGCCTTCCAGGGTCAGGGGCTTGCTTTGGAACAGGATGCGGTACATGACGGGTGCCACAAAGCGATCCATGATGAGTTCCAGATCGGGTGCGCGCTCACCACGCCGGGCGGCGCGATCCAGGATGATTTGTATCTGGGTTTGGGTATAGCTGGAGCACTGGCTCTGCCAGCCGCCTTGAGCCGCACAGGCCATTACATCGCGCACCATGGCCCGGCCCGGAGCGGATGTCATTTCTTCGAAGAATTGCTCGGCCCATGCACGGAGGTCGGCTTCTACATGCCCTGTGTCCAGGGGCTCGCCGTCTGGCCGCAGACGCTCGACCGCAACGTCTGCAAGCAGTTGGGACAAGTCTCCCCATCGGCGGTAGATCGTTGATGCGGTGACGCCGGCCCTGGCAGCAATTATCGGAACGGTAAAGTTGGGGCTGCCATGTTCTGCAAGCAGATCACGGACAGCCTGATGAACCGATTCCTGGACGCGTGCGCTGCGACCACCGGGGCGGGAGCCTTCTCGTATAGCCATGGCTTCACGTTAACACAAATTATTTGCTTTAAGGACGATGCAGGTGCACAATCCGTTAACGCAAATATTTTGCATTAACTGGAAAGTATGATGGAAACACGCTGCTCCACCTTTACCAGGTCAGGCATCCAGACCCGTTTACAAGCAATGAACGAAGTATGGGCCTTGTGGCTGCAGGGGCTGATCCTGCTCACGCTCATGGCAGCCTCCAGTGCGCCCACACCGCTGTATGGTATCTACCGGGAACACTGGGGCTTCTCAGCCATCACTTTGACGGTCGTGTTTGGCGTCTATGCCGCATCCGTACTGTTGGCCTTGTTGGTGCTCGGCTCTGTATCAGATCACATTGGCCGTCGACCGGTCATCATTGGGGCGTTGCTGCTGGATGCGGTATCCATGTGGATATTTTTGACTGCGGCAGATGTTCCGGCCCTGATCGCGGCTCGGTTGCTGCAGGGTCTGGCCACAGGGGCAGCTACCAGTGCGCTGGCGGCCGGGCTGGTCGATCTCGACCGGCAACGCAGCCCGTTGGTCAATAGCGTTGCTCCCATGGTTGGACTCGCATTTGGAGCCTTGGGGGCCAGCGTACTCATCCAGTATGCTCCAGCACCGCTGCAGCTGACTTTCATCGTGCTGGCTGCCATCTTGATCGTCCTGGCCCTGATAGCCTGTTTTCTGCCAGAGACCGCCGGCAGGCGCCCCGGATTATTGGCCGCGATGCGTCCCACCATCACAGTTCCGATACATGCCTGGCGCGTGCTGTGGCTGGTTGCTCCCATCGATATTGCCGCTTGGGCGCTGGGTGGTTTCTATTTATCGCTGGGGCCGACGCTAACCCGGCAAATCTCGGGCATGGATGCTCCAGTCGTGGGGGGCGTGATGGTGTTCGCCTTGACTGCGAGTGCCGCAATCACCACGTTGGTGCTGCGCGCCTGGCAGCCGCAGCGCATGGTTCGGTTTAGCGCAGTCATGTTGCTGTTGGGCATCGGGATCACGCTGGGCAGCATCCATGCGGGCTCCGTAGGGTTGCTTTTTATAGGCACCGTATTAGCAGGCACCGGTTTCGGGATGGGGTTTCTGGGTGCCCTACGAACCTTGCTGCCTGTGGCACAGCCGCACGAGCGGGCCGGCCTGATGGCGGCGTTCTACATCCTGAGCTATCTGTCGTTCAGTCTGCCAGTCATCATTGCAGGTATTTTGGTCAATACCCTGGGCTTGACCACTGCAAGCTATTGGTACGGAGGAGGGCTGATGTGCCTGGCGGCGGCCGCCCTGCTTGGTACGCGCTTGTACCGCACGGGTGATGTGGCGGCGCGCCCCTCTGGTACACGCTAGAAAGTCGTTTCCTCGACGTTGCCGTGTACCAGAAAATCCCGGATGCTGGCACTGCCCTTTGTGTGTGAAGCAAAGGCGCATTCGGGGCTGAAACCTTTGCCACCGGTGCAGTCTCTCATCCGTGGGCAGTGCTGGAATAGCTCGGTAACCCAGTCGACAAAGACGCGTACTTTGGGTGACAGGTGCCGGTTGTACAGGTACGCCACGGAGATTGGCATGGGTGCAGGCGCCCATGGCGCCAGTATCTCGCGCAAGGCGCCAGTTTGCAGATGAGGGGTGACCATGTAGCGCGGCAACTGGATCATGCCGATGCCTTGCAGCCCGCACGCCAGGTAGGCATCTGAGTCGTTGACCGAAATGATGCTGCTGATGCTCACGTCAACGGCTTTCTCGTCGACCAAAAAGTTCCACTCCTCGATCGTCTTGCCTGTTGCGCTGGAGAAATAGTGGACGGCCTGGTGCTGTTCCAGATCCTCGAGTGTTTTTGGTTCACCACGCCGCTCGATATACGAGGGTGCGGCGCAGGTAACGATCTCCAGGGTGCCGATGCGCTTGCCAACCAGGGTGGAGCCCTTTAACTCTCCCACGCGAACCACGCAGTCTACGGCTTCTTGCACCATGTCGACGGGGCGGTCGCTCATGCCGATGGCCAGTTCGATGTCGGGATAGCGCGTGTGAAAGTCGCATAGCGCGGGGATCAGGATCTGCCGGCCGATCGAGGGAAGCGTATCGATGCGCAGGCGGCCGTGTGGGCCGCGTGTGGTGTCGTGCAGCGAGGCCTCGGCATCCTCTACGTCGGCAAGGATGTGCACGCAGCGTTCGTAATAGGCAGCGCCGTCGGGTGTCAGGCTCAGGCGCCGGGTGGTGCGGTTCAGCAGCTTGGATTTCAGCTGGCGCTCGAGTGCCTGAATGGTGGTTGTAATGGTTGAGCGCGGGAGCCCGAGTGTGTCGGCAGCCAGCGTAAAGCTGTTGGCTTCGACGACGCGGGTGAACACTTGCATGGCTTGAAAGCGATCCATTATTTGCATATTCCGAATTAAGTTGTCGGAAAACAGATATTTATCTGTTTATCAAAACAATCAATAATACGCCAACTTTTCTCTCATGCATATGGTGCGTTTTTCTACGCGCCACCCAAGGACCATCATGCTTTCAAAATCCAATCGATACGCTGAGGCGGTTATTGCTGTGGCGCTTGCCTCTATCGGCATTGCGGCCTTTTATCTGCGCGCCGAAACAGCCCGGGCCGCGATCCCCTCAACTGCCATGGCAGCGGCGGTTGATGTCGCCACGGTTCGCAGCTGGATGATGACGGATTGGCACGATTATTCGGGCCGGCTTGAAGCAGTTGAGCACGTGGACATCCGCCCCCTGGTGTCCGGCACCCTGACTGCCGTGCACTTTACCGGCGGCAGCTTTGTGCAAAAGGGCAGTCCGCTGTTCACCATCGACCCGCGTCCCTACCAGGCCGCGGTGGATCGCGCCAAAGCCGACTTGGCTGCCGCGCGTGCGCGAGCTGCCTACACGGCGTCCGACCTGGCACGGGGCAAGCGCCTGCTGGCAAACAATGCCATCGCCAAGCGGGACTATGAGGAAAAACGCAATGCATCGAGGGGCGCGGCCGCCAACTTGCTGGCGGCTCAGGCAGTGCTGGAGTCGGCTGAGCTGGATCTGGAGCATACCCGCATCGTGGCGCCTATTGCCGGTCGGGTATCACGCGCGGCCCTGACCGTCGGCAATGTGGTGACGGCGGGGGCTGAGGCAGCGCCCCTGACCTCGCTGGTGTCGATGTCTCATATGTATGCCTCTTTTGATGTAGATGAGCAAAGCTTTCTGAAGGTTGTGAATCCGGCCCGCAAGACAGGAGTGCAGTCGATACCGATCCGGATGGGCCTGACCGGCGAGGACGGGTATCCGCGCAACGGCCGCCTGGTGTCCATTGATAACCATCTTGATATCTCATCGGGCACGATCCGCGTGCGGGCGGTGTTTGATAACGCAGACGGCGCGTTGGTGCCGGGCCTGTACGCCCGGATCCAGCTGGGCGGTGGCGCGCCCCGTCCAACAGTATTGATTGATGAGCGGGCGGTTGGCACAGATCAGGACAAGCGTTTCGTGCTGGTGGTCGACAAGCACAACAAGACGGCTTATCGCGAGGTGCACCTGGGTGCGGGCGGGGGCGGACAGCGGGTTGTCGAATCGGGTCTGAAGGTGGGTGAGCGCATTGTCGTCAACGGCCTGCAGCGCGTCCGGCCGGGTGATCCCGTAACGCCGCAACCCGTACTGGCATCCGGCCAGCCGGAGCTTGCTTCGTCGGCGCCTGAGGCGACTGCGACGGCGTCCAAAGCCCACTCCTGATCACCGGGTTGATAACTGATGAATATTTCAAAGTTCTTTATTGATCGACCGATATTTGCCGGGGTGCTGTCGGTCCTGATCCTGCTGGCCGGTGGCCTGGCAATGTTTCAATTGCCGATCTCCGAGTATCCAGAGGTAGTACCCCCCTCGGTGGTGGTGCATGCACAGTATCCCGGTGCCAACCCCAAGGTTATTGCAGAGACAGTTGCTGCGCCCCTCGAAGAATCCATCAATGGCGTAGAGCATATGCTCTATATGCAGTCGCAGGCCAATAGCGATGGCAACCTGACACTTACGGTGAATTTCCAGCTGGGGACCGACCCGGACAAGGCTCAGCAACTGGTGCAAAACCGGGTTTCCCAAGCCTTGCCCCGACTGCCTGAGGAAGTGCAGCGGCTGGGGGTGACAACAGTCAAGAGCTCGCCCACACTGACCATGGTGGTGCACCTGCTCTCGCCTGACAATCGCTACGACATCACCTATTTGCGCAATTACGCGGTGCTCAATATCAAGGACAGGCTCTCACGCATCCCAGGTGTGGGCGAAGTTCAGATATGGGGGTCCGGCGACTACGCGATGCGTGTCTGGTTGAACCCGCGGGAAGTCGCACAGCGTGGCCTGACCGCAAGCGATGTGGTTGCGGCCATTCGCGAGCAGAATGTGCAGGTGGCGGCGGGCACCATCGGTGCATCGCCCAGCCTGGCCGATGTGCCCATGCAGCTGTCAGTCAATGCGCACGGCCGCTTGCAGACCGCCGATGAATTTTCCAACATTATCCTCAAGACCTCGGCGGATGGCGGGGTCACACGCCTGGGCGACGTGGCGCGTGTGGAGCTTGATGCGGCCCAATACAGTTTGCGTTCTCTGCTGGACAACAAGCCTGCAGTGGGGATGGCCATCATGCAGTCGCCGGGTGCCAACGCGCTGGCCGTGTCTGATCAGGTGCGTGCCGCCATGAAGGAGCTGTCGGCTGATTTTCCTTCATCGATCGAAAGCAACATCGTTTACGACCCCACGCAGTTTGTGCGCTCGAGTATCGAGGCAGTCATCCATACCCTGCTAGAGGCAATCGCCCTGGTGGTATTGGTGGTGATCATTTTTCTGCAGACCTGGCGCGCATCGATTATTCCGCTCCTGGCCGTGCCGGTTTCCATCGTGGGCACTTTCTCGCTGATGCTGGCGTTTGGCTACACCATCAATGCCTTGTCGCTCTTCGGTCTGGTGCTTGCCATTGGCATTGTGGTTGACGACGCAATCGTGGTGGTCGAGAACGTCGAGCGCAATATCGCCGAGGGCCTGTCTGCACGCGACGCCACTTATCGCGCCATGCGCGAGGTCAGTGGCCCCATCATCGCAATCGCCTTGACGCTGGTAGCCGTATTCGTGCCCCTGGCTTTCATGACGGGCCTGAGCGGCCAGTTCTTCAAGCAATTTGCCATGACTATCGCCATCTCGACGGTGATTTCGGCATTCAATTCGCTCACGCTTTCGCCTGCGCTGGCCGCATTGCTGCTCAAGGGGCATGGCGAGGCTCCCGACTGGCTGACGCGCACCATGAACCGGTTTCTGGGCGGCTTTTTCAGGCGGTTCAATCATTTCTTTGGCCGAGCCTCTGATCGCTATGCCGGTGGGGTATCGGGTGTGGTTTCCCGCAAGGCGTCTTTCATGGGGGTCTACGCCGTCTTGCTGGCGCTGACAATCGGGATCTCGTATCTCGTGCCTGGGGGATTTGTGCCGGCCCAGGACAAGCAGTACCTCATTGGCTTTGCTCAGCTGCCCAATGGCGCGTCCCTGGATCGCACCGACAAGGTGATTCGCGACATGGGCGACATTGCCCTGAAGCAACCCGGTGTGGAGAACGCCATTGCATTCCCGGGCCTGTCCATCAATGGCTTTACCAACAGTTCCAGCGCGGGGATTGTCTTCGTGACCCTTGCGCCATTTGCGGATCGTCGCGATGCCGCGCTGTCAGCCAATGCCATCGCGGCCAGCCTGAACCAGCAATTCTCGGGAATCAAGGACGCATTCATTGCCGTCTTTCCACCGCCGCCGGTCATGGGCCTGGGCACGGTCGGTGGCTTCAAGCTGCAGATCGAGGATCGTGCCGGGGTAGGTTACGCACAGCTGGATGAGGCTGCGCAGGCGTTTCTCGCCAAGGCACGCCAGACGCCTGAGCTGGGACCATCCTTTTCCAGCTATCAGATCAATGTGCCGCAGCTGGATGTGAATCTGGATCGCACCAAGGCCAAACAGCTGGGTGTGCCGATTACGGATGTGTTCGACACGATGCAGATTTACCTGGGGTCGTTGTATGTCAATGACTTCAACCGGTTTGGGCGCGTGTACCAGGTTAGGGCGCAGGCGGATGCGCAGTACCGGTCTCGTCCCGAAGATATCCTGCATCTCAAGACGCGCAGCCGTTCGGGCGAGATGGTGCCGCTGTCGTCGCTGGTCGAGGTGACACCCAGCTTTGGGCCCGAGATGGTGGTGCGCTACAACGGGTATACCGCCGCCGACATCAACAGTGGGCCGGCGCCGGGGTATTCGTCGGATCAGGCGCAGGCTGCCGCCGAACGTATTGCGGCAACCACCTTGCCCGCCGGCGTGAAGTTCGAGTGGACCGATCTGACTTATCAGCAAATTATTGCGGGCAATTCAGGCCTCTGGGTGTTCCCCATCAGTGTGCTGCTGGTGTTTCTGGTGCTGGCGGCTTTGTATGAGAGTCTGACGCTTCCCTTGGCGGTCATCCTGATCGTGCCTATGGGCATTCTCGCGGCCCTGACCGGCGTGTGGCTGACCGGGGGCGACAACAATATCTTTACGCAGATCGGCCTGATGGTGCTGGTTGGCCTTGCCTGCAAGAACGCCATCCTGATTGTGGAATTTGCACGTGAACTGGAATTGCAGGGCGTGCCAACCATCAAGGCAGCCATTGAAGCAAGCCGCCTGCGTTTGCGCCCCATTCTGATGACATCCATTGCATTCATCATGGGTGTTGTGCCCCTGGTGACATCGGTGGGTGCAGGCGCCGAGATGCGCCATGCGATGGGGATTGCCGTGTTCTTCGGCATGCTGGGCGTCACTTTGTTCGGCTTGTTCCTGACACCGGTGTTTTATGTCTTGCTGCGCTCGCTGGGGCGTCGCAGCCTGCATTCGGCCTCGGCGCATGAGGCGCCCACGCTGGCCATCCATGCAGAGTAATCGAGAATTTCCATGACAACATATTTACGAACTGTTCTTGGGCCCGTGTTTTTGGCCGCGTTGCTGGCAGGCTGCGCGGTGGGGCCGGATTATGAGCGGCCATCCGTCGAGGTGCCTGCTGCATTCAAAGAGGCTACGCTTTCGCCCGAGGCTGCCCAACGCTGGAAGGCGGCACAGCCCGCGGATGCGATGACGCGCGGCCGATGGTGGGAAATATTCAACGATGCCGAGCTGAATGCTTTGCAAGCGCAAGCCATGGAGGCCAATCAAGACTTGAAGGCGGCTGCCGCCCGCGTCACCCAGGCGCGTGCCTTGCAGAAAGGGGCGAGTGCCGAGTGGTTGCCGCGGGTGGATGCCGGTTTTGGGGCAAGCCGTCAGCGGGCTTCAAACGCCTCCCGGGGTTTGTCTGCAGAGACACCTAATCCGCCGCTTACCTTGTGGCGCGCACAGGCAGGCATTTCCTACGAAGCCGATCTGTTTGGACGGATTGCGTCTACCGTTGATGCAGCCACAGCCGATACACAGCAAAGAGAGGCCTTGTTCCGATCCGTGCAGCTTGCTTTACAAGCGGATGTTGCACAGGCGTATTTCCTGATTCGCCGGCTGGATACTGAACAAGCACTCTATCGCAGCACCGTTGAGTTGCGCGGCAAGACCCTGGATCTGGTGGAGCACCGCTATGCGCAGGGCGATATCAGCGAGCTGGATGTGGCACGTGCCAAATCCGAACTGGCGGCAACCCAGGCGCAGTCTCTGGGGATTACACGTCAGCGCTCGGTCGCCGAGCACGCCTTGGCCGTGTTGTTGGGCAAGACACCCGCCGAATTTGCCTTGCCGGCCCATACGCTGGAACGAGTGGCGGTGGGAATCCCTGCTGGACTGCCTTCGTCTTTGCTCGAACGTCGCCCCGACATTGCAGCAGCCGAACGGGCCATGGCGGCAGCCAATGCGCGTATCGGCGCAGCGCGTGCGGCGTTTTTCCCGCGATTGAGCCTGACGGGCGCGATGGGATATGAGTCCTCAGAGCTGGGGGATCTGCTTCAATGGTCCAGCCGGACATTCCTGCTGGGGCCGCTGGTTGGCACGATGCTGTCCTTGCCAATTTTTGACGGTGGCCAGCGACAGGCGGGTGTGGATCTTGCACGTGCTCGCTATGAAGAGGATGTTGCGGCGTATCGCCAGACGGTGCTGGGTGCGTTTCGGGACGTAGAGGACGGTTTGTCGAGCCTGCGTGTTTTGGGGCAGCAAACCGATGTGCAGGATGCCGCAGTGCAATCTGCCGCCCGGGCGGCCCGCCTGTCGCAGATTCAGTATCGCGAGGGTTCAGTAAGCTATCTGGATGTGATTGACGCGGATCGCGTGGTGTTGCAGCAGCGGCGCGCGGCGGTACAACTTGATGGCGAACGGGTCCGGACGGTGGTCGAGCTTATTCGCGCGATTGGCGGGGGGTGGGGTGCGTAACGGTACGTCTCTGGCAGGTGGCTGGTGGCGTCCGACTATGTGTGGGATTCGTGATCGAGTCCGACGTAATCGTGGGCATCTGTATTCACGTGCGAGAGCCGCCATTCGATGGGCTGGCCATTATAGGAATATGCTACCCGACGAATTTGCAGTAGCGGATGTGGCAGGCTGAGGCCCAACAAGTCGGCAAATTCTTGCGAAGCCGTTACGATGCGCAGATGTTCGGTAGCCGCGATGACATTGATGCCGTATACATTCTGGTAAAAGCTGTACAGCGTGCTTTGTCGTGCGTGCAACTGCTCGGCCGTGAGCCCGCGAAACAAGGTTTCGGGCACCGTGATCACGTCGATAATGGTTTTGTGGCCCTCAAGGCTGAGGATATTTAGAAACTCGAAGACGTAGCTGCCGGCACCCAGCTGCAACTTCTCGCGTGCCTCTTTATTGGCGCGCAGGTGTCGAAACCGATGCAGTTGCGTAGTGGGATAGGCCTTGGTGCCGTCATGTGCGACCACTCTGAAAAACTTGAAGAAATGCTGATTGCGCGTGTGGATGGCTACAAAAGTGCCGCGGCCCTGGTGGCGCACCAGGATATTCTCGGCGACCAGTTCACCAATCGCCTTGCGCAAGGTGCCAATCGAGACCCGAAAGCGGTCTGATAATACTTTCTCGGATGGGATGGCTTCACCCTGCTTCCATTCACCGCTGGCCAGTGTGTTCAGGACAGCATGCTTGACTTGCGCATAGAGGGGCGTGCCGGTGGGGGATAGTTGAGGCAGTGTGGTGTCTGGAGTATCCATCATGGCGCCCATTATCCATATAAAACCAGCATTCTGCAGCAAAAACCGGCATCCAATGCGAGCATGTTGGATGCCGGCTCAGGGCTTGGCGCTGCTGCATCGTCGGGCGCAGACCTGCGGTGTGTGTCGCGCCGATGCTGCATGATTGCCGCACCGGGCGTGTTCGCCGGACGGTAGCGCATCGGCTGTGTCCGCGTACGTAACGTGAAGTGACTGGCCGGGTTGCAGCTAGGGGTGGTGGCCTGAATCGCACCCCCCAGCAAAATTCCCGGCGAGTACCTGCCGCCTTGTTACAGCCAGGGCGCCAGGGTTTGGTCGGCGATGTCGGCCCAGCCCTGGTTGGCTGCGGGATTGGCCGGGCTGGGGTGCAGCAGGTACACGGTGGGCACGCTGTTGCCTGTGATGATCTGCGCGCGGCCGTGGGCGAAGCGTCCGATGCCCACCACTGCACGTGGCCTGATTGCGTGAATCACGGCATTCAGGGCTGCATCGCAGATGCCAAATAGGGGCTCGCGCTCGGCCTTGTGCAATTGTTCCGGCACCAGGTTGCGGTTATTGCGCAAAAACAGCAAGGGGCAGTAGTTCCAGATGAAGATCTCCTGGAAGCATTTGTCGGCACTGCCGAAGCGCCGTTGTGCCCATCCCCAGAACCGATCCCCGCTGCCTTCGCTTCGGTGGCACGCAAAGCCTGTAATCGGGTACTTGTCGTGTTGGTCGGGCAGCGGGCCACCCAAGGAGGTTTGGATCTTCAGCCAGTCGCGGGCCATGGCAACCTCGCCAAAGGGCACGCCGGTTTGCGCCATGCCCCAAGGGCCGGGGTTCATGCCGACCAGCAAGATCCGGCCTTCGCGGTTGCCGTACCGCTGCAAGTACTCGCGGTGTGCCGACCACATGTAGATCAGTGGGTTATAGACGTGGCTGGCGCTGGGAAACGTCAGCACCTGCAGGCTGCCAGCCAGTACGCGCGCAATCGCTGTGCTGGCGTTATCGATGTCGGTGGTCATGTTGATTGCTGGGTGAGGCCGAGACTGGTAGCCGCACTGCGTCGGGGCAGCGCGATCTGCCGATCATCATACTCGGTGGGCTTGACCCTCCACCGAGGACCTGGCTTTGTGGTCGGAGCACCGAGGCAGCGAATAGACCGCTACTTGCGCACAGGATTTGGATTGCCTGGGGAAGGTGCGGGATTCGACCCGGCAGGCTTCATTCTTTCGCCCAAGGGAACGATCCCCCGCTTGGCATTCTCTCTTTTTATGCGCTCTTTTAGTTCCAGCCGCCGGGCTTTATTTTGGGCATGATCTTCCTTGAGTTTTCGCGAAGTTTCTTCCCGCTGAGCATCGGACATGTTTCCCTTGCCTCGCAAGGCGGGGCCGGGCGAAACCTGAGCCGCCGCGGGTATACAAGCCATTACAGCGCTACATAACAGAATATGATGAATGATTTTTCGCGTCGTGCGGGAAGCCGGTTGAGTATCTTGAGGTTCAATCATGATGTTCTCCTCTAGAGGTAACAAGCCTAGCAGATTCCGCCAACGGAGCAGCCCTCCATTCGGCCGATATGCCATAGCAGAACTTAGGGATATTCTGCAACACTACCTTCCCCACGCCCCTGGTCTACCAGCGGTAATTTGGCTGTATCAACGTCAGTGAGGCATGGCCATGAAAGCAATGCTCCGTCCAACTGGAACCAGACATACAAAGAAAAAAACGCGTTGGGCTGCTTTGCTGTTGTGCTCACCGGCCATGCTCGGCTTACCGGCACATGGCGCCGAGCCTGTGCGGGATTCTCCTCATGCCATATACCAGCCACGGGCGCAAATGTATCTCATAGTGTCGTACTGGAAAACGAAGCATCCCGCTATACAGACCAGCGATACCTTTCGTTTGTCGTCGCACATTGTCGTGCCGGACGACAATGCGCCGGCCGGCGGTACCGCAACATTTGGCTGGTTCGATTCCGGCGAAGTTAGGCTGCTACATTATGTGGCGTATTTTCCCTCGATCCAGTTCGCACAGTCCGGACGAACGGTAAAACCCACGAAACTGCCTATCGATGTCGGCGACTTGCCTCGTTACGCCATGGTCTGCGCATGGCCACTGGAAGACGGGAAGCCGCCCGGGGCTCCCATCAGGGCGTATGCGGAAAGGGAAGATGCAAACTACACCGTGAAAGAGACTAAGGGGCATGTGAACGTGACCGCTGCCTGGCGCAATGTGCGCGTGCAAAACGCGGAAGGCAAGTTTGCGGACAAGGACTATTGCAAAGAGATCGCCGAATCCAAAGCCTCATCGGCAGCCTGGTGGTGGCCGGCGCCCGACAAATAATGGCAAGGCAAATGCCGCTGATCATGGCGGCTTGCCTGTTCCGGAGGAAACCTCATGCGTGATGAAGAACAGATGGCCCAATCCCCTGCCGCGGATCATCGCAATGCACCAGCACCCATTCTCAGCGCACACGTGTTCCTGCACTCATTGACCTTTGCGTTCGCAACCGTCATTTTTTCAAGCTTTGGATCGCTGGCCTGGGCCGATGCACCCTGCAAAACCATTCAATTCAAAGCAGGTGCGTCATCAACCAAAATCTCGGGTTCAGTGGATCCCGATGCGACGGTATGTTTTCGCTTTTCAGCCCGCAAGGGACAATCCGTTCGTATCGCTATCCAGTCCAAAGACCGGAACACCATTTTCTCGGTACCGGATTTGGTTGATGCCCATGACACGTATGAATTCAAAAGCCAGAAAAAGACGTATGAAATCATCGTGGGCCAATTGATGAAGTCCGCGACTGCGGACTCCTTTCAGCTAACGCTGTCAATCAAGTGATTGAACTATCGGGTCAGGCAATGCTTTCGACGATACTGCCTTCCACTCACTTTCGCAGCGCCGCAGAAATTCCAGCATTCCGGTCTGGATAGACGAGTAGTTCACGCCGGTCAAGTCCCTAGTCAACTGCTCGTAGGTGATGCCAATGGCGGCGGCGACCGCGCGAAACTGTGTGCGCAGGAACTCGGAGTGGGAGCCACCTACGTCTGCCGGGTCGGCAAACTTGATGTCCTCGCACAAACTGCCGGAAATTAAAGCATAAAGCTGCCGATATTCTTCTTTCCCCTAGGGGAGCAAAAACCTACGTGCATTGGGAATAAAGCCTAAGGATGCCTTCCTGGCGATACAACGGCAGGTGGTCGGCGTACTTGGCTACGAGTACCTGTGCCAACAGGCCAGCGGTCGGGATAGCGGGTACAGGCCGCATCAGGAAAAGCCAATCTGTCTCTTGATATCAGCCCGCAGGTCTGTGTAGACAATATGACCGGACAGCCTCACCCTTATATGGTGAGCCTGACTATGAATGGACAGTCTATGCAAGGTTGTGGCGGCAATCCCGCGCGCCTGCTGCAGGGCGTACGCTGGCAATTGAAAGCCATCGGCGGCAAGGTTGTGACCTCCGACGCTTCACTTGAGTTTCTGACCGCCAATCGCTTGGCGGGTTCCAACGGCTGCAACCGTGTTATGGGCCGCTATGCGCTTAGCGGCGAAGGCCTGAGCTTCTCACAGCTGGCAAGTACACGCATGGCCTGCGAGCCTGCAGACATGACACAGGCCGATACAGTCGATCAGTATTTGTCTAGTGTCCGCGGTTTTGCCTTTGATGATGAGGGTGCGCTCGTCCTCAAGACAGAGAAGGGCGAGCTGATGTTGCAACCTGCCGCAACGCCTGCTCGAATATCTCAGGGGGCTGGCCGCCCTGGATCAGATGTTGCTCATTCAGGATAATGGGAGGGACGGAGTTGATACCCTGCTGGGTGTAGAAGCGTTCGCGGGCGCGCACTTCCGTTGCATACTCGTCTGACGCCAGAATCTCGCGTGCGCGATCCGGGTTTAGCCCCGATTCGCGGCATAGCCTGATCAGGGTCTCGTGATCGCTGGGGTTCTCGCCATCCGTGAAATACGCCTTCAACAGCGCGTGCTTCAGGGCCAGCTGATGGCCTTCCAGGCCGGCCCAATGCAGCAGCCGGTGCGCATCGAAGGTATTGTAGGTGTGCGTGCGCTTGTCCATATTGAAGGTGAAGCCAACCTCACGGCCCCGTGCCGTGATGGCTTCGCCATTTTGGCGAACCTGTTCCGGCGTCATACCGTACTTGCGCGATAGACGCTCGACGGTATCCTGCCCTTCGGGGGGCATGTCCGGGTTCAGTTCAAAGGGTTGGAAATGAAGTTCGGCCTCGATTTCGCCATCAACCCTGGATAAGGCTTGCTCTAGCGAGCTCAGCCCCACCGCGCACCAGGGGCAAGACACATCGGAGACGAAATCGATCTTGATGCGGGTGGCCATGTGGGCCTCCTTTCAATAGACGGCAATGGCTCTATTTTATCCGTGGAGAACAGGCATGCGCCGGCCTTTCCAGCCAACAAAAAACCCAACGGAAAACCGTTGAATTGATCGCGGCATCTGTACGCTCATGGGTGCGACTATCACAAGGTGGTGCGCTCGCGCAGTGTCCTTGATCATCCTTCTGTCACCTTGGTGCGCAGTTGCTTAAGGGCGCTGCGTTCGGTTTTTGCCTGTTGGCGTCGGCGCCTGGCCCCTTGCGTGGGCCGTGTGGGGTGCCGGATCTCAGGGACGTCGCTGGCCCGGTCAATCATTTCCTGCAGGCGCGCCAGCGCTTCCAGCCGGTTCTGGGCCTGGTTGCGGCTGGATTGCGCCTTGATCACGATGATGCCCGCCGCCGTGATGCGATGGTCGTGCAGGCCCAGCAATCGTTCGCGGACGAGGTGGGGTAGCATGGACGTATGGATGTCAAAACGTAGGTGGACAGCGCTGGAAACCTTGTTGACGTTCTGGCCGCCCGCGCCTTGAGCGCGGATGGCGGTGAATTCGACGTCCTGCGCCTGGATGGGGTATCGGTGTCGTGTCATGTTAAGAATGCTTGATTTAGCGCCAGGTGTCGGGGAGCAGGTCTTCCAGACGCAAGGGGCCGATGCGGATCTGCACCAAGCGTAAGGTCGGCAACCCCAAAGCGGCCGCCATGCGTCGGATCTGACGCATGGCGGCTTCGGTGGGGGCGCCTTTCACATGATCGGTGCAATCTTTGACAAAGTCTATCCAGACGGCGACCCGACCACGCACATCCGCGCCATCCTGCATAGCGTGAGCGGCGTGGCCATCGATGGTGTCACCTACCCCAGCCCGATGCCAGCGTTTGGCGGCGTGTTAAGCGATGCCGACGTGGCCGACATCGTCAATCACGAACGCACATCGTGGAGCAATCAGGCCAAACAGGTGACAGACAAACAGGTAGCCATGCTGCACCTCCACATGGCAGGTGGTGCGGAGGGGGGAGGTTTGGTTCATCACAATTCCTGTGGGAGTGGAATTGCGTATAGGCAAACTCGCGTGCGGTGTTTGTCAACGAAGATGTCCGGTAAATCATGCGGCACGTCTTATGGTTTCAGGTGATTCCTGATGCAGCTTT
>NZ_JBELOK010000013.1:0-46362 GCF_040276085.1 Castellaniella sp. FW104-7C03
TTGAATTGCTCATCGTACTTCGTCATGAAAAACACCCCAAAGGTTGGATCGGTGTCCAACTTTTGGGGTGCAGTTCACTTGGCGGGGTTTGCTTTTAACCGGTAACAACCGGCACCGAAGTGCCGGTTGCGGCAGGGTTGAGCAAGATGGCTTAGAAGCCGCCCATGCCGCCCATGCCACCCATGCCGCCCATGTCGGGCATGGCGGGGGCCGGTTTGTCTTCCACGATTTCGGCCACAGCAGCTTCGGTGGTCAACAGCAGACTGGCCACAGACGCAGCGTTTTGCAGCGCGGTGCGGGTCACCTTGGTGGGGTCGATCACGCCTTGTTCGACGAGGTCGCCGTACTGGCCGGTGGAGGCGTTGTAGCCGTAATTGCCTTCGCCTTGTTCAACGGCGTTGACGATCACGCTGGCTTCGTCGCCGGCGTTGCTGACGATGGTACGCAGCGGGGCTTCGATGGCACGCAGCACCAGCTTGATGCCGGCTTCCTGGTCGACGTTGTCGCCCTTGACCTTGGCCACAGCAGCCTTGGCACGGATCAGTGCCACACCGCCGCCCGGGACGATACCTTCTTCGACGGCAGCGCGCGTGGCGTGCAGCGCGTCTTCGACACGGGCTTTCTTCTCTTTCATTTCGATTTCGGTGGCAGCACCGACACGGATCACGGCAACACCGCCGGCCAGCTTGGCCACGCGCTCTTGCAGTTTTTCACGGTCGTAGTCGGAGGTGGCTTCTTCGATCTGGGCACGGATCTGCTTGACGCGTGCTTCGATGTTGGTGGCCTGACCGGCACCATCGATGATGGTGGTGTTTTCTTTGGCGACTTCGATGCGCTTGGCTTGGCCCAGCAGCTCGAGAGTGGCTTTTTCGAGGGACAAGCCGGTTTCTTCGGAGATCACCGTGCCGCCCGTGAGGATGGCGATGTCTTCGAGCATGGCTTTGCGACGATCGCCAAAGCCAGGCGCCTTGACGGCGGTGGTTTTGAGGATGCCACGGATGTTGTTGACCACCAGGGTGGCCAGGGCTTCGCCTTCGACGTCTTCAGCCACGATCAGCAGCGGACGGCTGGACTTGGCCACTTGCTCGAGCACCGGCAGCAGATCACGGATGTTGCTGATCTTCTTGTCAAAAATCAGGATGTACGGATCTTCCAGGACGGAAACTTGCTTGTCCGGGTTGTTGATGAAGTAGGGCGACAGGTAACCGCGGTCGAATTGCATGCCTTCGACGACGTCGAGTTCGTTGTCCAGCGACTTGCCGTCTTCGACGGTAATGACGCCTTCTTTACCCACTTTGTCCATCGCGTTGGCGATGATTTCACCCACGGAGGTGTCGCTGTTGGCGGAAATGGAACCCACCTGGGCAATGGCCTTGCTGGTGGTGCAGGGCTTGGACAGCGCGTGCAGGCTGTCGACGGCGGCCAGGACGGCCTTGTCGATACCGCGCTTCAGGTCCATCGGGCTGATGCCGGCGGCTACGTACTTGAGGCCTTCTTCGACGATGGCCTGGGCCAGCACGGTGGCCGTGGTGGTGCCGTCACCGGCGTTGTCGGAGGTCTTGGAAGCAACTTCCTTGACCAATTGTGCGCCAATGTTTTCGAACTTGTCTTTCAGTTCGATTTCTTTGGCAACAGACACACCGTCCTTGGTGACGGTGGGGGCGCCAAACGAGCGATCGAGAACAACGTTGCGGCCTTTGGGGCCCATGGTGGTCTTGACGGCGTTGGCCAGGATGTTGACACCACGCACGATACGTGTGCGGGCATCATCACCGAAATAAACTTGCTTTGCAGCCATGTTGAAATTCCTTGGTATAGATGAGCAGTGTGGAGGCTTACAGGATCACGGCGAGGACTTCTTCCTCGCGGATGACGAGGACTTCTTCGCCATCAACCTTGACAGACTGGCCGGCATATTTGCCAAACAGAACCTTGTCGCCCACTTTCAGGTCGACGGGGATGACTTTTCCGTCTTCGGTCTTTTTGCCGGGACCAACTGCCAGGACTTCACCCTGATCGGGTTTTTCAGCGGCGCTTTCAGGGATGACGATACCCGAGGCTGTGGTGCGCTCGTTGTCCAGACGCTTGACGATCACGCGATCGTGCAAAGGACGCAGTGCCATGGAGGAACTCCTGTTCGTAAAGAGAAATTGAAAAATGCGGGAGTCGGCGCATGTGTTAGCACTCAACCCCATCGAGTGCTAATTATAGAGATGATCTCGGGGATTTCAAGAGGGAGGGGTAGGGAAGTTACATTTGGTGAGGGATGTTGTCGAACGCCACTGAGGTTTGAACTTCCGCCGCTCAGTTTTGAACTCCGAAAAATGGCTATTTGCAGCACTGGCACGGGTTCCCAACCGAAAACGGGGTTGAGGTGCGGTTCAGAATTTTGTTCGTATCGCTGCTCTATGTAGTCAATGGGCTGGTGAATGCGGCCGTCTATTGCGAGGGCGCGTTCAAGCTGAGAGGACTTAGAGAAATCAATAAAGGCGTCGACCGTTGTCCCGGTGAATGGGACGGACTCACGTCGTGCCGATACTGTTTCGTGCGCACAGATAAGAGCCGCATTGCCAGCGTTGAGAGAGAACTTTCCCCCTCTAACACGGCAGATCTCAAGCGTTCCATACAAACCGTTCCCTTGAAATTTGACAGCATTTCTGGTCGCCCCAGATTTGAACGACTCAAGAAGTGCGTCGACATCATTGTCGATCTCTGGCTTGCCTTTCAGAAACATGGCGGGAACACCATTTCCGGCGTCAGCTAGCCGCGACCGCTGCAGGCCTGGCGTATCCCGATCGGAGGCCTATCAGGGGCGAAAGGTGAACCAAACCGCGATCACGACCGTTGACTCAAACAATGAATGCGCAATGATTTTCACCGCTTTTTCATTGAAAAATTAATTTGAATCAGTTAAGATTAATTCAAGCGCAATAGCTGGTGAGTCTTCGACAATAGCGCTTGCCGCCGAGCAATCGGTACTGCCAAAAGCGGTGGCAACGGAATCCAGACTACGGGGCCCCTATGGGGCCTTCGTTTTTTTAGCGGCGAGGTTTTTGAGGCTTGACACCGTCCAGGGTGAGCTCAATGAGTCTAGTGAAGCGAATCTTGCCTTGCCCTGGCTGAGGCTTTGACGGGCTAAACGGGTAGGCGCTCTGTACGGTCAGCAAGACGCATGGTCCATCCTCGGCTTTCCACTTCTTCACATTGAAGAACACGCCGTACAGCCGAGCATTTCCCTCTTGGTCAGCCGTCTCGACAACCACATAGTTATCGGCTTTGGCGAACTGGCAGGCAGAAGAGGCCAGCCCTCTCACCAGTGCGGGCAGCAGCTTGGATAGCTGATACCGATCAGAACAAAACGCGCGAGTTTCCCGTTCATCTGAATACGTGTCAGCAGAGGGATCTGCCATTGCTGCATCTTTGGTGAAGCAATGCATCGCGAAGGCGACCGCGATTGTCACGGCGCCGCGCTCCAGCTCGAGTGAGAAACGGAACGGGTGCAAGTGGTTGAGGGGATAGAGCTCCCCTGCCGCATTCCTATGCGGCATCCATCTCATCAGCCCATGGTTCCAATTGACGCCCACCACGCCTCCTTTCGCGAAGCAGTATTGAACCACAGACGGAAAGTGTGATCACCTGACGGCTAACTGTTCATAGCCAGACATCCATGACCTGGTCCCACCGGGTTGTGGATGCCGGCGTCATGGTTTTCGCATGCCAAGTCGAAAGTCAATGTTTAGCCTCATGCAGGTCATACGGGACCGAAAAGGCGATGTGAATGTTGTCGTGGCCTTCAGGATTGATGCACTGTAGCCTGTTTCGCTTCGCTCCATGAATAGCGCTTTCAACAAGGAATAGCGGGAGAATCCTCAGGATCAGAGTGATCTTTCGACCGTCTGCTTTGGGTCGCTATGCAAAGCTCTCCATAGCGACCCCTATGCGCAGGTCGCAACTATGCACAGTTGATCTGGTGCGGATGACGCCGGCCCCTATGGCGGGGAACCCTGGGAGGCGGCGATTTCTGCGCATAGTTACAGGGTCTGCAGGAATCGCATGAGCGAGTCGGGCGCCTTGTAACGGCCCATCTTGGTGTCGGGTTCTTTTAGCCGACCAAGCGCCTTCTCCTTCATCGCGAGGTCGGCTTCGACGTAACGATGGGTGGTTGTCGTGCTCTCGTGTCCGAGCCATAGAGCGATGACGTTAAAGGGCACGCCCGACTGAAGCAAGTGCATGGCGCTCGTGTGCCGCAACGTGTGGGGTGAGATGCGTTTCTTCGAGAGGCTGGGCTCGTGCACGGCTGCCCGCGCCACGGCGAGATCCAGTCGCTGCGCGACATTGGATCTGGACATTGCCTGCCCGTCTCGGTTTGGCAACAAGGCGGCATCGCCTCGCAAAGTCGGGTTCAGTCGCAGCCAGGATCGGATCTCCACGACTGTGCGGTTCCACAGCGGAATGGATCGTAGCTTGCGCCCCTTGCCGTGCAGATGAACGCAGGCACCACCCTCTAAGACAACATCCACCACGCGAACGCCAATGATCTCCGAGACGCGTGCGCCCGTGTTGTAGATCATGGCCAGTAGCAGATGATCGCGCTGCGATGACCAAGTCGTGCCAGGCTGACCGAGCACCGCCAACATCTCCTCTCGGGTAAGAAAGCCCAGCATCGGGCGTTCGAATCGCTTCATGGGCACCGCCAGTGCCCGCTCGATGTCGTGCAGCGAGGTCACGTCGCGGCGAGCGGCGAACTTCAGAAACACGCGCAACGCTGTAAGTCTTAGATTGCGGCTACGAATCGCGTTCTTGCGCCCGTACTCCAAATGATCAAGAAAGGCCAAGATCAGCTCGGGCTGAACGTCGGCAAGTCGCATCGCCGTTGGCGTCTTGCCTAACTTGTGACTGGCGAAGTCCAAGAACAGCATCAACGCATCTCGGTAGCACGCCACCGTGCGAGGACTGAGGGCCCTTTGAGCGACCAGGTACTCGGTGAAGAACTGCTGGATCAGGGCAGCGAACGACGGCGGCTTCGGTGCGATGGCCTTATGCATGATTGACCTCCGCCTGCGACATGAACGACTCGAAGCGGCCCGCAGCCTGTGCCATCAGCTCAGGCACGGCCGAGAGGTACCAATAGGTGTTGGTCACCATCGCATGGCCGACGTAGGTCGACAGCGACAGCATGGCCTGATCGATGTCCACGCCTGTGGCTTGCCACTGCAGGATGCGGTGCACGACAAACGTGTGACGCAAGTCGTGGATGCGCGGGGCATGATGAGTCCCGCGGTTACGCCCACCCAGTTGCTGGCGCAGCTCCTCGAAGACGCGATGGACCTGCCGGTCTCCTAGCGGCAGGCCTCGCTGCCGACCTCTTGTGCCGATGAAGAATGCGCCATCTTCGGCAGCGGGTTCGCCCGCCAGATCGCGCTTCCGGCGATAACGACGCAAAGCATCCACAGTGCTGGGGTGCATGGGCACTTGGCGCGACTTGCCGAACTTGGTCCGATGGATCCTGAGCATCCCGGCATTAAGGTCAACATCCAGGTTGCGCAGCGACAATGCTTCGCCGATGCGCAGCCCGGTCGAGGCGATCAGGCCGAACAACGTCTCAAAGACGGTGCCGCGCAGCCCAGGCGCTGGCCCGAGCCGACGCGCTGCTGCCAGCAGATCGACGATCTCCTGTTCGCTGTAGATGTGTGGCGCCTGTCGCTCAGGAAGACTTCCGAAGATCGCGTCGGTGGGTACTTCGGTGCGCGGCTCGAACTGCTGCAGCCAGCGCGCAAACGTGCGCAATTTCTTTAGCCGTCGGGCCCAGGTATGGGGGTCACTGCTGGCGTGGCTGTCGTGCCGAGCCCAGTCGGCCATGACCTCCGTCGTTAGCGGCCCACGGTGGCCGACCGCTCGGACATGGCGTGCAAAGCTTCGCAAGCTATAGCCATCGTTGCGGTCAGAGAACCCCAAACGGCGGCGTTCGACCAGGTACTTCTCGACGTGCGAGGACAAAGAAATGGAGATACTCATGTCGCGCTCCCCGGCCATGGCAAGGCAACTTCAGCCAGCTTGCGACTGTCGAGCTTGGCGTAGATCATCGTGGTGTTTAGTGAGCGGTGTCGCAGCACATCGGCCACCTCCTTTAACGACGAACCAGCGGCCAGCAGTCGGTTGGCCATCGTGTGGCGAAGCAGATGCGAGCGCGTGTATGGCAATCCGGCGCGCTCATAAGCCTGACGGATCGTCTTGCGAACGAGATCGGGGCCGATCGGTTCATCGCGAGGCGCCACAATGCGCACGAAGACAGCTCGGTTGCTAGTCATGGGCCGCTCTTGCTTCAGGTATGCCGCGATGGCCTCGCCGGTGGCCACTGGCAGTGGCAGTACATCCTCGCGCCGACCCTTGGTACGGCGTAGCGTGATCGTGCCTGCGCGCCAGTCGATATCGTTCAGAGCGAGCCGAGCCACCTCTGCACTGCGAAGGCCAAGATCCAGGGCGCAGCGCACAATGGCATCGGCGCGCCGCATCGAGCGGCCCGGTTGACCAAGAGAACCTACCAGCTGCTCAACCTCTTCTGTCGTCAACGACTTGGGCAACGAGGACAGCGACCAGTTGGCGGGGTAGGAGACGGCTCCGACCAGACCGTGAACAAGATCGCCAAGCGATGCCCGGTAGCGAAAGTAGCCTCGTAGTGATGCCACCACCGACCCGGCACTGGCGGGCTTACTGTAAAGCTCGGCTTGCTGTGCGAAGAAACGCCGGACATGTTCGGGACTGATCGCTGGGATATCGATGGCACCGCCACCGAAGCGCGCGGCGAGCAGCCGCCCGACAATACGCAACGACATGTCCCGGGTCTTGGGTGCCAGGCCACGCACTTGCTCCAGGTAGTGGTCATAGCGGATCAGTTCCGCCTCCACTGGCGTGGAGGCGACGGCCGGTGGCGCAATGGCACCATGCACGCGAAGCACAACAAGCAGGTGGCCCAACGCCGCGCTGTGGTCCCCGCGGTCGTGGCGCGTGGGTCCAGAACACTTGCAATTGGGAAGATGACTGTCGAGGAACTCGGTGATCGCTCCTTCGTCGATCCGGGGCAGTCGCAGGCGTCTGCTACGCGCCCAACGCGCAAAATGTGTGATGCCGGCAACATAGCTTGCGACCGTGTGTTCAGCGTACCGGCGTTCGGTCAGGTACTGCTTGAACGCATCAACGTATGGTCCAATCGGCCCATCAGCAAGACGGTTGATGTCCATGTGTGATTGACGAGGAATTCTCATGGTGATCTCCAGAAGTGAAGTCACCAGTGCACGCCTCAGCAGAAACTATGTCCAGATCGCCATCGACCAGTATCTATATGCGCCGCACCAATCCTACCGAAGCCCCGTTCGCGTCCAACCTCCTGCACATAGTTGCGACCTGCGCATAGGGGTCGACTTCTGACAAGCACCACTGTGCTTGACTGTGCGTACGTAAAAACGTACGATACAGTATTTAGGAGATGTACCATGTCCACAACAATGACTGCGACCGAGGCACGTGCCAACCTCTATCGCCTCATCGACCAAACAGCCGAGTCTCACCAGCCGATTCGAATTGCCGGCAAGCGTTCAAGCGCGGTACTTATCTCCGAGACAGATTGGGATGCCATCCAGGAAACCCTGTATCTGGCTTCCGTGCCGGGCATGCGCGATTCCATCAAGAAAGGGATGGCAGAACCCCTGGGAAGCAGTGCCAAGGAGCTTGATTGGTGACTTGGCAGGTCGTCTACGCAAATGCAGCGCTCAAGGATGCGAAAAAGGTTGCTGCGGCTGGCTTCAAGACTAAGGTGCAAACACTGATTGGAATACTGGAGGCTAACCCGTTGCAAAACCCGCCGCCTTATGAAAAGCTGGTCGGTGATCTCTCTGGTGCCTATTCCCGCAGAATCAATATCCAGCATCGATTGGTGTATGAGGTGTTCGTCCAGGAACGTATCGTCCGTGTTTTGAGAATGTGGACGCATTACGAGTAGCCACTCTGACAGTCTGAGCGATCTGTTGAAGCGATTCGCCCTTACGCCAGCGCTCCCACATCAGGGCTTTCTGGCTTTCTGTGTAGTAGATTCGAGGCATCTGCTTCATCTGCGACACTCCTTCTGCTCACGTAGCGTCTAGTATGTTGCATCCACCGGTTGAATCCGCAGCCGAAAGTAGCCGTTCATGCTGATCCATTCGGAAAGTTTGAAACTTAGCGGCGGAAAGTCCGGAAAGTTCAGAACTCAACGACCAGGTTGGTCGAGAATCAATGGTGGTTTCTCTGCAACTTGCTGATTTAAAAGAAGTGGTGATTCAGACCTCAGTGGCGTTCGACATGAGTTCTGAACTTCCGCCACTCAGTTCTGAACTCCAAAAAACACCTAAAGCGAGTGCTGATACGGGCCCCCGGTCAAAAATGGGACTGAGGTAGGCTTCAAGAAAACCTTATTTTAGTGGTTTTCTAGGCTTGGATGCTCTTTTCGGGGCAGACCAGCTATGTTGACTGCTTACGGTTGAATCCGCAGTCGGATGTTGCCGCTGGCGTTAGAGTCCCTTTGGGTAGAAGTGACGCTCCCCCAGCCGGCGTTGCCTCATGACTTGTTGGAAATAGGCAGTCGCGTTGGGGGCTATTTCCCATCTTGGGCGAACGGAGGAAGCTTTGTGCCGCAATTTCGGCAAAACTTTGCCGTTTCATCCAGTCCAGTCGTAAGGCATTCAGGGCATGTACGCGTATTCAGTCGGATAATGAATCGTTGAGCGGTCATTTCCGAGCTGATGATTCCGGTAGGAACAGCGAGAATGCTCCATCCGACAAGCATACTGATTGATGTGATCGCCCTTCCAAGATCCGTCTGGGGCGTTATATCTCCGAAGCCAACAGTCGTGACGGCGGTGATGGCAAAGTAAACTGAGGTGGGGATGCTGCTGAAGGCAGAGCCGGGACCGCCTTCTATTACATAAAGCAACGTGCCATTAACAATTACAATTATTGCAACGACCGACAAAAATATAACAATCTTGCGCTTGCTGGCCAATAGAGCGTTGCCCAGCATCGCGTACTCTTCCATGTAGGCAGCAAGCTTCAGAAGCCGGAAGATTCGTAGCAATCGCAACAGACGCAGGTCGAAGAGAGCGTGCAGTTCTGGGATGAAAAAAGCAGCATAACTGGGCAGAATGGCCAAAAGGTCCACTATCCCGTAAAAGCTCTTTGCGTACCTTAACGGGTGTTTCACGCAGGCCAGCCGGGCGATATATTCAATAGTGAAAGCAACGGTAAAAAACCACTCGAAAGCCCATAAGCTTGCACCATGCCGTATGTTTATCGTGTCAACGCTATCAAGCATCACTACTGTCACACTGAGCAATATCATTGCGATCAACACAAAATCGAACCACCGGCCAGCTCGCGTATCGGCTTCAAAAATAATCACGAACAAACGGTCGCGGAATCCCGACTCCGGCTTGCCAAAATAAGTTGCCCCATCTGACTTGACCGACGTCCGCGGTGGTCTACTATTCGGTACTTGAGTATTCATTTATGCATTTCCGTCAACAGTTGGCACTATTACAACGCCGCCAAAGCGCGAATGTGCCACTATATCTCCTCCTGAATTCCCATCTCAACAATACGGCTGGGAGTGACTCGACAGAAAATAAGAAAGTTGCAATGGCTCATGTAGCACCTTGTTGTGCTTCAAGTTATGCAATATCGCCGGTGGGACGGTGCCCGGTATTATGCTCATGGCCGTATCCCCGGCATACGAGGACGCCCCCACCAAACTTCTTGCACCGCTTTTAGCCTTTCACTTTTTCGATCATGTGATTAATGACGTGGGTGTGTTCACGGTGAGGACTAAACATGACGATGTCGGCGTCTACCTCCACCTTTACGTTATGTCCCGGCGGCCAGTAAAAAAGATCATTCGCGCTCACTGTCTCTTGCACGCCGAAACCAGCCGTTCATGCTGATCCATTCGGAAAGTTTAAAACTTAGCGGCGGATAGTCCGGAAAGTTCAGAACTCAACGACCAGGTTGGTCGAGACTCAATGGTGGCTTCTCTGCAGCTTGCTGATTTAAAAGAAGTGGTGATTCAGACCTCAGTGGCGTTCGACACCCAAAGGTTGCCGTGACGATCCGCTACGACGAGGCTGTGATCGACGCCTTCAAGGCTGATGGTCCAGGCTGGCAGGCTCGGATGAATGAGGTTCTGAAGAAAACTGTGTCCAGGAAGCACGCATAGGCAGCAAAACCAGCCTTATTGCTTGATGGCCTCGATTTGTATTTCCAGCCGAACAGAATCCGGGATGCCGGGTATCCCAAAGTTCATGCCCCACTGGCTGCGCTGGATCGTGGCCTCGAAGTCGCCGCCACAGACGTCGCGCTGGATGCGTTTGTTCGTATAGCAGTTGAAGTGGCTGGCTGTCAGTGCCACTGGCTGCTGAACACCCAATAGTGTCAGCGTGCCGCTCAGGCCGGTGACTCGATCTCCTTCAAAGGTGAAGGCAGAGCTTTCGAAACGGGCCGTTGGAAAGGCACCGGTATCGAAGAAGTCCTTGGTGCGCAGGTGCTCGTCGAAGCCGGTTGAGCCGCTGTTGATCGAGTTCATATCGATCACGATGCTGGCCTGCCCCTTTTGGGCGGCCTGATCCAGCTGGATGCTGCCGGTGACCGTATCGAAGCGCCCGCGGGTGGTGGATGTGCCGTTATGCACAACCGCGAAGGTGACAAAGCTGTGATCCGCTTCGACCACGTAGGTGGCATTCTGGGCCTGAACCTGAAAGGCCAATGTCGAGAGCCCCAGTAGGGTCGCAAAGAGACGTGTGCGCATGAGGAATCCCCTCTAAGAAGAACCGAACCGAGATGGCGATTGCTATCGATAAATCCGATTCTGTCAGTGTATAGGAACGGCTCGCTGGTGCCGCATGCTGAAGATGCTTTTGTTGATTGGGATCAAAGAGTTCTCAAATTGACAGGGTGCCGCTTGGCGGGGCCGCACAAAAAGATCCAGTCCACTAATGTTTGGTGTGGATCTGCGCGGGGTGATTGCCAAGGTCAGATGCCAAGGGATTTGGGTGGTAAGCCCCGCATCGTGCAGGCAGCTCGCTGCGGCAATCGTCCCGACGAGATCGTCAAGATGGTTTGCCGCCGCGATCAAAGCCCGAAAATCGTTGCATAGCGCTCGGGCTTGAAACCCACTTCAATGCCGTGCGGTGTTGTCAGTACCGGGCGCTTGATCATCGTTGGCTCTGCGACCATCAGGTCGATTGCTCTGGCGTCATCCAGATCGTTGCGTACTGCTTCTGGCAGGGCACGGAACGTCCTGCTCGCCTTGTTCAGCACCTTGTCCAGGCCTGCTTCGGCAACCCATGCCGCGACTTCGGTGCGGGTGATGCCCACAACGCGATAATCGTGGAATTTGAAATCAACGCCCTGCGTATCAAGCCACGTGAAGGCCTTCTTCATCGTGTCGCAGTTCTTGATGCCGTAGATGGTAACCGTCATATTGGATTGCTCATTCTTGAAGTGTGGATCTTTTCTTGGATGCTCATGGTGTGCGCCGTTGGCTCGGCTGTGGTTGTCAGCCAGGAGCGTCGTGCATGGCAACCAGCGCACGCGTCGAAGTGGTTGAGTCCGCACAGATCAAACCTTAAAAAGGACAGATCGTGCAACTTCTGAATCTACCATGCGCGCAGTGGCAAGCCGCTTGTTGTTATCGGCTTACCCGCCCCCCATGCTGGGCAGCAGCAACGCGATCTGCGGGAAGATCACCACCAACGCCAGGCCCACCAGCCCCAGGCCGGCGTAGGGCAAGGATCCAATCAGCACATCGCGGATGGTGTAATCCGGGCGCAGGGCCTTGACGACAAACAGGTTCATCCCCACGGGTGGGGTAACGGCGCCGATCTCCATGTTGATGACCAGAATCACGCCAAACCAGACCAGATCGATTTGCATCGCCACCAGGCCGGGCAGCAGGATGGGTACGGTAACCAGGATGGCGGCCGAGGCATCCATGAACATACCCAAAACCAGGTAAAGCAGGTTGATGGCAATCAGAAACTGCCAGGGTGCCAGCTGCAGGCCTTCCAGCCAGGTGGCAAAGTCTTGTGGTACGCGCAAGAGCGACAGCGTGTTGCCAAACACCCCTGCGCCAGCAATCAGCATCAGGATCATGCAACTGGTGACAACGCTGTCGCGCACGGCGTCGATAAAGCGCTGCCAGGTCAGTGTGCGCTTGAAGAATGTCGTCAGGATGAAGGCGTAGATGACGCCCACGCCGGCGGCTTCGGTGGGTGTAAACCAGCCGGTGTAGATGCCGCCCAGGATCAGGGGGATCATGAACAGGCTGCCCCACATGCCCCAGGTAAAGGGCACGTGTTCGCGAGAAATCGAGACCTTGCCGCCGCTGCGCTGGTTTCTGCGCCAGGCCCAGTAAATGGAGTAGAGGCAAAACATGGCGGCCAGCATGATGCCGGGAAGCACACCGGCCATGAACAGCTTGCCAACGGAAGCGTTGGTGACCAGTGAATAAAGAATGAACGAGATGCTGGGCGGGATCAAAATCCCCAGGGTGCCGGCAACGGCCACGACACCGGCTGCCATGCGCTTGTCATAGCCACGGTCGCACATCTCGGGGACGCTGATTGAACCGATGGTGGCGGCGGTGGCGGTGGATGAGCCGGAGATTGCCGCAAAGATGGCGCTGGCCACGGTGGCGGCCACAGCCAGCCCGCCAGGCAGGCGGCCAACGATCCGCTGTGCAAAATCAAACAGATCGCGCCCGGATTCTCCTTTGAGCATGATCTGCCCCATCAGGATATAGAGCGGGATGGCGATGATGACAAAGGAGTTGAGGTCGGTATAGGCCAGTTGCGCCAGGGCAGTCATTCCGGGATCAAAGCCGATGGTCAGCATGTAGCCCACCGTGCCGCTGATCAGCAGTGATACGGCAATGGGAACCCCGAGAATGAGCAATACGCCCAGCGAAACCAATGTGAGTGTAAAGACCATGTCAGCTCCGGGGGGTGGTCAGGCGGCGTACAAACAGGTGGACTTCGAAGATCAGCCACAGCAGGGTGCCCACCGGTAAGGCCAGGTGTGGAATCCAGACAGGCCAGCTCATGACGTCCAGCGTGGTTTCGTGGGCCAGGAGGCTGTCGCTGAACTGCGTGTAGCCCGAAATGGTAAACACCACGAGGAATCCGGCGATGATGATGAAACGCAGGATGTGCATGATCCGGGCGCTGCGCGGATACATGTTTTCCAGCGCGATGCCCGAAGTAACGTGCTCTTCGCGCAGTGCGGTATATGACGCCCCCACGAAAGCCAGCCAGGACAGGGCAAACAGATCCACATCGTATGTCCAGGAGTTATCGATGTGGGTGGTGCGCATCACGATACCTAAGATGATGGATGCTGCCATCACGATCATGAAGACGGCTGAGAGATAGCCGACAGTGATCCCCAGCTTTGTGGCGGCGTGTTGCGCCGCTTGCACGCAGCGTCCCCCGCTGGGGGATCTTGCAGATGATTCAGTCATTGTTGCCCCCTTGCTGTCCGGCTGTGGTTGGCCGGACAGTACAGTGGATGATTACGGGCGGTGTGCCCGGATCACTTCTTGTTGTTGAGTGCGGCGTCCACATCGTCCAGTATCTGCTGGCCGCTGGCGCCTGTTTCAGCCACATAGTCCTTGCGTGCCTGCACGCCGGCGGTGGCCTTCCATTCTTTCAGCTCGGCATCCGTTGGCCGATAGACATCGTTGCCATTCTTTTTTGCAATGACGATATCGTTGTTGAATTCTTTCTCGATGTCGGCGACGGCCAGCTTCTCGGTACTGACGGCAGCTTTGCTGATGATGTCACGCTGCTCTTGCGTCAGGCCTTTCCACCACTTGGCATTGACCTGGATGGGGTACACCAGCGGGACGTAGTGGATAGCGGTGATGTAGTGGCCAACTTCGTACCACTTGCGCGAGATGATGCTCGACAATCCCGAGACGGCTGCGTCCAGGCTGCCGCTTTGCAAGGCCGTGTACACCTCGCTGGAATCCACTGCCACCGGCGTGGCCCCCTGGGCGGCCAGAAACTTGGCCGAGAGCTTGCCTTCAGAGCGGATTTTCAGGTCCTTGATATCGGCCGGCGTCTTGATGACGTGCTTGGTATTGATATAGCTTTCTGCGTAGCCGTAAAAGCCCCAGCCAATCACTTCTACATTGTGTTTGTTCAGGCTGGCATTAACATCTTGGCCCAGCTTGCCGTGCAAGGTCTGGAGCAGCAAGCTGGCATCATCCACCAAAAAGGGGATGGTGTCCCATTCCAGCGATGGTTCGTACTTGGACCACCAGTGCATGCCGAAAATGGCCATATTGGTGGTGTTGTTGCTGAGCCCTTGCGCAATGTTGGATTCCTTCAGCAGGGATCCCGACGGGTAAGTTTCAACCTTGATGGATCCTTTGCTCAGATCCGTGATGGCCTTGGCAAAATTTTCTCCTTGATCGGCCGTCGCGGTATGCGGTGGCATGTACCAGGCCAGGCGTACGGTCAGGTCTGCCGCCTGCGTGGCTGACATCCCCAGCAGGCAGGCCGCGCCGATACTGGAGACGGCAAATAGCTTACGGATAGAGTGATTCATGGTGTGCTCCTTTGATAATGGAAGCGCTGGTCACCCGTGCCCATTTGCTGTGGGTCTGATTACCCGGATGGCTGCGCACAACGGCCGCTTTTCTCGGTCTGAAAATAGCGGTTTCAGTCTACTTCGTGAAACCTGACAAGCGACTAAACCCTCTTAGAGCGCCTGTTTCAGGGCTGGCACTGCCTCAAAGAGGTCGGCCACCAGCCCGTAATCCGCTACCCCAAAGATGGGTGCTTCGGCGTCCTTGTTGATGGCGACGATTACCTTCGAGTCTTTCATCCCCGCCAGGTGCTGAATGGCACCCGAGATCCCGACGGCGATGTAGAGCTGCGGGGCAACGATCTTGCCGGTTTGCCCCACTTGCCAGTCGTTGGGGGCATAGCCCGCGTCCACCGCTGCGCGTGATGCGCCCAGCGCTGCCCCCAGCTTGTCGGCCAGTGGCTCCAGCAGTTTGAAGTTCTCGGCGCTTCCCAGGCCTCGTCCGCCCGAGACCACCACGCGTGCCGTGGTGAGGTCAGGACGCTCGCTGGTATCCAGCGCCCGGCTCACAAAAGCCGACTTGCCGGAGTCTGTGACTGCGGCCACAGATTCAACGGAGGCTGTGCCGCCGGTTGCGGCAACCGGCTCGAACGCTGTGGTGCGAACGGTCAGCACCTTGACCGTGTCGGCCGACTGCACGGTGGCCAGCGCATTGCCCGCGTAGATGGGCCGCACAAAGGTGTCGGGTGACTGCACGGCGATGATGTCGGAGATCTGCGCCACATCAAGCTTGGCTGCTACGCGTGGGGCCACGTTTTTGCCTGTGGCAGTGGCGGCGAAGACAATGTGGCTGTAGCTTTTCGCAACCGCCAGTACTTGCGCGGCCACGTTCTCGGCCAGCCCATCGGCCAGCGGCGCTGCATCGGCGTGCAGTACCTTGGCTACGCCGGCCAGTCCGCCAGCCTGTGTCGCCACCGCTTGTGCATCCAGGCCTGCCACCAGTACGTGTACTTCGCCGCCGATGGCTGCCGCTGCCGCCACCGCGCAGCGGGTGGCAGGCGATAGATGCGCGTTATCGTGTTCCGCTATAACAAGAATCCCCATTTACGCCACCTTCGCTTCGTTTTTCAGCTTGTCCACCAGGGTAGCCACATCCGGCACCGTGATGCCCGCCTGGCGCGCCGGTGGTTCTGTGACCTGCAATGTCTTTAAGCGTGGTGCGACGTCTACCCCGAGGTCTTCGGGAGAGAGCGTGGCCACGGGCTTTTTCTTGGCCTTCATGATGTTGGGCAGCGTCACGTAGCGCGGCTCGTTCAGGCGTAGATCCACCGTGATCACCGCAGGCAAGGTCAGGCGTACTGTTTCCAGGCCCCCATCCACCTCGCGGCGCACTTGCACGTGGCCGTCCGCCACCTCTACCTGGTTGGCGTTGGTTGCCTGAGGCCAATCCAGGATTGCCGCAAGCATTTGTCCGGTCTGGTTGGCGTCGTCATCAATCGCCTGTTTGCCCAGGATCACGAGCGCGGGTTCCTCGCGGCGCACCAGGGCGGCGATGAGTTTGGCCACGGCCAGTGGCTGCAAATCGGCGTCGGTGTGCACCAGCACGCCGCGATCCGCACCGATTGCAAGCGCGGTGCGCAACGTCTCCTGGCACTGCGTGACGCCGCACGAGAGAGCGATCACTTCGGCGGCCGAGCCCTTTTCTTTCAGGCGCACGGCTTCTTCCATCGCAATTTCGTCAAACGGGTTCATGGCCATTTTTACATTGGCAATGTCGACGCCCGTGTGGTCGGATTTGACGCGTACCTTGACGTTGAAATCCACCACGCGCTTGACCGGTACCAAAACCTTCATTGTGCTGCCCCCTGGTCTTTGTCTTGCGCAGCTTTTGCGTAGCGTGCGGCGCCTTCGCCGGCAAGCTTGCCAAACACCGAGCCGGACATCAGGCCGGTGCCGCCCGGGTAGTTTTCGTAGAACAGCCCGCCCACCAGCTCGCCGGCTGCAAACAGGCCGGGGATGGATCGGCCCATCGTGCCTTGAACCTCGGCATGGGCATTGATCTGCAGGCCGCCGAAGGTAAAGGTGATGCCGGTGGTTGTCACAAAGGCTACGTAAGGCGGTTTGTCCAGCGGCAGGGCCCAGTTGGACTTGGGCGGAGTGATGCCGGTGGTGCCTTTGCCGTCGAGTACGGCCGGGTTATAGGGTTGATCGCCGCATGCTGCGTTGTATTCGTTGACGGTCTGCTCCAGCGCGTCCGGATCCAGCCCAAGCTGATCGGCCAGCCCACGGATGGTGGGTGCTTCGGCCTTGGTAACCTGCTTGATGCGGTATTCGTCGCGCAGCATGCCCACGGTTTTCTGGTCGAATATCTGTGTGGCAGTGCGCTGGGGCTGTTTCATGATCTCGCGCCCAAATTTGGCGTAGGTCATGTTGCGGAAATCTTCGCCTTCGTCCACAAAGCGCTTGCATTCATTGTTGACGATGATGCCCAGTTGGTAAGAGTGCTTCTGGAAGTTGTCCAGTACCCAGCGGTCGCCATAGGGCGGTGCCGAGATGTCCCACTCGCAGGCGTGACAGCTGGACCAGTTGCCAAACGGGTTGGCGCCGGCTTTCAGCGCCATTTTTATGCCTTCGCCCAGGTTGTGGCGTGTCCCGCGCACGTGGCACAGATCCCAGCCCGGGCCCAGGTAGCGGGCACGCATTTCCGGGTTGGATTCGAAGCCGCCGCTTGCCAGGATCACGGCACGTGCCGTAATGGATTGGTAGCCGGCTGGTGTTTGTACCCGTACCCCGTGGATGGCGCCGCGATCGTCTTGCAGTAGATCGACGGCTGCCGTCTCGTAGCGGATCTCCGCGCCCAGTTTCTCTGCCAGGGCAATTTCCGATTCCACCAGGCCGGCGCCGCCGCCCACGGCTTCTATCGCCAGCCCGCCAAAGAAGTGATGCTTGCCTTCCACCAGGAACGATTGGCGTCCGTACATGGGCAGAAAGCGCACTCCATGGCTGCGCATCCAGGCCATCACGGGACGTGATTGGTCGATCAGGATCCAGGCCAGCTCTTCATTGGCCCGCCCGCCGGTGACATCCATCAGCAAGTCAAAAAAGGTTTGCCGATCATGGGGCGGCAACACGATGTTGTCGCGCTCCTCCGGGGTCAGGTCCACCAGGATGTCCTGGGCGATATCCTCCAGGCCGTTGTGCGCGAACCGGAATCCACCGGCCGTGAAGTAAGAATTGCCGCCGCGCTCAGACTCCGGTGCTCTTTCGAGCACCAGGGTTTTCATGCCTTGTTCTCGTGCTGCGAGTGCAGCACACAGGGCGGCGTTGCCGGCGCCCACGACGATCACGTCGTATTGGTCATTGCTCATGTCATGTGTCTCCGTTGTCCGGCCGGGCTGCTGCCCAGGAGAAAAAATGGGCTCATCTGCCTGTCTGTTTTTCACGATATGCTTGTGGAGTCGTGGTCGCTAGAGGGCATGCGCTCAATAGGTATTCAAGAATCGTGAACTTTCTCGACGGTGCGAGATAAAATCTCTGGACGACGCCGTTTGTGCCGCCGCCGGATACAGGATTTTTGGAGCCTTTCGTTTGGAAATCCGTCAGTTCAGATATTTCGTCTGCGTTGTCCGGCAGGGCAGCCTGGGCAAGGCCGCCCGCGAGCTGGGCGTGGTGCCCTCGACGCTAAGCCAGCAGATCAGCCGGCTGGAGTCAGAGCTCTCCACCCGCCTGCTGCAACGCACCCATCAGGGCGTCATCCCCACCGATGCGGGCATTGCGTTCTTTCGCCAGGCGCAACTGGCCTTGCGTCATGCGGACGAAGCCGTGCGCTCGGCGCAAAATGCGCGCCTGGCGGGCCACGTCAGTGTCGGGCTGGCACCCACCACGGCATCGGTAATGGCCTTGCCATTGATCATTGCAATGCGCCAGCAGTACCCGGATGTCCGGTTTCATTTGGTCGAGTCGCTTTCCGGGCACTTGGCGGCGATGCTGAAATCACGCCAGCTGGATCTGGCCATCCTGTTTGGTGATGAACCAAACTGGGGCTGCTCGGTGATGCCGCTGTTTGAAGAATCGCTTTATGTGATGGCCAAGGTGGGATTTGCCGGGTTTCCCGAGGGCGACAGCGTGCCGCTCGCGCGCCTGGGCGAGCTGCCCCTGGCGATGCCCACGCATATGCACGGGCTGCGCAGCGTGTTGTCCACAGCGGCCGACCGTCATGCGCTGGGCCTGAATATCGTCATGGAGATTGATTCGCTGGCCGTCCTGATGGATACGGTGGCCGCGGGGCTGGTGGCCACCATTCAGCCAGACGCCGCCATCAGCCGCGCAGGGCGCGCGCAGCTGATGGCCGCCAGGATTTCCGACCAATGGCTCAGCCGCCGCGGCTATCTGGTCAGCCTCTCGGATGACGAGCTCTCACCGGCGGCCCTGGCTGCGCGCGTGGTCATGCGCAACGTGGCTCGTGGGCTTGTCGCCCAAGGCGATTGGGTGGGTGTGAGTGATTTTTCGCGCACTGCCGAACCGTCTGCTGATGCGGAGGGGCTTTAGTGAAACAGTATGGCTTCGCCCGCCTGAACCGACTCACGCAACCGGCTGTGTGATGGACGATGCGACCGAAAGCCTATGCTTTAACGAGTGCTGCAACTGCCGCTTGATACGCCGTGCGCGCTTGCAGAAACAGATCAAATGGAAAGCGGATGGGCACACCCTCGAGCGCGGCCAGCAGCATCTCAAGATGGCCCTCGAAGCCTGCGCAGGCCTTGGCGATGTCTTCTTGTATGGGCACCTGCACGACAAGGGTAAGCACAGTGCCTTCGTCCACGGCTTCCAGCGACCATGACAGGGGCCGCTGAGGCTCGCTGCCGCTGCTCCATGAGTAGGTAAGCAGCCGCTCGGATTCAAACGCCAGCACAGTGCTTTCGATCAGGGTGCCGCTGTCGGCGAAATTGATGCGTACGTTGCCGCCCTCGCGCAACTGAATGATCCCCGGCGCCAGCCACTGCGCCAGGCGATCCGGCGCCGTCAGCATTTGCCACACCTCGGCCGGGCGATGATCGATACGGCGCTGTAGTTGTCCCTCGTAGACATCACCGAGGCGGTGAATGATGCCAGGCTGAAATTCAAACTCACTCATGAAAAACTCCCTTGGGTTGATCTGGAAGGTATGGATTCGTCGAGTTGGCCCGACGACTGAATAATACGGCGGGTGAGGCTCGGAAGGCCGGCCGCTTCATGCGACTTAAGCCAGCGCCATAGCGTGGTGCGGCTGACACCCAGTTGTTCTGCCGCCTTGCGGCGGTTGCCGTGGGTTTTGGTCAGGGCGGCCTTCACGGATTCGACATCCAGGCTGTTTGCATCGTTAGTTGCCAGGCCGACGTGAGGCGAGAAAATCTCAGGCTGGGCAGATGCAGGTGCAGGATATTCAGACGGTAATACAAGTCGCTGCGGAACAACCCCTGCTGGATCCGATCGTGCAGGATGTGATGCGTGGCCGCGATGACGCGCACATTGACCGGGATAGGCTGGGTTCCACCCAGGCGAATGACTTCTTTTTCTTGCAAGACGCGCAATAGCCGCGTTTGCAAGGAAACCGGCATGTCACCGCCAGCATCATGGCGCTTGCGCTGATGCTGTTTTTGTTCGCAACGGTGGCCAGCTATTTAATGCTGCAGCTGGATCGTTACTTGCGCCACTAAGGGTTGCAGATCCTGCGCCTGTTGCGGCTTAAGGATTGCGGGCAGCCATCCTGGCTTTCAGGTTGTACCAACCCCGTGCCAGGGTGTCCTTCAGGCTATCGGCTTCGCGCCGCAGGCGGTCGGGCAATGTGCGCCGCGTGCCTGCATCTGCCACATTGATGGAGGATTCGAAATCATCGTCCTGCTGGATGCACACTGGATCCAGGCCAATGGCTGCAATACCGTGCTCAAAAAAGCGATCCATGGTGTTATCCACGGGATAAAGCCACTCGGTGGAGTATGCCAACAGGGTCTTTGCCGCCAAGGGTGTCAGCAGATAGCCGGTTGTTCCTGAAAAGCCCTTTGTGTATTGGCGGATCGTAAAGGGGCCCAGGTTGCCGATTTTCCTACCCGAGTGCTGATCCTGCTTGCGGCTGGGCTGCAACCAGATCAAACCATGCTGTGTTGCAAGCTGCTCTGCGGCTTGATAGAAATCAGTAAAGGTAGGCTGGAGGATGGCATCGTCTTCCAGCACGATGATCGCCCGCTTGCTTTCAAGACACCGTTGCCAAAGCAGGTAATGGCTGGCAAAGCAGCCCAGTTGAGACAGCCGCAACGAAGACCCCGCCCCGCGGCGGCGCAGGCGCTTCTTGTCGTTGTACTTGCCAAATAGCGCGTGGTCTGGCGTGGTGGCGCCATGCACGCCATCCACAATGGTGTAAGGCAGGGCCAGCGCATCCAGCTGCTGGCGCATAAAAACCCGCCGCTCGTGCGCGGTGGCCAGGCTGATCACGTAGATGTGTGGCGGCATTAGGTGGATAACAAGAAATGTCTGATGCCTGATTTTAATGGAATCAGCTCAACTCCCTTGTGGTCCCAGCACCTCGGTCAAAATCTCCATGAACGCAAAGGTGCGCTGCCGCAGTGAAGCGACCTCTTTCAGCGATGTGCGTAAAGAGGATCAAGTCGTTGGCGTAGAGATTCGGGACGTTCATGAATATAGCGGCTGGAGATGCATTGTTCCAATTATGAAAATACCATATTCCATTACATCTATTTATTGTCATGTTTTGGATCAATAGAATGAGCACATTGTCCGCTTGCCGGGTTGTTCTGGCAGGGCGGTTCTCAATTTCACTCTCATTCGTTCAGGAGTTCAGCATGGGTGTCAGGCTTGCCGTTATTTACTATTCCACCTACGGAACAAATCATCAGATGGCTACCGTAGCCACAGAGGCTGCGCGTGCCGCAGGAGCAGAAGTGCGCTTGCGCAAGGTGGCAGAAACCGCGTCTGACGAGGTAGTTGCTGGCGTTGACGGCTGGAAAGCCCAGGCCGACCGCACGGCTGATGTGGCAGTCGCTACGGTGGATGACATGGAATGGGCAAATGCCTATCTGTTTGTTGCGCCCACGCGATTTGGTGTGATGGCCAGCCAGATGCGTGCGTTCATCGACACGCTGGGCGGGTTCTGGGCCAAGGGCGGGTTTGCCAACAAGGCAGTGTCGGCCATGTCTTCGGCGCAAAATACCCATGGTGGCCAGGAAGCCACGATCCTGTCCTTTTACACCTCGGTCATGCACTGGGGCGGCATCATCGTAGCCCCAGGCTACACAGATCAGTCGATTTTCAAATCAGGCGGCAATCCCTACGGCTACTCGCATACATACGGAACCGAATTCACCGAAGATCAACTCGATGCAATTCGTCATCAGGCCCGTCGGCTGGTAACGGTTGGCGGGAAACTCATCTGATTGATGTTTGCCGCGATAAAAGCGTCTGATATAAAACCCAGACCGGTGTTTATTCGCCAGTCTGGGTTTTAGCCAGAACTTACGTCATGCTCTCGTAAATTCCGGCTGGATGTTGCCTGCAGTGATGGCACAGTGGCTTACTTGGTGGCACCACCGGGGGCCGGGGCGGCCGGTGCGCCCAACGGCGAAGAAGGCGGCTGGGTTTGTTGTTGCTTCATCTTGGCGTTTTGCTGTGCCTGCTCGGTTTTCGCCTGCTTTTCCTCAAGGGTTACGTAAGCAGGGGCCTTTTCCAGGGCTTCCTTGCTCATGGCAACCACAGCGGTCTTGGTGCCGGGATTAAATTTCACTTCGTTTAAAGGCACACCTACTTCTTTAGTGCCGATCCCCAGAAAGCCACCTACACCAACCAGTACGTTAACGGTTTTCTGTTCGCGGTTTAAAACCAGATCAGTAATCTTGCCAATATCCTGGGCATCATCGCCGGTGCCATTTTTAACAGGCATGCCTATGATATTGCTGGCCAGCATTTGTGTGGATTTCTGCTGATCTGCAGAGGTGTCCGCAGATGCGCTGCTTGCTGCTGAAGTGGACGCCGAACCCGCCGGCGCTTGAGAATCTGATGTTTGTGCAAAAGCGGTACCAGCCATGCTCATGGTTATAACGGCTAATGCTGCAATAGTTTTCTGTGCACGCATGAGATTATCCTCCATGATTAATAAAATAAAACCTCGTAATAATCACGCTACGCTGTTGTCTTAATCAGGGTCAATAACCATTTGGCTGAAAGTGTTAAAAATTATGCATATCTAAATATGAGCCACTGGGGTGGGAATTCTCTTAAGACTGCCGGTCTGCTGATGGGTGGCATGCCCGGATGCAAAAAAAACACGGGTTTGTGTTTTTGTCTGTATTAAGATCAGGCTACGATTCCGGCCACTCTGTTACAAGTCAAGCCAGAAGACGCGTTGGGCCAGCTACCCAGTGTTTCTGATAGTCTAAAGCAATCGACACTATAAAAACTATCAATTTTACTTATCAATAGGGATTGCCTACACTGGGTCTGTCGCCAATCAGGCAATTCACTAAACCAAGGAGCCCTCTATGTCCCTGATCAACACAAAGATCAAACCGTTTAAAGCCACCGCCTATCACAACGGCAAGTTTGTTGATGTCAGCGAGCAATCCGTCGCGGGCAAGTGGTCTGTGTTTGTGTTTTATCCCGCCGACTTCACTTTTGTGTGCCCCACAGAACTCGAAGACCTGGCCGATCATTACGCCGAGTTCCAAAAACTGGGTGTTGAAGTCTACTCGGTGTCTACCGATACCCACTTTGCCCACAAAGCCTGGCATGACACATCCGACGCCATCAGCAAGGTCACCTATCCCATGATCGGCGATCCCACCCATGTGCTGGCCAATAACTTCGAAGTCCTGATCCAGGAAGAAGGCGTGGCCCTGCGTGGCACGTTTGTGGTCAACCCCGAGGGCGAGATCAAGGTGCTTGAGATCCACGACAACGGCATTGGCCGTGACGCCTCCGAGCTGCTGCGCAAAGTAAAGGCTGCCCTGTATATCGCTGCTCACCCCGGTGAAGTCTGCCCCGCCAAGTGGGAAGAAGGCGCCAAGACCCTTACCCCTTCGCTCGACCTCGTGGGCAAGATCTAAGTCTTATCTGCGACACAGAAGGCCGCCGGTCGTCTTTGCCGGCCTTCTGATTTCACCGCTGCCTGTCTACGGGCAGGCAGCGGGTTTCTTTCATGTTCTGCACCCTGTCGGGGCACGCCCAATTGGCGTACTCTGGGGGCAGATTTTTTCCAAAAAGGTGTCAATATGCTGGATGCAAACCTCAAAGGACAATTAGGAACCTACCTCGAGCGGGTCAGTCAACCCGTCGAGCTGCGGGCCGCCCTGGATGGCAGCGCCCAAGCCCAAGAACTGCGCGCCTTTCTGGAAGAAATCGGCAGCCTGTCCGATCTCATCACCGTGATCGACGCCCCGGCGGGCGATCACCGTGTGCCCTCATTTGAAATTGCCCGTACGGGTACTGATATTGGCGTGCGCTTTGCCGGTATTCCGCTGGGGCACGAATTCACCTCGCTGGTGCTGGCGCTGTTGCAGGTGGGGGGCCATCCGCCCAAGCTGGATGATGCCGTCATCGAGCAGATCCGCGCCTTGCCGGGCGACTACCACTTCGAAACCTATTTCTCCCTGTCGTGCCAAAACTGCCCGGATGTCGTGCAGGCACTCAATGTGATGTCGGTCATCAACCCGCGCATCCATCACGTGGCTATCGATGGCGCCTTGTTCCAGGACGAAGTCCAGCGCCGCGAGATCCTCTCGGTGCCGGCCGTGTTCCTTAATGGCGAGCTCTTCCATCAGGGGCGTGCCGGGGTTGAAGAACTCCTGGCCATGCTGGATGTGGGCGACGATCAGGCCAAGGTAGATGCCTTGAACGCCCGTGGCGAATTCGATGTGCTGGTGGTGGGCGGTGGCCCGGCCGGAGCTGCGGCGGCTGTGTATGCGGCACGCAAGGGTATTGCCACTGGTGTGGTGGCCGAGCGCTTCGGCGGCCAGGTGCTGGATACCATGGCCATCGAAAACTACCTCTCGGTACTGGAAACCGAAGGCCCCAAGTTCGGTGTCGCACTCGAGCAGCACGTCAAGGCCTACGAAGTAGACATCATGAACCTGCAGCGGGCCACCCGCCTGGTGCCGGGCAAGTCGATTCAGGTCGAGTTGGCCAATGGTGCGGTGCTGAAGGCCAAGAACGTGATTCTCTCCACCGGTGCCCGCTGGCGGCACATCAACGTGCCTGGCGAAGACGAATACCGCAATCGTGGTGTGGCGTATTGCCCGCACTGTGATGGTCCTTTATTCAAGGGCAAGCGCGTGTCCGTCATCGGCGGTGGCAACTCGGGTGTAGAGGCTGCCATTGATCTCGCCGGTATTGTGGGTCATGTCACCCTGATCGAATACGGCGACGTCCTGCGGGCCGACGAAGTGCTGCAACGCAAGTTGCGCAGCATGGCCAATGTGCAGATCATCACGTCCGCACAAACCACCGAGATTCACGGTGACGGCAAGCGTGTCACGGGCCTCAGCTACAAAGACCGTCGCAGCGGCGAGCTGCATCAAGTCGAACTCGAAGGTGTGTTTATCCAGATTGGTCTGGTGCCCAATACCGAATGGCTCAAGGGTGTGGTCGAGCTCACTCCGCATGGCGAGATTGTGGTGGATGCCCGTGGCCAGACGTCTGTGCCTGGGGTATTTGCTGCCGGAGACGCCACCACGGTGCCGTACAAGCAGATCATCATCGCGGCGGGAGATGGCGCCAAGGCAGCGCTTTCGGCCTTCGATCACCTGATCCGCTCGTCGGTTGAGCCCGAGGCCGCTGTGGCCTGATCACCAGAGCCCCGCCATGCTGTCGCAATACGGTGTTCTGGACGTCTGGACATATATCGCCGGCACAATCTTTATTGTGCTGCTGCCCGGCCCCAACTCTTTGTTTGTCCTGGTTACCGGGGCAGGGCGGGGCGTGCGGGCGGGCTACCAGGCAGCATTTGGGGTGTTTCTGGGTGATGCCATCCTGATGACGCTCACCGCAGCAGGCGCTGCTTCGGTGTTGCGTCTTTTGCCCGTGGTGTTTCTGGCACTCAAGGCTGTGGGCGCAATTTACCTTGCCTATTTGGGTGCGCGCCTGCTGTGGTCGGCGTGGCACCCTGGGCAACCGTCTGCCACCACCACCGTGTCCAGTGCCGGTGGGCGTCCGTTCCAAAAGGCCTTGTTGCTCAGTTTGCTGAATCCCAAGGCCATTTTGTTTTTGCTGTCCTTCTTTGTGCAGTTTGTCGATCCGGCTTACGCACACCCGGCATTGTCGTTTCTGATTCTTGCCGCTATTTTGCAGCTGTGCAGCGCGTTGTATTTGTCGGCGCTGATCTTCGGCGGGGCGCGGCTGGCGGCTGCCTTTCGTCGCCGGCCGGGGGTGGCACGCACGGGCAGTGCGCTGGTGGGAGCCCTGTTTCTGTGGTTTGCCGGGCGCATGGCACTGGACGCCGGGTGACATCATTCATCACGCTGCGTTAATATCCAACATTCACTCATCGTGATGAGTCAGCCGATATTGCCGGACAGGCCCGCGAGATGCGCCTGACACGCTCTTTGGTGCAGGCAATCCGGGGTCCCTAGGGGTTTATCCCCTTTAGGCCCTTATAGGCATCCTGAGTAGAATTTTTCGAATCCCGGCTGTTTCACCTTGATTCGAACAGGACACTGCATGCCCCCGCGTCTGGCCTTGCGCCATATCACCAAGTCTTACCCGGCCGTACTGGCCAACGACGACATCGATCTCACCGTCGAACCCGGTCAAATTCACGCGGTGTTGGGTGAAAACGGTGCCGGCAAGTCCACGCTGATGAAAATCATCTACGGGGTAGTACGCCCGGATGTCGGCACGGTGCAGTGGGATGGCGACACCGTACAAATCGCCAGCCCCGCCGAGGCCCGCGCACTGGGCCTGGGGATGGTGTTTCAGCACTTCTCGCTGTTTGATACCTTAACCGTCACCGAAAACATTGCCCTGGGCCTGGCCCCGGGCACCCCTTTGCAGGTATTGGCCCAGCGCATCTCCGAGACCGCCAGCCAGTATGGTCTGGATGTGCAGCCGCATCGCCATGTACACACCCTGTCGGTGGGCGAGCGTCAACGCGTCGAAATCGTGCGCGCTTTGCTGGGCAAACCCCGCTTGTTGATTCTCGACGAGCCTACCTCCGTGCTCACGCCCCAGGCTGTGCTGCGGCTCTTCGAGGTATTGCGCCAACTGGCGGCCGAGGGCTGCAGCATTTTGTACATCAGCCACAAGCTCGACGAAATCCGCAGCCTGTGTCATTGCTGTACGGTCATGCGCGCCGGCCGGGTCACCGGCGTGTGTGATCCCCGCGAAGAAACCGAAGCCAGTCTGTCGCGCCTGATGATCGGTGCCGATCTGCCGGTACAGCACCGCCAGGCCCGCGAGCCCGGCCCCGTGGTGCTGCAGGTGCAGCAGCTCGATCTCCCGCAAGCACATCCGTTTGCCACACCCTTGTCGCAAGTGTCCTTCGATGTGCATGCCGGCGAGATCCTGGGTATTGCCGGGGTGTCGGGCAACGGGCAGCAAGAACTCATGGGCGTGCTCTCGGGCGAAGACCGCCGCAGCAGCGCTGCCGCCATCCAGATGGATGGCGCGCCCATCGGCCATCAGCCTACGGCTTGGCGGCGTGCACAGGGTCTGGCCTTTGTGCCCGAAGAGCGCCTCGGGCGCGGTGCGGTGCCCGAGATCTCCCTCGCGCGCAACTTGCTGCTTTCGCACCAGGGGCCGCAAACCCTCAGTCACGGCTGGATCCGTACCGGTGCCGTGCAACGCATCACCACCGAAATCCTGCAGCGTTTCCGGGTAAAGGCTGCCGGCCCGCATGCACTGGCAGGCAGTCTGTCGGGGGGTAACCTGCAAAAATATATCGTGGGGCGCGAAGTCGTACGCAACCCGCGTCTGCTCATCATCGCCCAGCCCACCTGGGGGGTTGATGTCGGTGCCGCCGCGCAAATCCACGCCGAGCTCCTCGCCTTGCGTGATGCCGGCTGCGCCATTTTGCTTATTTCCGAAGAACTCGACGAGCTCCTTGAGCTTTCGGATCGTGTGGTGGTGATGGCCAAGGGCCGGGTATCACCCGCCTTGGCCCGCGATCACGCCGATCGCGAACAGATCGGCCAGTGGATGAGCGGCCTTTGGCCGGGCGCCCAGTCAGATAACACCCCGGAGCCCGCTCATGCTTGAACTCGTTGCCCGTGCCGAACCCTCCCGCCGGATGGCATGGCTGTCGCCACTGCTGGCACTGGGCCTTACGGCTCTTTGCGGCGTGCTTATGTTTCTGGCGGTGGGCAAGTCGCCCCTGCAGGGCCTGGGGGTGTTCTTTATCGAGCCACTCAGCAGCTTGCGTGGCTGGTCCGAAATCGGCGTCAAGGTGGCCCCGCTTCTGCTGTGCGCGGTGGGCCTGGCGCTGTGTTTTCGCGCCAATATTTTCAATATCGGGGCCGAAGGCCAACTGGTGCTGGGTGCCATTACCTCCGGCGCGTTCATTTTGCAGTTCGACGACGGTTCGGGTACGGGGGGCGGCCCCCTGATGATCACCTTGGCTTTGGTGGCCGGTGCCTTGGGCGGAGCATTCTGGGCTGGGCTGGTGGCCTGGCTCAAAGACCGCTATCACGCCAACGAGATCCTCGTGTCCCTGATGCTCGTTTATGTGGCGCAGTTGCTGCTCAGCTATCTGGTGCATGGCGTCATGCGCGATCCCGACGGCTTTGGCTTCCCGCAGTCGCGCCTGTTTGATTTTGGCTTTTTGTTGCCGGTGTGGCCGGGCACCCGCCTGCATCTGGGGATTGTCCTGGCGCTGGTGGCAGCGTTGCTGGCATGGCTGCTGTTGTCACGCCTGTTTGCCGGCTATCGTCTAACCGTCGGCGGCCTGGCCCCTTTGGCTGCGCGCTATGCTGGGTTTTCATCCCGGCGGGCGTTATGGGGTTGCATGCTGGGCTCGGGTGCGCTGGCAGGTGTCGCCGGTGCCTGCGAAATCATGGGGCCCATCGGCCAGCTCACGCCGTCTGTGTCGCCTGGTTACGGGTTTGCGGCCATCATTGTGGCGTTTGTCGGCCGGCTGCATCCCATCGGGGTGGTCTTTGCCAGTTTCATCATGGCCTTGTTCTATATTGGTGGCGAGCTCTCCCAAACACGTCTGGGCATGCCCAGCGCCATCACCGGCATTTTCCAGGGGATCTTGCTGTTCTCCCTGCTGGCCTGTGATGTCCTGATCTATCAACGTTTGCGCTGGAGGTCCTGATCATGGATGCCTTGGCCCCACTGATCGCCGCCGCCATGAACGCGGGCACGCCGCTGATGCTCGCGGCGCTGGGCTTATTGATCAACGAAAAATCCGGTGTCATCAATCTGGGCTCCGAAGGCATGATGCTGGTGGCTGCCGCCCTGGGGTTTGCACTTGCCGTGCAAACCGGCAGCCCAGCCGTGGGTTTTATCGGGGGTGCGCTGGTTGGTGCCCTGATGGCCGGGCTTTTTGCCTGGCTGGTGGTGTGGCTGGGGGCCAATCAGGTGGCCTGTGGTCTGGCCCTGTCGCTTTTCGGGGTAGGGGTGTCGGCATCCATCGGCTTGCCGTATGTGGGCGCCACCATCCAGATCTCTACCTGGTCGGTTCCGCTGCTGGGTGATATCCCCTTTGTGGGCCCGGCGCTGTTTCAGCATCATCCCATGGTATATGGCGCCCTGGCCCTGGCCGTGTTGTTGTCGTGGTTCTTGTATCGCACCCGTGCCGGCCTGGTGTTGCGGGCTGTCGGTGAATCCCCCGAATCCGCCCACTCGCTGGGGTACTCGGTGCGCCGCATCCGCCTGGTGGCCCTGCTGTTTGGCGGGGCGTGCTGTGGCCTGGCTGGGGCGTTCATGTCTTTGGTGTACACCCCGATGTGGGTCGAGAACATGGTGGCCGGGCGCGGCTGGATCGCCCTGGCGCTTACCCCCTTTGCCACCTGGCGGCCTTTGCGGGTGCTGATAGGGGCTTATCTGTTTGGTGGCATCACCATCCTTACGTTCCACATGCAGGCGCTGGGCGTGCCTATTGCCTCGCAGCTGCTGTCCATGCTGCCATACCTGGCCACCATCCTGGTGCTAGTGCTGATTTCCCGCAACGTCAACTGGATACGCATCAATATGCCAGCTTCGCTGGGGCGGGCCTTTAACCCTAACCATTAACCCCAAGGCTGTTGCGCTGCGGCGCCAGCTCCTGCTTAACCGGTAAGATTTCATTCACCGACTCGAACCACGGAGATTTCCGCCATGAATACAGCTTCGATTCTTAAAACCCTGGGGGTGGCCACCGCGGCCGCCTGCCTGTGGGCAGCAGGTCCGGCCTCGGCCCAAGAGCCCCTCAAAATCGGCTTTGTCTATGTCAGTCCAGTGGGCGAAGCCGGCTGGACGTGGCAGCAGGATCTGGGCCGCAAGTACATGGAAGAACAGCTAGGCGACAAAATCAAGACGCAAATTGTTGAAAACGTACCCGAGGGCGCCGATGCCGATCGTGTTATCCGCGATCTGGCCCAGCAAGGCAACAAGCTCATTTTCACCACGTCGTTTGGCTTCATGAACCCCACCATCAAGGTGGCGCGCCAGTTCCCGGACGTCAAATTTGTGCACTCCACGGGCTACAAAACGGCGCCCAACGTGGCCACCACCAACGCCCGCTTTTACCAGGCCCGCTATGTGGCAGGCGTGCTGGCTGGCCATAAAACACAAACCGGTGTCGTCGGCTATGTGGGTGCGTATCCCATCCCCGAGGTTCTGCAGGGTATCAACGCCTTTACGCGCGGCCTGCGTAGCGTCAAACCCGATGCTACGGTGCGGGTGATCATGGTCAACAGTTGGTTTGATCCGGGCAAAGAGCGTGATGCTGCTTTGGCCTTGCTGGATCAGGGTGCTGATATTGTCACCCATCACACCGACTCCACTGCCACTGTGCAAGCGGCCGAAGAACGCGGCAAATTTGCCATTGCCTATCACTCCGACATGCTTAAGTTCGGACCGCATGCCCAGCTGGCTGCCGTCACCCATCACTGGGGCCCGTACTTTACCCGTGAGGCCAAGGCCGTCCTGGATGGCACCTGGAAACCCGACCAAGTCTGGGGTGGCTTCAAAGAGCACATGGTTGATCTCGAGGGCTTTGGCCCTGCCGTCGACGACGCGCTGAAGGCCGAGCTTAAAGTCAAAGAAGACGCCATTGCTGATGGCAGCCTTAATGTCTTTGCCGCACCGATCAAAACCAATCAGGGCAAGGTGGTGCTGGCCGAGGGTGCGCTGGATGATGCCGGGCTGAATGCCATGGATTATTACGTCGAAGGCGTTGTGGGCGAGCTCAGCAAAAACTAAGCCGCCTTGCGGGGTACCGACCACGTACTCATTACCTGAGCCACGGGGTCGCCCCCGCTTTCAGGTAGCAGCAGTACCTCACCGGCCGTCATGCGGCCGGTTTTTAATATCTTGGCCTGTGCAATGATGCCGCCCGCGGGGGCTCCGCGCAAAAAGTGGATAGTGAGGCTGGCCGTGACGGCCTCTGGTACGCCGGTGGCGCTGACCACCGCCGCATACAGAGCCAGATCCGCCAGTCCCATCAACATGGGGCCTGCCACAATGCCGCCCAAGCGCTGATTGGATGGGTTGGGTGGCAGCCGTAATGTGGCCTGGCCATGGCGGATATCCTTGATCTCGATACCCAGTACGGCCGCAAAGGGGTGCAGACGTGCCAGCAGATCTTCAAACTCTTTGATGGTGATGCACGATGGCGGCAAGGTATCCGCCAGGGAAGAAACGCTTGTCATGGCGCAAAGGTCGAGGGAAAAGGCCATAGTACACTGGCAAGAACCTGTGCAGCATTACGCCACGGTGGCCCGCTGCACCTTCATTGATACAGGCCAGTCCATGAAACGCGTGTGTGCTTCTCTCGGGATGTTTTCTTTAAGTTTTTTCGCAGTTGCCAGTGTCTGGGCAGCGGCGCCAGCAGCCACTACCTCTGCGGCCCCAGCCGAGGTCACGGCCGCCAATTGCTGGATTCGCCAGTTGCCGTCTCCGGCCCCTTCAGGCGGGTTCCTGGTGTTTCATAATGCCGGCCAGCAGGCCCGTCAGCTCACGTCCGCCAGCTCGCCCGATTACGGCCAGGTGATGATGCATCAAACCACCCAAGAAAGCGGTATGAGCAAAATGTCGATGGTGCATCAGGTGGCGGTGCCTGCCGGTGGCAGCCTGGCATTCAAGCCGGGCAGCTATCACCTGATGCTCGAGCAGCCCCGTGATGGCTTGAAGGTGGGCGATCACGTACAAGTCGAGTTTGTGCTTGATAACCAGCAGCAAGTGTCTGTGTCGTGCGAAGTCAAGGCGCCCAACGCCATGCCTGGCATGGGCAAGCACGGCATGAAGCATATGGCGCATTAAGCGCCTGGCGTGGGGCTGGGGCCTTACGCCACAAAATCCATCAGTGCCTTGTTAAACGCCCTAGGGTTGGCCAGGTTCATGCCGTGGGCAGCCAGGGCAATGCGCACACGCCGCGCGGCAGGCAGCCACTGCTGCAGACGATCCTGGCGGTTGCCGTATTTGGCCGGGCTATTGCTGCCACCCACCAACAATACCGGGCAGTGCAATGCCGAGACATCAGCCCCCCGCACGGCGCGGTTGGCTTCCTGTATCTGGGATATCAACGTCAGTGCGTTATCGCGCGCCATCTCTTTGAACCATGCCACCATCCGGCGCCAGGTGTCGGGGCCGTTGACGGTGTCGATAAAGGCCTGCAAGGCAGTATCGATGGCGCCCGCCTGCAGCTGTCGCACGGTGTCCGCATAAAACGGGGGTGTTTCGGGTTCGTCGTCAAACCGAAACCCTGGGTCGGCCAGCGTCAGCGACAAGCACAAGTCAGGCGCCTGGCGGGCAAATTCAAATGCCACCTGTGCGCCACGCGAGTGCCCCAGCACATGAACACCGGCTTGCAAGCCCAACTGGCGCACCAGATGAATAAGATCGTCTGCGTGACGATCGGTGCGGTAAGCCGCCATCGGGTGCGGGCGGGTATCGGGCCAGCAGCCGCGCAAACTGGGCGCAATCAATTGGTGGGATTGGCTCAGGGCTTCAAACTGCCAGCGCCAGTAGCGGTAGTCGCATAAAGAGCCATGAATCAGCAAAATGGGGCTGCCCTGCCGGCCCATGCGTGTGTAATGCAGCACGTCGCCATCGGGCAGGGCCAGCGTGTGTGGCGGTAAAACAGGAGCAGCCGGCATTACAGCAGTTTCAGTTGGCTTTTGGCGGTTTCGGCTGCGTTGCTGCTGGGGTAGTCTTTGATGATGCGTTGCAAGGTGGCCTTGGCGCCTTTCATGTCGTTTAACTCGATCTGATCGGTGGCCACCACCAGCAAGGCCTCTGGGGCGCGTGCGTCATCGGCATGTGCTTTTACCAGGGCTTGCATCGTCTGGATCGAGCCCTTGAAATCTTTGGCTGCGTATTGGCTGCTGCCTTGATAAAACTGCGCGTCGGCATTTAGCGTGCTGTCGGGATACGACTGCACAAACGTGGCAAAGCTGGCGGCGGCCTCTTTGTAGCGGCCATTGCGGTACTGATCCGCAGCTGCCTCGTAGGCGGCCCGTTGTTGGGGGTCATCCTGGGCCTGTGTGCCGGCACTGGGCGCATTGGCCGGGCCCTGAGGCGCCTGGGCTTGCCGGTTGAGTTGTCCAAGCTCTTCAAGACGGCCACGCATCAGGGCCATTTCCTGGTGCAGTTTGTCGATCTGATCGGCCAGTTGCAGGCGGGCCTGCTGATTTTGGTCTTTGATTTGCTGCAACTGCGTGCGCAGATCCAGGATCGCACGACGCGCTTCGTCATCCGTAAAAGCATGTGCGGGTGCTGCTGCCAGCGTCAGGGCCATCAAGGTGGCCACAGAAAGCGTGTTTAGACGATGGGTCAGGGCGTGCATGGCATGTTTCCTTTGGGTCGAGAGGTCTGCATCAGAATAAAAAACGCCGTAGCGTCAACCGCTACGGCGCTGCCTGCGTCAGACGACGATCAATGTTGGTAATTGATGTCTGCGCGACGGTTCTCGGCGTAGTCGGCTTCGGTATTGCCTTGAGCTTTGGGACGCTCTTTACCGTAGCTGATGGCTTCGATCTGGTTGGCGTTTACACCCAGCAGTTTCATCATGCGTGCCACGGCATCCGAACGGCGCTGGCCCAAGGCCAGATTATATTCGGAGCTGCCACGGGCGTCGGTGTTGCCTTCGACGCGCACTTTCTGGCCCTGATGGCTGGTCAGATAGTTGGAGTGCATTTCGACGACGCTGCGATATTGTTCAGGCACCGTGTAGCTGTCGAAGTCGAAGTAGACTGAGCGCTGTTGCGCCAGAGGGCTTTGCGGGTTGAACGGATCCATGATCTGCCCGGCCGACGCCGAATCCGAGCCGGCGCCGCCGGCACCGTTTTCGTCGAGCGGTACGGAGCTGCAAGCTGCCAGAGAGGCAGCGAACGCGGCAATGGTTAGGGTCCTGGTGATGCGCGAGCTCATTGAATGTCCTTTAGAAGAAAGAGTCACACGAAAAAATCAATTCGTGAAAGGGCCCCAGGCTGGTTCGCGAACCTTGCCATTGAGTACCGACAACGTCTGGCGGACACGCCCGTCGATCGAAGTTACTGCCAGTACGCTGCGCCCATTTTGGATGGAACTGTAAAGCACTTGCATGCCGTTGGGCGCGTAACTGGGCGATTGATCGTCCGGACCGTCTGTCAGAAGCTGCTCGGAGCCCGAATTCAAGGCCTGGCTAGCTATCCTGAAAGCACCGTTTCTACGTGTAACGTACACCAGTTGCTGTCCATCCGGCGATACCCTAGGTGAGATATTGTAACTGCCGGAGAAGGTGACTCGTTGGGCGTCACCACCCGCCACGGGTACCTTGTAAATTTGAGGGCTTCCCCCCCGATCACTGGTGAAAATCAGGGATTGCCCATCGGGGGTGTAGTCGGGTTCGGTGTCGATCAGCGGAGAGCGCATGACGCGTCGCAAGTTGGATCCATCCGCATTGATGGTGTATATCTGCGAGATGCCGTCCATAGACAGCACGATCGCCATGTGCGAACCATCCGGAGACCACGACGGCGCGCTGTTATTACCCTTGTAATTGGACACCGGCTGGCGCTGTGCAGTGGCCAGAGTCTGGACGTAAATCACCGACTTTCCTGACTCGAAACTGACATATGCCAGCTTGCTGCCGTCGGGAGACCATGTGGGCGAAATAATCGACTGCTTTGAACGCAACATTACCTGCGGATTTTGGCCGTCCGCGTCAGCAATTTGTAACTCATATCCGTTGCTTGTTTGCAACACATAAGCGATTCGAGTCGAGAAAACGCCGCGTACACCGGTGATTTTTTCGTAGATTCGATCGGCAATCCGGTGTGCAATCCGACGCATTTCGGATTCGTTTCCGGTGAACACAGCGGAGTCGAGTTCGCTCTTGCGGACGTTATCGACCAAGCGGTAGCTGACGGTGTATTGGCCACCGTTTTGCTCGACGCTGCCCAGTGCCAGGTAATCAGCACCGCGGGCTTGCCAGGTACCGTAATCCACCGTGCTTTTAAGCGGCAGACTGGCACCGCCGGCACTGATCAGTCGAAACTGACCCGAGCGGGTGAGGTCGGCCCGGATGACTTCCGGGGTGGAGGTGGTGCCGCTGGCACCAGAGAAGTCGGCAATGGCGATGGGATACTGGGTGGCGCCCACCCCTGAGATATCCACACGCAGTTGGGCATGGGCAGGGCCAGTGGCCAGGGCAGCCAGTGCCAGGCCCACGCCAGCGGCCGCCGTGCGCCGCCACAGGCGCCCGATAAAGCCGGTAGCTGTAAATACGGTCATGGTTACGATCTCCTTAGTCGTACATGCGGTAATCCACATCAATATACGATGGATACCGCCCGTTAGGCGGTTTGGGGAAGGGAGAGCACGCCAGGATACCTTTGCGTACGGCATCATCAAAACGTGTGTCTCCAGAGGAATGGGTGAGGTCAACACTTTCTACCCGGCCCGAAGAGGCTAACCGGGTACGGAAGCTGGCAGTTGGGTTGCGTGAGCCGCTTTGTGGCGGCACGTTATAGATCACGCCCGGCTGGACGCAGGCGCGCACCTTGGCGGCATAGCCATCGTTACCGCCACCGCCCCGCTGGTTACGGTCGGCGTTGCCGCTGGGGATACCGGCTGCTTCCATGGCCGCGCCTCGCAATGCCGCCTTCAGGGCGTCGCGCTTGGCAGCGGCTTCTTTGGCGGCCTTGGCCTTGGCGGCTTTTTCTGCTGCAGCCTTGGCGGCGGCTTCTTTGGCAGCCTTTTCTTTAGCAGCTTTTTCAGCGGCCGCCTTGTCGGCGGCCTCTTTGGCAGCTTTGTCCTTGGCAGCCTTATCGGCAGCGGCTTTCTCTTTGGCTATTTTCACGGCAGCCGCTTTTTCCGCAGCAGCCTTATCTGCAGCTGCTTTCTCGGCGGCGGCCTTATCGGCAGCCGCTTTTTCTGCAGCTGCTTTATCGGCGGCTTCCTTGGCAGCCTTTTCCTTGGCAGCCTTATCGGCAGCCGCTTTCTGTGCCGCCGCTTTTTCCGCGGCCGCTTTTTCCTGGGCTAATTTCTCTGCCGCCGCCTTTGCGTCGGCCTCTTTTTTGGCTTGTTCTTCTGCTTGCCGCTTGGCTTCTTCTTGTGCCTGGCGTTCTTTCTCCAGTGCAATCTCGGCTTCGGCCTGGGCCAAGGCAGCCGCTGCCGCGCGGGCCTGGGCTTCCGCCTGCTGTGCAGCTTCGGCTTCACGGGCGGCCTGTGCTTCGGCGGCCGCCTTGGCCTGCGCTGCCGCTTCGGCTTCAGCGGCCTTCTGGGCGCTGTCGTCCGGTTTGGGAGGCTCCGGCTTGGGCTCGGGTGTGGGCGGGACGTCAGGCTTTTCAGGGGGCGGGGCGGCTTCTTCGGTGGGTTCCGGCGAAGCGGCCTCGGCCACCGTGCCTTGTGACCAGAGCTCTACCTGCACAGGGCCGGCGTTGTCCGGGGCGGAGGAGAAACCCACCACCATCAGCAATATAAGCAGCCCGTGTGCAGCCAATGATGCGGCCAGGCCGATGCGGTCGTCGCGCTGGTCAGAGGACGTATCGGTGTGAAGGAGTCGATCCAGCCAAGTCATGAAACCTTAACCTTGCGTGCGTGAACGGTCACTGATGGCTGCCGGCAGCATTCTGGTTGACGATCAGCCCCAGCTTGGAGACACCGCCGCTGCGCAGCTGGTCCATGACCTGCATGACGGTTTCGTAGGGCACCTTGCCATCGGCCGAGATCACCACCGGGGTATCCGGTGTGGCGGCGGCCCTTACCTCGGCCAGCAGATTGGCCTTGTCGACAGGCCGAAAAGACGCGCCACCTTCGCGCAGTCGCATGGAGAGTTCGCCTTTTTCGTCGATCTGTACTTCGATGGGTTGCAACGGAACCTCGGAGGCCGTGCCAACAGAAGGCAGCTCGATCTGACCTGGGGTAATCATGGGTGCCGTCACCATGAAGATCACCAGCAGTACCAGCATCACGTCGATGTAGGGGACGACGTTGATGTCGTTTTTCATCCGGCGGGTGCGGCGGTTGCCAAGTGAGGTCATCTCAGTGCACCTGACGTTGGAGAATGTTGAGGAATTCGTCGATAAAGCTTTCGAAACGAATCGACAGGCGATCGATTTCGTTGGTGTAGCGGTTGTACGCCAGCACCGCCGGGATCGCCGCAAACAGGCCGATGGCCGTGGCGATCAGTGCCTCGGCAATACCGGGGGCCACTGCCGCCAGCGTGGCCTGCTGCATGGTGGATAGACCCATGAATGCGTGCATGATGCCCCAGACGGTACCCAGGAGACCAATATAGGGGCTGACAGAGCCGGTGGAGGCGAGGAAGTTTAGGTGGGATTCCAGGCTGTCCATCTCGCGCTGAAAAGCCGCCTTCATGGCGCGCCGAGGTGCGTCCAGCATGGTGTCGCCGCGCGTGGATGAGCGTCGTGCCTTGATGAATTCGGTCATGCCGGCATCAAAGATGCGGGCCAGGGCACCGTGCTCGTTGCGACGGCTGGCCACTGCCTGCTGCAGCACGGTCAGATCGCCTCCCGCCCAAAAATCGTCTTCGAAACGGCGGGTTTGCTCGTCTGTGCGCTTCAGGGCGGCGCGTTTGCTGAAAATGTATGTCCAGGACAGCACGGATGCGCCCAGCAGAATCAGCATGACGATCTGTACGGGGATGCTGGCATTGCCAATCAGGGAGAGCAGCGACAAATCGCTCGAGGCTTGCATGGTTAGTGAAGGGCCTTGTTCAAGAGATCCCGAAGGGAAGTAGATAAACGGATAGGTTTGAAGCTGACGGCGTGAACCACACACACTTGGACGGTTGCAGTGGACAGAAGTTCGGTGCCGCGCCAGGCTTGCTGGGAAAACACCAGTGTCGAGGCCCGGATGTCGGTGACGTCTGTGTGGATGCGGATCTGGTCGTCGAGGTGGGCGGCCTGCCGATAGGCAATCTCCGCATGTCTCACCACAAACATCATTTGTTCCTGCACCGCCAGTGTATGTTGATCGACCCCGAGCGCCCGCAGCCATTCGGTGCGGCCACGCTCGAAAAACTTCAGGTAGTTGGCGTAGTACACCACGCCACCTGTATCAGTGTCTTCGTAATATACGCGAATGGTCAGGTCGCCGGAAGTGTTGCTGGAATCTGTCGTCATTTTTTGGTTAAGCCGTGTGACAGGCCACAGAATCCGTATGCCCGTGGTCTGTGGCCTGAATGGCAGGCATCAAAGGGATTGCAGCATCTCAATCACCCGGGCAGCCGCATCCTGAGGCGCCAGCTTTTTTACCTCGGTATCGCGACGTGCCTGGATCTCGACGATGCCTTCCTTCAGGCCGCGATCGCCAAGGGTAACGCGCACCGGCACGCCGATGAGTTCCCAGTCGGCAAACATGATGCCGGGGCGCACATCGCGATCGTCCAAGATGACATCGATGCCTGCGTCCTTGAGGGATTGGTACAGCGAGCGCGCGGCGTTTCGAACGGTTTCACTTTTCGCCATGCCAATGGGGCACAGCACCACTTCGAAGGGAGCCAGCGCCCGGGGCCAGATCATGCCGCGATCATCATGGTTTTGCTCGATGGCAGCGGCGGCGATCCGGCTGATGCCGATGCCATAACAGCCCATCTGCAATACCGCTGGCTTGCCGTCAGTACCCAGATAGGTGGCATTCAGGGCCTTGGAGTATTTGTCTCCCAGGAAAAACACATGCCCCACCTCGATGCCACGCTGAATGGCCAGCTGGCCACCTGCGGGATCTGGGTCGCCGGCCACGACATTGCGCAAATCGGCCACCAGATGTGGTTCTGGAAGATCACGCCCCCAGTTCACGCCCGTGTAGTGGTAACCCGGCTGGTTGGCGCCGCAGACAAAATCGCCCATATTGGCCACGGTGCGATCCGCGATGATGGTGATTGAATCAGCGGCCAGGCCCACTGGGCCCAGATAACCGGGCGTGCAATGAAACACGCTGTCGATCTCGGCTTCGCTTGCCAGACGATAGCCGTCTGTCAGGCCGGGCAGTTTGCCTACCTTGATCTCGTTGGTTTCGTGGTCGCCACGAATCAGCAGCAGCCACAAACGCACCGGGCCTTTTTCAGGGTCTGTGGCCAGCACCACGGCCTTTACCGTTTTGGACAGCGGCAATCCCAGTTGTTCAGCCACAATCTCGCACTTGGGGGCCTCGGGAGTGGCTCGTTGCGTAAGGGGCTGTTGTGCTGCCTCACGCGTGGCAATCAGGCAGGGGGCGTCAGCCAGCTCTATATTGGCGGCGTAATCCGAGTCAGGGTTGTAGACGATCAGGTCTTCTCCTGTGTCGGCAATCACCTGAAACTCGTGGCTGCGCGAGCCGCCGATCGAGCCGGTGTCTGCGGCCACTGCCCGATAGCTCAGACCCAGACGGGAAAAAATCTGCTGATAGGCTGCGTACATGATGTCGTAGCTGGCCAGCGCCGATTGCTCATCACGATCAAAGGAGTAGGCATCCTTCATGGTGAATTCGCGCCCGCGCATCAGGCCGAATCGGGGCCGGCGTTCGTCGCGAAACTTGGTCTGGATGTGATAGAAATTGAGGGGTAACTGGCGCCAGCTGTGGATTTCGTTGCGGGCAATGTCGGTGATCACTTCCTCTGAGGTAGGCTGCAGCACAAAATCGCGTTGATGGCGATCCTTGATGCGCAGCAGCTCGGCACCGTATTGCTCCCAGCGCCCCGACTCCTGCCAGAGCTCTGCCGGCTGCACCACCGGCATCAACAGCTCGATGGCACCCGCGTGGTTCATTTCTTCGCGGACGATGTTTTCAATTTTGCGCAGTACCTTCAGGCCCATGGGCATGTAGGTGTAGATGCCGCCCGCAATCTTGCGGATCATGCCGGCCCGCGTCATTAGCTGGTGGCTAACAACCTCGGCTTCGGCAGGGGCTTCTTTGAGTGTATTCAGGTGGTACTTGCTGGCGTACATGGTAGGGATTCCGCTGGGTACGTATAATCGACAGTAATTGTATTGAATTCACAACCGAGGTGGCCCCATGTTGGATCGCGAAGGCTACCGCCCCAATGTCGGCATCATTCTTGTGAACCAGAAAAACGAGGTTTTCTGGGGCAAACGCATCCGAGAGCACGCTTGGCAGTTTCCGCAGGGCGGCATCAAGCACGGAGAAACCCCCGTGCAGGCGATGTACCGAGAACTCCACGAGGAAACCGGCCTGCGTGCAGAACATGTCCGCATTTTGGGGCGTACACGAGACTGGCTGCGGTATACCGTGCCCGATCATTACGTTCGCCGCGAACTCCGCGGTCATTACAAAGGCCAGAAGCAAATCTGGTTTTTGCTGCGTATGGTGGGCCGGGATACCGATGTTTCCTTGCGGGCTACCGATATGCCCGAATTCGATGCCTGGCGCTGGAACGCCTACTGGGTGCCCCTAGAGGCCGTCATCGAATTCAAACGCGAAGTCTACACCCTGGCGCTCAACGAGCTCTCCAGTTTGTTGTTTCGCCGGGGTCGCGAGAATCGCTATTTGCGTCATCGCGGGGCGCGCGGTACCGTACAGACCAGTCATTCCCCGGCAGTGCCGGGATCGCATTCGTCCCAGACCACCTCCTGAACCAGGATATCCGCATGCTCGAAGATCTAGACGCCTTGTCACGACGCATCCAGAAGGTTGTGCAACTGGCCCAGGGCCTGCAGGCCGAACGCCAAACCCTGCGGGCTCGCATCCATCAGCTCGAGGCCGAGTGCCAGATGCTTAAAACCCAACAGGCACAAGAGCGCGATGCCTTTTCCCAGATGTCCCAACGAGCCGCCCAGCACGATCACGAGCTTCAGGCCGTGCGTGCCGAAACCGAACAGGCCCGCAGTGCCCTCGAAACCCGGGTGCGCAACCAGCAACAGCATGCCGATGCCTTGCAACGGCGCCTGGATGCTACCCAGGAAGACTACGGCCGGCTCAGCGCGGTGGCTGTGGATGCCCAAAAACAGATCGAACTGATCCTTGAGCGCCTGCCTGGCGCGGAGGTCTGACCATGGAACGCGTAGATGTTTCCATCCTGGGTCGCGATTATTCGCTGGCCTGCGCCCCCCAAGAAAAAGACGCCTTGCTGGCGGCCGTCAGACAGGTCGATCAACGGATGCTCGCCATCAAGGGTTCGGGCAAGGTGGTCAGCAACGAGCGTATCGCCGTCATGGCTGCCATCCAGATCGCCAACGAGCTTCTTACCCTGCGCGCACCCGACGGCCCGCTCAGTCAACTTGCCTTGGGTGATTTCAGGAGTAAAATTGACGACATGAACGGCATGCTTGATGAAATCCTCGGGGATGCCGCTTAAGCAGATTTTCGGATGCCGTGTTCTTGCGCATCCAAACTTCTAAGTCCCTGCCGTGTACGTGACTTGGCCATACATTCCTTGAACCAATGCTAATTGGCATCGGTTGCCGGATTGACAGATGGGAGAGCTACCTTCACTGGATAGCCCAAAGCCTGACTGATGGCGACCACCGTGAACCTCAGGTTCCGGGATGCCGGCCTAGACGGCACAAGCGGGGCGTTTACAAATGGTCCACCGTGGTAACACGGTGGGCTTTTGTTTGTCTGGCTTCTCCGGGTATCCTGCGGTATTGGCCGTCAGTCAGATGGCGGCATTCACAGAGGTATTCATGACACCATCCAATTCCTTATCCCGTTTTGCCCTTGTTGGCGCCATGGCCCTTGGGCTGGCCGCCTATGGTTCTCTGGCGTCTGCCGCACCTCACCATCAAGCCAAGTGGGATGGCCCCCACGGCCCGACGGCCACGTTGTCAGCGCAAGCCAGTGCCGAGGTCTCCCAGGATACGGTTCAGGTTACTCTGGCAGCAGAACTTTCCGCCGATAGCCAGGCCAAGGTCTCCGAGCAACTTAACCAGCGGCTGGATACGACAATGAAACAGGCCAAGGGCCACGAGGGCATCGAAGTCCGTAGCGGCAACTATCGTATCTGGCCCACCACCAACCAGGATGGCCAGATCTCCGAATGGCGTGGGCGCGCCGAAATCATCCTGACGTCGCAAGATTTTTCGGCTGCCTCCAAGCTGGCCGGGCAGTTGTCCGGGGATATGCCGATTTCCGGCATGGATTTTTCAGTCTCGCGCGAGCGCCGTCTGGCTCAAGAACAGGCGCTCACTACTCAGGCCGTCAAGGCGTTTCGCGCCAGGGCGCAGGCGCTGACAGAAGCCCTGGGGTTTGATTCCTATCGCCTGTCTACCATCGACGTCGGCGGCAGTGGCGAAATGCCACCTTCCCCCGCGCCGCGCATGATGATGGCAATGATGTCAGCCGACAAGGTGGCTGCGCCCATTGAGGGCGGCCAGCAAACCCTTGCGGTGTCGGTCAGCGGGACGATTCTTTTGCGGCCCGTAAAAAAAGCCAAAGACCAATAAGCACCATCGGGACAGACAAAATCTGTCCCATCGACAAGCCCCCCATCAGCAGCCCCAGAAACGCGTCGGGTTCCCGGGTGAATTCCACCAGAAACCGAAACGTACCGTAGCCCATCAAAAACACGGCACTGATCTGGCCCATGGGGCGGGGCTTGCGGGCAAACCACCACACCAGCGCAAACAGGGCAAAGCCTTCCAGGCCCATTTCGTACAGTTGCGAAGGATGGCGGGCGATCCCATCCCCGGATCCCGGGAACACCATGCCCCAGGGCAGGTCGGTGGGCCGGCCCCAGAGTTCGCCGTTAATGAAATTGCCCAGGCGGCCGGCGGCCAGGCCCAGCGGAATCAGCGGCGCAATGAAGTCGCCAATGGCCAATAGCGGCTGGCCACGCTTGCGGGCAAAAATCAGCATGGCCACAATCACGCCCAGCAAACCGCCGTGAAACGACATGCCGCCTTGCCAGACATAAAAAATCGACAAGGGGTTGGCCAGGTAGTCGTCAAATTTGTAAAACACCACGTAACCGATGCGCCCGCCCAGCACCACGCCCAACACGCCGTAGAAAATAATGTCTTCGAGATCCCGCAAGTTGAGTTCACCCGGATGATGCTGGATGCGCCAGCGCCCCAACAGCCAGGCCAGGGCAAACCCCGCCAGATACATCAGGCCATACCAATGGATGGCCACGGGCCCCAATTGCAGGGCAATCGGGTTGATATGAGGGAAAGGCATGGACAGGCACCCCGAGGAAACACAATCATGGATAATAACCGTAACGCAGGTTCAACCAGAGGGTAGCTTTGATGGCAGTGCGGGTGGCGCAAACACATCTCGGTATGCGGCAGATGCTGCTGTTATTGGCTGTGTGCCTCTTTTCCTGGGGTCCGTCCGCCTGGGCGGATGTTTCCGTGGGCCGGGCGCTGGCCGCACAACGGCAATGTCTGGGGTGCCATCAGGTTAATGCCCGCCGCGTGGGGCCACCCTTTGCGGCCATTGCCCAGCGTTTTCAGGGCCGTGCGGATGCCGCACCCTATCTGGCGCAGCAAATCCGCCAGGGCAGCAGAGGCCAGTGGGGGGCTATTCCCATGCCGGCACAAACCCGGGTGTCCAAAACCGATGCCATTCAGCTGGCTCGCTGGATTCTGTCGCTGGCAAACACGGCGCCGCACTGATCAGGAGTTTCTTATGCAACAGGCAATTTTTGGTGGCGGCTGCTTCTGGTGCCAGGAGCCCGTGTTTCGTGCCCTGGATGGTGTGCTGGATGTACTGCCCGGCTATTGTGGCGGCAGCGTGCCTTCTCCCACCTACCAGCAGGTTTGTCAGCAGGATACCGGTCACATCGAGGTCAACCAGATTCAGTTCGATCCTGCCCGCATCAGTTATCGCACCTTGCTGGAAGTATTTTTTGGCACCCACGACCCTACCACGCCCAATCGGCAGGGCCATGATGTCGGGCCTCAATATGCCTCAGTGATTTTTTACCAGGACGACGCCCAGCATGCAGAGGCCAGGGCGGTGGTGGCCGAAGTCCAGGCCCTTCTGCCAGACCCGGTGTGTACGCAGCTTCGTGCGGCGCAGCCGTTTTGGCCTGCCGAGTCCTACCATCAGCAGTATTACCAGCAGCACCCCGAGCAAGGCTATTGCCAGGTGGTCATTGCGCCCAAGATGGCGAAGTTCAGGCAGCGCTACGCCAAGCTGCTCAAGCAGGCCTGATATTGTCTTGTCTGGCCAGGTGTTGGCCCCACCGGGTGTGTGGTTGCGTCAGGGCAGCCAGCGCGGCCAGCACCGCCAGCGTCAGCAGGCCGCGCAGCACCAAAATCACCCACACGTTGGCCCCCAGCGTCAAAATAAGCAGGGTGTCTTCTATCAGGGCGTGACACAACGACAGCCACGAGAGTGCCAGCAATCGCGTGCGCGCACTGAAGTTCTCGCGTTCTGCAGCATCAATGATCAGTGCCCCTCCATAGGCCAGGCCCAGCAAAACCCCCACGGTGGTCAGTGGTGCCGCGCGTTCTTCCAGGCCCGAGAGCTTCAGCACCGGGGTCAGCAAGCGCGTAATCAGGCGCGTGATCTTCAGCCGCTCCAGCAGATCCAGCAAAATCACCATGCCGATGATGACCAGCAGCACCAGCAGCAGGGATTGCACCGTGGAAAGCAGCCAGGTCAGGACATCGGGCGGGCCCTGGGTAAGCCCTGCATCCTGTCCCATCCAGGCAAACGACACCGGATCCTGAAGCCAGCCGGCCGCCTGGCAAGTCCAGGTAACGGCTGCGCCATACACAATGCCCACGATAATGCGCAGCGTACCGGTTATCCAGGCGCTTGCGCCGGCACGACGCACCACTGACTGTTCGGTGGGTACGTTATGCGCAAACAGCATCATGGCACCCAGCGCACTGATCTGGGCTACGTTCATGTCGAGGGTGTCCGACAGCGCGGCCATCGAAGCCATGCCGCCATAGATATTGGTAATGACGGTCGTGGCCCAGATCAGCCCGGCTTGCGGCGGAAGCCCCAGAAATGCCATGGCGGGTGCCAGAAACTCGCCCACCTGCTGCACCAGGCCCATGCGGTCGGCCGCGTAGACAATCACCATCACGGGCACCATGATGCGCGCAATGGTCATAAACATGCGTATGCTGCGTTGCCGGATAGTGTTCAGATAAAGAAGGACGTTCATGACAATGGAGGCAGGCCCAGAGTGGCGCAAGGCGCCGATGTGGGCGACTGTACACCAGAAGCGCAGGCTCAATAACCCTGCTGGGGTGGTTAGGGATTGCCAGCGCTGGCAGGCCATCTTATCCTGAACGTTTATTGCTGTTCTATCAAAATAGGTTTTACATGATGCCTGCCGAGGACCTCGACCAGACTGATCAACTTATCCTGATGCACCTGCAGCAAGATGGTCGCATCAGCAACCAAGAGCTCGCCCAGCGGGTGGCGCTTTCCCCCAGCCCCTGTCTGCGCCGGGTCAAGCGCCTCGAAGACCACGGCTACATACAACGTTATGTGGCACTGGCCAGTCCCGAGAAACTTGGTTTGGGTTTGCTTGCCTATATCTCGGTAAGGCTGGATAAATCTTCTCGTGCCGAGCACCAGGGCATCACCGGCTTTGCCCAGGATGTTCAGGGTTGGCCCGAGGTCATCCAGTGCTACGCGATGTCCGGCGATATGGATTATCTGCTGCGTGTCCAGGTCGAAGACCTCGCCGCTTTCTCCCGTTTCGCCATGGATACCCTGATGCGCCATCCCTCCGTGGTAGACATCCGCAGCAGCTTCGCTTTGCAGTCCATCAAAGAAACCACAGAGCTTCCGGTACGCAGTTTGCGCACAACAAAAAAAGCGTGCTATAGTTCGGTCTCTTCGCCGCCGGGCGGTCAGGGTTAACCCCGACAACACTGGGTAAAACCAGTGGTTTGGCAAGCCGAAGCGCAGTCATTTGAAGGCAATGGTCTCGATGGTTGTGCGGGGTAAAAAGGCGAGGCGCCGGTTTCGGCCGGTGGCAGTCTGGCTTGACGTTAACACTTAAATGTGTTTTAATTTCGGGCTCGACGAGGGGATGAAGGTTTCCTTGTCAAGGCGCTGCGAGGCAGTGTTCAAGCGGTTTTGTCACGATGTGGCAAGTTAATAACCGGTTGAGTCACCCACCCCAGCTGCTTGACAAGATTAAAAAACTTCTTCATAATCTCGTTTCTCTGCTTCACGCAGATTTGTTCTTTAAAAACTAAACAGCCGATAAGTGTG
>NZ_JBELOK010000014.1:0-36995 GCF_040276085.1 Castellaniella sp. FW104-7C03
CCCAGTGATGTGACTCACACCATTGAACCGGACATTTCTATTTTGCACAGACCGGACATTCTCACGTTGCACCAACATTCTTTATGTCAAACACAAATTATTACTTTCAAATGGACAATAGCAAAGCATTTGCATCTTCAGTTGCAAGGGGAGATATTACGATGGCCACCGTCACCGTAGTAGAGCCAAATACCTTATTGCGTTTAGGCATACTCAAACTACTCCAGTTGCTCGATTGCCCCCTGACGGCTACCGGCATCGACTACGCACAGCTGTTTCGAGGTGCCCAAAAGCCAGGTGGCACAGATCTGATGTTGCTGTCGGTGCCTGATGTCTTTGAGCGCATGAAAGAACTGATGGCCGCTGCTCAGCAAGGGTATGCACCACGTCGCATCCTGCTGCTGTCTGATACGCAAACACTGCCCTACTCGCTGCTTAATTTTCCGCCGATGCTGGCAGGCTATATTTCCAAGTATTCGTCCCAGGATGTCCTGAAGTCTTCGGTGATGCTCGTGCTGGCGGGCGGCAGGTGCTTTCCACACCCACATGCCTGTGCGCTGGCGGAAATCGACACGGATACCAACGCCACATCACCGGCCGCGCCGCGCAGACGCCGCTGGTACGACCACGACACCACGGCACAAAGCAGCCAACCCACCGAGCCCCAGCCCGACAACCTGCTTCACTCGGCTAATCCGTCGTCAACCGCGGCATACGCCCCAGAGCCAGAGCCCCAGCAGATATCAGCCTCTTTGCCGCAAACCGACGGCCCTGCAATCACCGCCGAGACGATGGATCGCGAGGCCAGCCTGTTACGCCTCACGCCGCGCCAGTATCAGGTGCTGGCCTTGCTGGCCAAGGGCTACCCACTTAAAACCATCAGCAAACAGCTTAATATTTCGGTGGCCACCGCAAAAACTCACACCGAGGCCCTGTATCAGCGGCTGTCAGTTAATAGCCGCAATGCAGCTGTTTATGCGGCTATCTCAAGGGGGGCCACGCTGGGCTGGCACGACCCTCGCATGTCTCCGGCCGTTTCAGGCAAAGCTCCGCCCAACATCGACTCTCCAGCAAACTGATGCTGCGTGGCCGGCAGGCTTCTCAGGCCTCATGGGTGCAGACGGCAGACAAGAACCATCTGGCCAGGGCCCCAGCAGCCTGGCTGGACACTGCATCAGGCAAGTATCGGGTAATCGGCTTCTTGCATGCCAGCGACTCCGGCAGGGTTTCATCCCGGTAAACCGATTGCGGCAACACGCGCGCACCGTATCGGCGATACCAATCCAGCACGACATCACACTCCAGCTGGCGGGATGGTTCGAAATCATTGATAAGCAGCAAGGTGCCGGCACTCATGCCGATCTGCGCCAACAACACGTGTGCCGCAATATCGGGATGGGCGACCAGCACATCGTGTGTACTGCGAAACCGCAAGGCCGGCGCCAAGCGATTGGGATATGGAGGGCAATCAAACAATACCCAGTCAAACTCGGTATCCAGATCAGGCAGCACTTGCAGCCAGAAATCGTCGCCACGCAATAAATGGGTTACCCCAAAGCTTTCGATCGATTTGCGGCCAAAAGGCACCAGCACCAGGTTTTCATTGAGGTCAAACGCCTGCTCACGCCAATCAGATGGAAACGAAGACGCAACCCAGCCATGGCTGTCGACCAGTGGTATGCCAAAGTGCAGCCGCAATAAATCGGATGCATTCAGATCTACCAGCAACACCCGCTGCCCCAACATGGACAGGGCATCACCTAGAATGCCTGTCATGGTGGTTGTCCCACAGCCACCGCGCACGCCAGTCAGTGTCATCAGGTTCATGACACGATCCCCGCAGGCACGCTATCCACCTGTTTGGCAGATGGCTGATCGGCCAGAATCTCATCGACTTCTGCCATCAGCGGCCAACGTCGGCAGGCAGATTCAAGCGCCATACGGCGCCCATCATCATGCAGGCTGCCATCCAAAAATATGGCAGTAAGCAACTGAAAAGACTGGCGTCTCGCCTGAGCGCCCGGCGGCTGGCCACAGCCGTACGACAGTGGGTTCCTGGCCATTTTTCTCACCTGTGCACGTGGCTTCAGCCAACAATGTTCATGACATTCTGTATCTGGACACGATAGTGGTTTCAGGCAAGAACCACGAGGGGCAGAAGGCTGATCAGCCGTTTGGATTAGGCCCGCAAGAGGCGACTGGCAGTGCCCGCTGGAAGATGCCAGCCGCACGGGCTGGCATCAAAACACGCTTAACGGTGTTTAAAGTTGGGCTGACGCTTCTCGACAAAGGCTTTCATGCCTTCTTTTTGGTCTTCGGTGGCAAAGAGGGCGTGGAAATTGCGCCGCTCGAAGAGCAGGGATTCGTCAAGGGTAGCCTCAAATGCACGATTGACACACTCTTTAGCCATCATCACAGCCTGCAACGGCATCGACGCAATTGCAGTAGCGGCCTCGAGGGCTTCATCCAGCAGGCGCTCGACAGGCACCACGCGCGCCACCAGCCCCGCCCGCTCGGCTTCCTGTACATCCATCATGCGGCCGGTAAGCACCAGGTCCATCGCCTTGGCCTTGCCCACGGCACGAGGCAGACGCTGGGTACCGCCATATCCGGGGATGACCCCCAGCTTGATTTCGGGTTGACCAAACTTGGCGTTTTCGGCAGCGATGATGAAGTCGCACAGCATGGCAAGCTCGCAGCCACCACCCAGCGCGTAGCCCGACACCGCGGCAATAATAGGCTTGCGGGCACGCCGCAAGGCATCCCAGTTGCCACCCAGGTAGTCGGCCTGATAGACATCCATGTAAGTCCAGGCCGACATCGCAGAGATATCGGCACCCGCGGCAAAGGCTTTCTCGCTGCCTGTCAGCACCATGGCGCCGATGTTTTCGTCGGCCTCGAAGGCCCGCACCGCCGCGGACAGCGCGTCGATGACTTCGTTGCTAAGGGCATTGAGTACCTTGGGGCGGTTTAGCGTCAGCAAGCCCACGCGCCCTCGTACTTCAACCTTGACCAATGCTTCGCTCATGTTGCCTCCAAAGTAAACTATCGGTATGAAAAACGAACTGATTCGCTATCGGGTACAACTGGCCGATCCCGCTGGCCATCGCTATGCAATCCGGCTCACCATCCCGCAGCCGGATCCTGCCGGCCAGGCAATCAGTTTGCCTGCGTGGATTCCCGGCAGCTATCTGATACGTGATTTTGCCCGACAGATCGAAACTTTGCATGTGCGCAATGCACGAGGCCGCGTGGCCGTGCACAAAACGGATAACCATACCTGGCAGTGTGCGCCATCACGGTCGGCCCTCACAATCGACTATACCGTCTATGCATGGGATCTTTCGGTGCGTGGCGCCCATTTTGATGAAAGCCATGCATTTTTCAACGGCTGCAGTGTCTTCCTGGCCGTGCACGGCCAGGAATCACAGCCCTGCCTGATGGAGCTTTGCGCGCCCCAGCACGCCTCCAACTGGCAGGTATATACCAGCATGCCAAGTGCCGTCGGCCAGCCCGACAGTGCCCCCCTGCGCGGCTTTGGCTGCTATTGCACACCCAACTACGATGCCCTGATCGACCACCCGGTAGAAATCGGCACACCGCAATGCATCAGCTTCGAAGCGCACGGTGCCACCCACGACCTGGTCTTTACCGGGGTTGCACCGCAACTGGATCTTGATCGCATCGCGACTGACGCCCGCAAAATCTGCGAAGCGCAAATCGCCCTGTTCGAGCCCAAGACCAGGCAGGCACCGTTTCTGGACAGCGCCGAGCGCTACGTGTTCCTGACCACTGTATTAGGCGAGGGATACGGCGGGCTCGAGCATCGCGCCTCGACGGCACTGATGACCGCCCGCCACGATTTACCCATGCGTCACTGCGCGGTGCCCGAAGGCTACACACGATTTTTAGGGCTGGTCAGCCACGAATACTTCCACACCTGGAACGTCAAGCGCATCAAGCCCGCGGCGTTCGCACCCTATCAGCTGAACCAGCCCAACCTCACCCGCCTGCTGTGGGTATTCGAGGGGTTTACTTCGTACTACGACGATCTCATGCTGCTGCGTGCCGGAGTCATCAACGAGCCCGCCTATCTGAAGCTGCTGGCGGCCACCCTAGACCACGTACAACGCAGCGGCGGCCGCTTGAAGCAGTCGGTGGCCGACAGCTCTTTTGATACCTGGACGCGCTACTACAAGCAAGACGAGAACTCACCCAACGCACTGGTCAGCTATTACACCAAAGGCGCACTTATTGCCCTGGGGCTGGATCTCGAAATCCGCGAGCAAACCGCACGGCGTCAGAGCCTGGATGATGTGATGCGCCTGCTTTGGGTGACGTATGGCCGGGACTTTTTTCAGGGTCAACCAAACGGCGTGACAGAAGACGCCTTGCCCAACGTGATCCGGCAAGCCACAGGCCTGGATCTTGCCCGCTGGATTAAGCGCTATACAGAAACCTGCGACGACCTCCCGCTTGAACCTGCCCTTGCACGCAATGGGATCCGGCTTGCTAAAGAAGCCGAAAATCCACGGCCCTCGCTGGATCTTCGTACCCAGACAGACCCCGCAGGCCTAAAAATCGCCACTGTATACGAGCACGGCGCAGCCCATCAGGCCGGCCTCTCTGCCGGCGACCTCCTGCTGGCCCTGGATGGTTTGCGCATCCGCACCACAGCGGATCTGGAGCATCTGCTGGATGCCCATCAGGCCGGAGACATAGTTGAGCTGCATGTGTTTCGACGCGATGAACTGCGCCAGTACCAGGCACGGCTGGCACCGCCACCCGCGCTTAAGCATGTACTGACACGCCAGGCCCATGACAGCCGGAAAACCTCATGACACTTACTGCCCCCACCCCCATTGCGGCCTCCAGAACACGTCGCATCATCCTCGACGATCTGCGTGTTTCAGCATCCATCGGCATGCTCGATCACGAGCGTACGGCCCGCCAACCTTTGCATATCCACGCCGAGTTCGACACGGATGCCTCAGGCCCTGTGGACGACACTAATCTGGACAGTGTGCTGGACTACCGCTTGCTGCGCGATGCTCTGGTGCATGAAACCACCCGGCAGCACACGGATCTGCTGGAAACCCTGGTCGATCGCACACTGAATCGCATCCTGCAGGATTTTCCAACCGTGCTAAAAGCGCGGATACGTATTTGCAAACCCCAGGCCTTTGAAGACTGCGCCGCTGTGTGTATCGAGCAGACTCGCGCCCGCCAGGCCATCACCCCTTGATCACGTCCAATGCATCGCACCAATATCATGGGCAAAAATCGGGTAGTTCATGGGCACGCCTTTTAGGCCTTTACGTACCACGGTGCTGATGCTGGGCGTAAAGATCCAGGCATTGACAGCATCTTCGGCCAGATAGCGCTGCATCTGCCGGAACAGCTGGCTACGCTCGCGCGGGTTGGCAGTGGCGCCATGGCGGGCCTCCAGCGCCCGGTAGCCTGCATTGTCATAACCAAAGTAAAAGTCGGGCCGGGTGTAGATTGCGTAATCGAGGGGCTCGACATGCAGAATCAGCGACACATCAAAATCGCCCTGAAACACCGTGGACATCCACTGGTTCCACGGCATCCGCACAAGCTCTGTGCGAATACCCACCGCGGCCAAGTACGCTGCCACAACCGGGCCGCCCAACAAGGCATAGGGAGTGGGCGGCAACGCCAGCTTGAGGGTTAAAGGCAGGCGCACACCGGCTTCGCGCAACAGCAGTTTGGCCTGGTCGGGGTTATACGGAAACAGGCCGGTGAGCCGGATGTAATCGGGATCCGTGGGCACGAAGTGGCTGCCAATGGCATGCGCCCGCCGATGCAGCACATCCCGGATGAAGGCTTCACGATCAATCGAATGCATGATGGCCCGGCGCACACGGACATCGTGCAACGGCGCCCTGCGATTGTTGATGGCCACCATCCCCTTGCCAGACGAGCCCCCCACCAGTACTTCATATTGCCGGCTATCCAGCAGGCGATCCACACTGCTTGTGGCCGCACCAAACAGCACGTCAATCCGCCGATCCAGCACCGCCTGCACCTGTTTTTCGGGATCAGGTATGAACTGGAATTTGGCAGTGGAAATCTGGATCCGGCTGGCCTCGCGGTAGCCTGACCACCGCATCAGTTGCAGGCTGTCGGTAGTTTCCCATCCGGCAAACAGATAAGGCCCGGTGCCCACGGGTTGATAAGCCAACTGATCGGAAGTGGACGGATGCACAATCACGGCAGGGGACTGCCCAAGCCGAAAGGGCAACAGGGGGTCGGGGCGCTTCAGCACCAGGCGGACCGTTTGCTCGTCCAGGGTTTGGATCTCCTGGATATTGCGAAACGTTTCCATAAGGCTGTTTGTCGACCCCAGTTGCTGGGCACGCAGCAGACTGGCAGCCACCACCTGCGCAGTAAGCCGTGCACCATCATGAAACACCACATCATCGCGCAGCTGAAACTGGTAGCGCAGCTGATCCAGAGACACATCCCAGCGGCTGGCCAGCAAAGGCGCAACCTGGCCGTTTTCGCGGATACAGGTGAGGCCTTCGAGAATATTGCCATGAACAACCTCGCCCACCACGGCGGCAGACGACGAGGTAGGATCCAGGCTGTCTGGCCGTAGCGACAAGCCAAGCGTCAGTGCCGGAGCGTCTGGCCCCCACGCCGGCTGGCCAACCGCTGCTGCCGCCACGCAGGCCAAAGGCAGGGACAGCATTGCCCGACGGGAAATCACCCTGCGACCCCTGATACAAGACAGAAAACGACAGCCAGCGGTTGGCAAACAGCCCGTGGCATTTTGACACTCAGCGTAACTCTGGATTCAGCCATACCGAATACTTCCTGTAATATCCGGACATTATTACTCAAGTAGTGACCAGGAAGGAACAACGGCCTTGCTTAACGCCGTTAATACCAGGATGGCGCAACACCCTTTTCTGTCCCGCAGAACTATCCCCGCACTAATCGTCATTTTGGCGTCGGGGGTGTTGATGATCCTGGGTGGCATCATGGCCTACCAGGACAATCAGACGCGCCACCAACACATGATTGCCAACGAACTGCAACTGGTCAACCAATTGCAGATTCAGGGGATAGAAGCCTGGCGGCGGGCACGGATAGTCGATGCCAACGCCGTCATGATGGATCCCCTGTTTAGTGATGCTGTGGCCCAATGGCGGCTAGCCAGCCAGACTCCAGCCGACGATGCCAGCGCATTGCAAGCAGCCATCCAAGACAAACTGCGCTTTTTGTCAGAGCAGGCTGGCTACTCAGAAGCCTATCTTTTATCGCCATCGGGCGACATGCTGCTGACCGCCGGCCGGCGCAACTACCCGCCGCTTCCCCCCGTCGGCCAGCAGGCCTTGCGTCAGGCCATCCAGGACGCCCGGCCGATTGCCATTGATCCACAAACCGGCCCAGCCTTTGCCTACCCCTGGTTTGGCATGATTGCTCCGGTGTACGAAAACAACACTATTGTGGCCGCCGTCTGGTTGGTGATGGATGTACGCAATTCATTGTTTCCGCTACTCGAAACCTGGCCATCGCCCAGCAACACCGCCGAATCCACGCTGGTGATGCAAGAACACGACAGTGCCCGGATTCTCAGCCCCTTGCGCCACCAGCCACAGGCAAAACTCAATTTCAGGGTCTCCCAGGCACTTGTTCAATCACCCATGGTGCAGGCCATCCATGGCATGCGGGGCCTGTTTACCGGCATCGACTACCGAGAGCACTCGGTGCTGGCCGTTGCCGCACCGGTGGCAGAATCCCCCTGGTATCTGATCTCAAAAATCGATACGGAAGAAGCCTGGGACGCCCGCTGGCGAGGCACCTGGCACATCGCGGTACCCATCATCGGCGGCTTGCTGTGCATTTTGCTGGCACTGGGCTACACGCAGCACCAGGCCTGGCGCTACGAGCGACGCCTGAAAGCCCTGCTCGAGCAACAAGTGCGCCACGATACCCTCACCCAGCTGGCCAACCGGCTGGCGCTGGACGAGCGTTTCGAACAGAACTGGCGCCAGACGGCATACCAGCGCCAGCCGCTGTCTGTTCTCATGGTGGACGTAGACCATTTCAAGGCCTACAACGATTACTTCGGCCACATTGCTGGTGACCAATGCCTCAAGCAGGTGGCGGCCATCCTCACATCAGTTGTCCGACGCAGCACAGACATGGTGTCGCGCTACGGGGGCGAAGAATTCGTCATCTTGCTACCCGACACTTCATTGGCTGAAGCACGCGCCCTGGCGCAAGAAATTTGCCAGACTGTCTTCGATACGGCCATCCCCCATCCGTTTTCTCAGCACGACAAACGGGTCACTGTCAGCATCGGCATTGCTTGCCTGAACCCAGGAGAGAACCCCGTCAAGCGCAATGCAAATGATATGCGCAAGGCCTTGCTTGAGCGGGCCGATGCCGCACTATATGCAGCTAAAAGTGCAGGCCGTAATCAGGCGCAATAATCTGCCAAAAAATTACTAAAAATTTAGGTAAACCCGCATTGACACGCGCTTTACTGCAGCGCCAAACTGGTTAGGCCTTGCGGAAACCAGCATGCTTCCCCAGGCATCAGCAGCAGTCGTTCACTCGAAACACTCGCTGCGCCGCCCTCTTGGCGACGCACGTCCAACTGACGTACCAGAGGAGGATTCACATGGATAACAACCACAGCAACCGCGGCACAATAGATCGCCGCACGATGCTGAAAGCCACCGGCGTCGCCGGCCTGGCGGCACTTGCCGCCCCCCCCATCATCCACGCGCAAGGCGAGCAGCCCGTCAAGCTGGGTGTCGACAACCCCCTGACAGGCACTTACGCCATCACTGGCCGCAACGAGCTTCACGGCATGGAGCTTGCCGTCCAGGAGATCAACGCCAAGGGTGGCATCCTGGGGCGCCCCGCCGAACTGGTCGTCGAAGACTCCACCAGTGGTGACGCGGGTGTTGCCGTGCAAAAAGCACGCAAGCTCATCGACAAAGACAAGGTTGATTTTCTGGTTGGCAACGTCAACTCCGGCCTCACCATGGCCATGTCAGCGGTTGCCTACGAAAAAGGCGTTTTCATGATGGATCCGGGCGGGCACGCCGATCCCATCACCGGCAGCGAATGTCACTGGAACGTCTATCAGGTCGACCCCTCCACCACCTTGCTGGTCAATGCCATCGCACCATCCCTGGTCAAGCGTTTCGGCAAGAAATTCTACTTTTTGGTGCCCGATTACGCCTTTGGCCACGGGCTATTGTCGGCTTACAAAAAGAACCTCGAAAAACTCGGGGCCACCAACCTCGGGGCAGACCTCATCCCGCTGGGCACCACCGAGTATTCCTCTTATCTGATCAAGGCACAGGCAGCCAATCCGGACGTCATCGTCATTTTGCAAAATGGCGAGGATCAAACCAATGTGCTCAAGCAAACCGTGCAATTTGGTCTGCACGAGCGCTTCCAGATTGCCGGCGCCAACATCGAGCTCGAAACCCTCGAAGCCTTGCCACCCGCCTCACGCATCGGCAACTGGGTCATCGAATGGTACTGGAACCAACCTGGTGTCCCGCACGTCAAAGAGTTCACCGACGCCATCATCAAGAAAACCGGCCGCGTTCCCACCGCCCGCACCTGGTTTGGCCACACGGCCATTCACGCCTGCGCACTGGCGGCCAATACAGCCAAATCACTCAATGCCGTCAAAATGGCCCGTGCACTCAACGGGCTGACGCTCCCGCCCGAAGTAGCCCTGCAACCACACCCGGCAACCTTCCGCGCCGACCAACACCTGCTGATTGGCACCCTGTGGGCCGGGCACGCACAAGCCCAAGGAGATGCAGGCAAAGACGATCTCTTCAAGGTCGACGAAGTCATCGAGAGCAAAAAGATTGCACCAACGGTTGAGGAAACCGGGTGCAAGATGACCTGGCCCGAATAACACCGGCCATGCACCCATGCCCGGGCATCTCCCCAAACATCTTCAGTGCCGGGGGCCGTCCGGGCGTCACCCACATCACATGACACCCGGGTCTAAACCTACCCGACAGGGGGCTATCTTGCTCAACGGAGGCACCTCGTGACCCAACTGGTCCTGTTCAACATATTCAATGGGCTTGTCATCGGCGCGTTTTACGCCCTGATGGCTCTTGGTCTATCCCTGATCATCAACCTGACCAACGTCATCAACTTTGCTCACGGTGGGTTTCTGGCATTGGGCGCCTACATCGCCTACACCCTGCAGCCATATCTTGGTTTTTGGGGCGCGCTTATCGTCTCCCCTTTCCTCACGGCAATTTTCGGCATTGTCGTAGAGCGCATCCTGATCAGGCCCCTGTACAATCGCGACCCGCTTTACAGCCTGCTGCTCACGTTTGGCCTGGCCTTTGTGCTGCAGGATTCCATCCGTTATATCTGGGGCGCTCAGGGCCTGCCTTTCCAGGTGCCCGAGATCCTGCGCTCACCGCTTAGCCCCACGCTGTTCTTTCTCACCGGCTATCGCGTGTTCATGGTGGCACTGGTTGCCATCACCGTTGCCGTGCTGTTCGTCATTCTCAAGAAAACCCGCCTGGGGATGCGCATCCGGGCAGGCACGCTCGATCTCGAAATGGTCTCTGCGCTAGGGGTCGATGTGCGCATCCTGCGCAACCTCAACTTTGGTCTGGGCATCTTCTTTGCCGGCTTTGCGGGGGTGTTGGCCGCAGGCATGTTGGGGCTTACCCCAACCATTGGCGATCAGCTGATTATGCCCAGCTTCGTGGCAGTGATCGTGGGTGGCCTGGGCAGTCTCGTGGGTACCCTGTTTGGCGGTTTGCTCATCGGCATCGCTGCCGGTGTGGTTACCGTGTTCTACCCGTCCGCATCCGAGGCAACCATCTACGTCATGATGGCATTGGTGCTCTTGATTCGGCCGCACGGCCTGTTTGGTGAAGAAGGTGGGACCAAATTGTGAATAATATCTTCGGCAAATCACTCAGCCTGATTATCGTCTGGGCCATCCTGCTTACCCTGCCCAGCTGGATCGGCAATATCGGTGGCTACACAGATCTGGCCTCCCGGGTACTGATCATCGGATTGGCAGCCATGGCCACCAACCTGCTGGTGGGGCATTCCGGGGTGATGGCCTTTGGCCACGCGGCCTACTTTGGCCTCAGTGCCTACGGCACAGGGCTGTTCATCAAATACCTGATGCCCAGCACCCCTATTGGCTTTCTTGTGGGTGTATTAACAGGCGCGATTGGCGGTGCAATCATCGGCTACCTTCTGGCCAAGCTACGCGGCATCTACTTCGCCTTGGCCACTATCGCCTTTGGCCAAGTGTTTTATTTCATCGCCTTTCGCTGGAACACCGTCACTGGCGGCGACAACGGCCTTACCTTTCATCGCCAACCCATTGATCTCGGCTTCATGCAGCTGGATATCTCCTCCAGCCTGGTGTTTTATTACACCGCGCTTTGCGTATTTGCCGTGTGTGCGGCGCTGATGGCCATTCTCCTGCACTCGCCCTTCGGCCACACATTGCAGGCCATGCGCGAAAACGAGCGCCGGGCCCGGTTTTTGGGTATCCCGGTTAATCGCCACCTGTGGCTGGCCTACACCCTGTCGTGCGTGTTTGTGGCGGCGGCGGGTTCGATGTACGGGATGCTCAACAACTTCGTCAGCCCCCACAACCTGCACTGGACGCAATCAGGCGACTTCGTTCTCATGGCCGTCATTGGGGGCATGCGCTCCTTTTGGGGGCCGCTATTGGGCGCCGCCATCTTTGTCATTGCACAGGATTACCTGTCCAGCTGGACTGACAGCTGGATGTTCTTCATCGGCCTGATCTTCGTGCTGGTCGTGCTATTCCTCCCCCGCGGTATCGTCGGGCTGTTGCAGAGAAAAACATCATGAGCTTGCTAGAAGTCCACAATGTCACTCAACGCTTCGGCGAACTTGCGGCCGTCAACCAGGTCTCTCTCAATGTCGAAGAAGGTGAGCTTCACGCCATCATCGGCCCCAACGGGGCGGGCAAGACCACCTTCTTCAACATGATCAGCGGCTTTTACCGGCCAACCAGCGGCCGTATCCTTTTTGCCGGCCAGGACGTCACTGATGTGCCGCCGCACAAGCGGGTACACCTTGGCATGGCCCGCACGTTCCAGATCACCGAAGTCTTCCCCGAACTCAGCGTCAGAGACAATCTGCGTATCGCCGTCGAGGTTACCCAGGGATTACGCATGACCCTGCACAATACCCGCACCCAAGTGGCCAAGACGCAAGAGCTGGTCGATGAGCTCATGGAAACCGGCGGCCTCACCGAAAACGCCGATCGCAACGTGGGTGAGCTCTCCCACGGAGACCAGCGCTCTACCGAGATCATGATGGCGCTGGCCCTCAAGCCCAAGCTGCTGCTGCTCGACGAACCCGCGGCCGGCATGGGCAACAAAGAAACCTTCGATACGGCCGTCCTTATCCGCCGGCTGCATCGCACACAAAAGCTCACCATTGTGCTTGTCGAGCACGATATGCGGGTGATCTTCAATCTGGCAGATCGCATCACCGTGCTGACTGAAGGCCAGGTACTGGAAGTTGGTACACCCGACGAAATCGCCAACAGCGAGAAAGTCCAGGTGGCCTATTTGGGGGAAAAACGTGAAGGCGCTTGAAATCCAACAACTGCACACCTTCTACGGCAAAAGCCACATCCTGCATGGCATCGATCTGCACGTCGAAGAAGGCGAGCTGGTTACCCTGCTGGGCCGAAACGGCGCAGGCAAATCCACCACGCTACGCAGCATCATGGGCATGACACCCGCACACGACGGCCATATCCATGTGTTTGGCACCGAATCCACCCGTCTCGCATCTTTTCGAATTGCACAAATGGGAGTGGGCCTGGTGCCCGAGGGCCGGCGCGTGTTTGCCAACCTCACCGTCGACGAAAACCTCAAGGTGCCAGTAGATCGCCCAGGCCACTGGACCATCCCCCGCATCTACGAGCTTTTCCCCAGGCTCGAAGAACGCAAGCGCCATAAAGGCAAGCAGCTATCCGGGGGCGAGCAAGAAATGCTGTCCATTGCCCGCGTATTGCTGCTTAACCCCAGGCTGCTGTTGCTGGACGAACCCTCTCAAGGCCTGGCGCCCCTGATTGTCAAAAATGTGTTCGATGTCATCGTGGCAGCGCGCAACGCCGGCACCTCGGTGCTGCTGATCGAGCAAAACGTCCGCGCGGCCATCGAAGTCGCCGACCGTGCCTATGTGCTTGACCGCGGCCAGATCACCCACGAGGGATCCGCCTCCGAATTTGGCGCCGACGAAGAACGTGTGCAAGAATTGGCTGGCGCCAGCGCCCAGAAATGGGAGTTTCCAGACGACTGATCAGCTACCGACCCACATTCCCGAGCCAAACCCCCATGAGCAACCCATTGCCGGATACCGAGGCAGAATCCTGCGAAAGCCGACCCACTCCTCAGGCTGCCATCCAAAGCTGGCCCGCCCGGGAGGCCGACCTGGGCGCTGGGCTGAAAGTATCCCGTGTCCTACCGCTACACCAGCATCGCATGGTGGGTCCCTGGTGTTTTCTGGACAGCTTTGGGCCTTTGTCGTTTACCGACGGCAAAGCCATGGACATCGCACCACACCCGCACATCGGCCTGCAAACCGTCTCCTGGCTATTTTCCGGCGAAATCCTGCACAACGACAGCCTGGGCTCTGAATGCCTTGTGCGCCCGGGCCAGCTTAATTTAATGACGGCGGGACGCGGCATCTCACACACTGAGCAAACCCCGTCTGCACATTCGGGCCAATTGCATGGCTTGCAGCTATGGGTGGCGCTGCCCGACGCACACCGCCAGTGCGAGCCACACTTCGACCACTACACTGATTTACCGGTACTGGAGCCCGGCGGCGGGCGCATCCACATATTTACAGGCCAACTGGCTGGCGCAGATGCCAACACCCGGACATACTCTCCCATGGTGGGTGCCGAGCTGAACATTAGTGCCCACAGCACCCTGCAATTGCCCCTTGACCCCACATGGGAGCACGCCCTGGTGGTGATCTCCGGCGAGATCTCCCTTGAAGGCCAAAGCCTGGCCCCTGGGTCTCTGCACTATCTAGGCACGCAGCGCCACGGGCTGGAGCTGGTTTGCCGCACGGCCACTCGCGCCGTCCTGATAGGCGGCGCCCCCTTTGGCGAGACGATCATGATCTGGTGGAATTTCGTGGGCCGCACCCTGGACGACATCCGCCAGGCGCGTACCGACTGGGAAAATCGCCAACGTTTTGGTGAGGTGGCTGCGTACCATGGGCAACGGCTACCCGCGCCAGAGCTGGTGGGGCGGCCGATTGCGCGGTAAACACACAAGAAGGCCGCTATTGTCGGTTCCCGTACAGGCGCAATGCATTCCCTTCAAGGCGTGCAGGCAAATCGCCTTCGGCATCAAACGGCCGGCACCAGTCTGTGTAGCTTAAGTAGTTTTCGTTCTGCGTCCACGGCCAATCGCTTCCCCACAACAGGCGCTCTGGCCCCCAATGCTGCAAGAAGTTCTGCCAGGCGGCAGATACATCGATACCCGGGCACCGATAGGGCGCAGAAATTTTGACGTACCAATCTTTGCCCTCTCCTGAGTTCAGCAAGGTTTGAAACTCATTCGATTGCAAACCGCCGCGACCAACGTTGGGCCTGCCAAAATGGTCGATAACCAGCGTCTTTGCCAAAGGAGCGACCAGGGCCAGCACCTGCGGCAACCGGGCCCCATCATCATGCAGCTCGATGTGCAAGCCGTGCTCGGCACACCGTGCAACCAAGGAAAGCGTTTCTGCATTCAGTACCTGTGAAAGCTCACGCCCAAGCAGATTAAGACGAATGCCACGGATCCCCAACTGGGCAAGCTGTTCTATTTCATCCTCTGACACGCCTGGATCAAGCACGGCAACGCCCGCAATCAGGGCGGGATAGCGCTGCAACTGATCCAGCAGAAATTGATTATCCGTGCCTAAAAACGACGGCTGCACGATGACAAATCGATCAACACTCGTGCCAGTGGCACAAAGCAATAACTGATCCAGCGGTGCGTCATAGGCAGGATCGTGGCGAATCCCTTGAGCTCTTGGTAAACCGCGATGAAATAAGTGAATATGTGTATCAATCGACATGAGCGTAAGACCCGTAAACAGGGGTTTTCCATTATAGTCCTATAGAGGACTATAGAACTAGAGAAAAGAGCACTATACTAATCTCATGGATACCATACCTGCCGGCCGATCGGACCAACGCCTTCCGATATATCAGCGCCTTAAAGATACCTTCGTCCACCGCATCACTCAGGGCGAGTGGACGCCTGCGCACCCGATTCCCTCAGAAACACAGCTGTCTGCAGACTTCGGTGTGTCCGTGGGCACGGTACGGCGCGCCATCGAAGACATGGTGCAAGAGGGCTTTCTCCTGCGCACGCAAGGCAAGGGCACCTATGTGCGCCGTGCTGATTTCGGCAATGCATTGATGCGCTTCTTTAGGTATACCGACACCACCGGTGCGCCGCTGCGCCCACGCAGCAAAATGCTCAGCGTTACGCCGGCACCCGCACAAGCCACCATCAACAAGAGGCTGCAAATCGAGCCCTCGGCACCGCTATTGCAATTACTGCGTCTGCGTCTGATCGCCGACACCCCGATGCTGCACGAGGAAATCTTCGTCAGTCGCGCGGCATTTGCCCCACTGCTGTCGATTCCCCTGGCCGATTTTGGCGATTTGCTGTACCCGCTATACGAAGCAGCCTGTGGCCACCGCGTGTTTCGGGCCACTGAAACCCTGCGCTTCGACCATGCCCCAGACACCATTGCCCAGCATTTGGGTGTCGCGCCCGGAGAGCCCATTGCGGTCATCGAGCGTCTGGCAATCGGCCTGGATGGCCATCCCCTGGAATGGCGCCGGTCGGTCGGGCTGGCGCGCCAATTTACCTATTCCATCGAACTTCAATAATTGGCTGCAAGTCCAGCCAATGCCCACCCCCAACACCTCGACGAGGGAGACATTAATGAAATCCATTCTTAAAGCAAGTATTGCCGCAGTAGCCCTGGGCCTGTCGTTTTCCGCAGCAGCAGAATACCCGGATCGTCCCATTACCATGATCGTCCCGGCGGCACCCGGCGGCGGCACCGATACCTTTGGTCGAAAAATCGCCGACCTGGCAGAGAAAATCCTGAACCAGCAAATTACCGTTGAGAACCGGGGCGGCGGTAGCGGCACAGTTGGCATGGCCAATATCATCACGGCAAGGCCCGACGGCTATACGATCGGTTTTGTGTGGAACAGCCCGCTGACAACACTGCCCCACAGCCTTAATGTTCCCTATAGCAAAGACAACTACTCTCTGCTGATGTCCATCGGCTACTCGGCCTACACAATTTGCGCGCACCCCGATTTTCCAGCCAACAATGGCGCAGAGTTGCTGGCCGAACTCAAAAAACACCCGGGCAAATACACCCTGGGTAACGACGGTGCAGGCGGCACCATGCAGTTTGCAGCCGAGCGCATCTTCACAAAGGCCGGCGTCAAGGTACGGCCGGTGCCATTTAAAGGTGCCGGTGAAACTGCCAAGAACTTCCTTGGTGGCCACGTCGATCTCTACGGCGGCTCTATCCCTCCCATCGAACAACACGTCAAGGCGGGCAAGGCCAAATGCCTGCTGATGACATCGGCCGACCGCAACAGTGCCTTGCCAGATGCCTCAAGCCTAAAGGATATCGGGATGGCTGACGAAGAAACCGTGCTCTGGTGGGGGCTTGTTGTTCCAGCCAAAACGCCTGCAAACATCCAAAAGAAACTCGAGGATGCTTTCCTGAAGGCTGACGCGCTGCCCGAAATGAAAACCACCATGAACAACTACGGTGCCGTGGTGCGGCCACTGGATGCAGCACAAACCAAGAAAGTCTTCGACACTGAATACGCCGCACTGGGCCAAGTCGCAAAAGCAATCGGCTTGTCCAAGAAAGACAAGTAACAAGGTGGCCAGAGGGTAACCCTCTGATCAAGGCCACCGCAACACGAAGCCACGGACGCTCATCATGAAAATTCAACAGCACATCGGAGATGCCATCGTCGGTCTGGTTCTTTGCATCTCAGGGCTAGTCTGGCTGCAAATGTCCTGGGCACTGGGCCTGGGCACAGTGCACGAACCCGGTCCAGGCTTTTTCCCTGCTGCCGTTGCCATTGGTCTGGCAGTGGGCGGACTCGGCTGCACCTTGCGGGCCTTGCGCCATCCCGATAGCGAGGGTGCAAGACCCTGGATGGAAGCACCGGCCGCCAAGGCGGTTGCCCTGATTGTCTTGCTTTGCGTGCTGTTGGCCGTGGCAGGCTTCATACCCTGCGCCCTGGTCTTTCTATTTGCCATGATGCGCTGGGTGGGTGGCGTCAAAACTGTCCGCGCAGCCACAGTATCTGTTCTGGCCACCGTTGCTTTCTGGTTGGTTTTTGACCGCCTGCTGTCCGTCCAACTGCCAACCGGGATCTTCTGATGAATGCCTTCGAACAACTCATCGGCGGATTTGCCACCGCGCTTAGCCTGCAAAACATATTTCTCTGTTTTGTGGGTGTTTTCTGGGGTACCGCGGTTGGCGTGCTGCCAGGGCTGGGGCCGATGGCCGGGATGGCATTGCTGCTGCCGCTTACCTTCTCAATGGATCCCACGGGCGGCATCATCATGCTCACCGGTATCTTCTACGGTGCCATGTATGGCGGATCAACCACCTCGATTCTGTTGCGTATTCCTGGTGAAGCCGCCTCCATCGTCACCTGCCTGGATGGCCACGAAATGGCCAAGAAGGGTCGTGCGGGTGCTGCCCTGACGATTGCTGCTGTCGGCAGCTGGGTTGGCGGCACGCTCTCCATCCTTGGGCTCATGGTGCTCGCGCCCTATCTGTCGGATCTCATGCTTGCTGTGGGCCCGGCAGCAGAAGCCATCTTGATGCTGATTGCCTTGCTGATTGTCACCACCGTCTCCAACGGCCCGCCTATCAAGACATTCACCATGATTGCCCTGGGCCTGGCCATCGGCACCATCGGGCTGGACAGCCAAACGACGGACGCACGCTTCATGTTTGGCCAACTGGATCTGGCCAGCGGAATGAGCTTCGTGGCCTTGGCCATTGGTATGTTTGGTATTTCCGAACTATTGCTGTCATTAAAGGAAAAGATCGACGAGCGCCCCAAAACCCCGGGCCTGCGCGAACTCATTCCCACTAAAAAAGAGGCACGAGAATCCGTAGGCCCTGCCTTGCGCGGTTCGGGCATAGGCTTTGCGTTGGGGATCATCCCGGGCGTCAGCCATATCGTGTCCACTTTTGTGTCGTATGCGGTAGAAAAAAAGCTCTCCAAGCACCCGGAAGAATTCGGCCACGGCGCAGTGGCGGGCCTGGCCGGCCCCGAGACGGCAAACAATGCCACAACGGGTTCAGCAATGATCCCGCTGCTGGTGCTGGGCATTCCAGCCATACCATCTACAGCAATTCTGTTATCCGCCTTTCAAAACCATGGCATCCAGCCCGGGCCGCTACTGCTTACCAGCCATCCTGAAATTTTCTGGGGGCTTATTGCCAGCATGTACATCGGCAACGTGCTGTTGGTGCTGCTTAACTTGCCCATGGTCGGGCTGTTTGTACGGTTGTTGCGCACCCCAATGTCTTATTTGGCGCCCATCGTCGTCTTGCTATGCGCAATCGGCGTATTTTCCGAAAAAGCGTCACCGTTTGATCTGTATGTGATGGCAGGTGCAGGAGTCGCAGGCTATCTGTTGCGGCGGTTCGGCTACGACATCGCACCAGCCTTGCTGGCACTGGTATTGGGCGACCGCATGGAATCCGCCTTCCGCAGCGCCCTGACAATTTCCGCAGGCGATTACGGAATCTTTTTTGCCGGAACCGCGGCACGGATATTTCTGGGCATTTTTGCAGTGATCGTCGTGGTGACGATCGTGTCCAAGATCTGGGCAGCGCGCCGAATGCGTGCAGCAAGGTAAATCACAAGACGGTTCAAAGAATCGACTCCAAAGTACCCCGCCTGAGTGCATCGGTAGCCACTGAAAGGCGACACCATCAGGCGGGGCAACTTCACAAACCAGGCATCATCAGTCCAGCACCAGGCAGTCGCGCAAGCCCGAGCCTGAAGCCAGATGATCAAAGCCTTCGTTTACCTGATCCAGAGAAAACGCTTCGCCAAGCAGCTTATCCACGGGCAGGCGTCCTGCCTTGTATAGATCGATATAGCGCGTGATGTCGATGGCCGGCACACCAGAACCCAGATAGCTGCCACGAATTTCCCTTTCTTCACCCACCATCTGGGACAGCGGCAAGGCAAATGTGGATTTTGGGTGTGGCAGGCCGGACGTGATGGTCAGCCCTCCCCGTTGCGTCAAGCGATAGGCGGTTTCGAAAGCCGCCACACCACCGGCTGAGTCGTAACCGCAATCCACCGGCCCGCCCGCAGCCTCCAGCAGCTCTGCGGGCGATCCAATCTTTTTCGGATTGACGATGTGAGTGGCCCCCAACGTCTTGGCCAATTTCAGTTTTTCTTCGTCCAGTTCGACGGCAACAATGCGGCGCGCACCCGCTGCCACGGCAGCCAGCAGCCCGCTCAAGCCAACGCCACCCAGGCCAATGATTGCGATCGTATCGCCGGCCTTGATCCGTGCGCGATTGATGACCGCACCCGCACCGGTGAGGACGGCGCATCCAAACAGCGCGGCCTCGCGGTGGGACAGATCGGTATGTACCTTGACCAGGGAACGCCGGGAGATCACAGCGTAGTCGGCAAAGCAGGACACCCCCACGTGATGGTTCAGGCTGCCCTGGCTATCACGAAGACGGCGCTCACCGCCAAGCAGCACCCCCTGGGTATTGGCACTGGCACCGGGTTCGCACAAGGCTGGACGACCCGACATGCAAGGCACGCAGCACCCGCAGCTAGGCACAAAGACGGTTACGACATGGTCACCAGGACGCAGATCATCCACGCCAGGCCCTACGTCGACCACTTCGCCAGAGGATTCGTGACCAAGCACCATGGGAAGGCCCCGCGGCCGATCTCCGTTGATCACAGAGAGATCGGAGTGGCACAATCCGGCCACTTTGACCTTTACCAGCACCTCACCAAACCCGGGCGCATCCAGCTCGACTTCGGAAACCTGGAGTGGCCGGCTGGTTTTATAAGGTGCCGGCAACCCCATCTCACGCAATACTGCCGCACGCATTTTCATGGCAATGTCTCCTTGCTATACCCAATAGCATCACTTTTTCTGAAATAAATCCTATACTAGGAACTGTAGTTCTATATATCGAACTTTGATCAATATATAGATCTGCATCTTGTCTCACACCCTCGCACCCCCAGGAAACGCTCAATGACTGAAAAACTCGCCGCTCCTGCCGTAGGCCGCGCCGCGGCTATCCTGGATCTTATTTCCAAGACAGGCTCACCCCAGTCTTTGGCCGACCTGACCCATGCGCTAAATCTGCCAAAAAGCAGCCTGCACGGCTTGTGCGCCACGCTGGAGCAACTGAACCTGCTAACCCGGCTGGACAGCGGCCAGGTGACCTTAGGGCCGCACGTCATGCTGTGGGCAAATGCCTTCCTGGCCCATGTGAACATCACGCAGGAATTTTTCGCGTCATGGGACGACATGCGGGTGCTTCCGGAAGAAACCATTACCTTGTCGGTACGCGATGGCGGGGAGGTCGTCTACATCGCCTGTAGAAACGGCAGCCGGCCCCTGGGATACACGTTTCGCACCGGCTTGAGAATCCCAGCGGTTTACACAGCCACCGGGCTGGCCATGCTCAGCACCCTGCCAAACGAAAGCGTACGCAAGCTGCTGGACAACACCGATTGGCCGACTCCGCTTACCGCCAAAGGACTGCGCAGCATGGACGACTTGTTGCCCGAACTGCAGGAAGTGCGCCGGCGTGGTTATTCGATCGACCGCGAGGCTGTCCGCGAAGGCATGTACTGCTTCGGAGCGTCCGTTTTCGATTCTCATAATCCAGAAGCCATCGCAGGTGTCGCCGTCAGCATCCTGGCTAACGAGGTTGACCCCGCACTGGAGGAACACGCCGGCCAAGCCATGCGCAAGCTGGCAGACCGCCTGTCGGAACGGCTGGGCGGGCTGACCAACAGCCGCAACGCCTGGCATCGCCAGGCCCAGCCAACAACCCTGGCCAGCGGCAAGAAAACGAAGGCCTGATTGCGCAACATCTCAGCCTCTTGCCAGGATCAGTGAATGGACGCGTACATGATGTCTTCCTCGGTGACATCAAGGCTGGAAAACTCCTCGACGATCCGTCCCTGACGGGACACAAGGATTCTGTCGGACAGCAGCATGATTTCTGGCAGATACGACGAAATAACGACAATCGCCAGGCCCTGATCTGCCAGATTTCGGATCAGCTCATGGATTTCGGCCACCGCCCCCACGTCTACGCCGCGGGTCGGCTCATCGAAAATAATCAGTTCCGGACTCTGGATCAGCGATTTGGCAATCACCACCTTCTGCTGATTACCACCGGAGAGTTCAATAACTTTGGCGCCCGCTGTCACCGAACGGATATTCAGCCGTTCACGCCACGCAGCGCCGATCTTTTTTTCTTCACGTCCTGACACCCAGTGGCGCTTGGAACGCTGCTTGGCCAGCAAACCTGCATAGATGTTGCGGGAGATGGTCATGGTCTCGAAGAAACCATCCACCTTGCGATCTTCGGTGATGTAGGCAATCCCGGCAGACACTGCAGGTGCAGGCACCCGATAGCGCACTGCCTGATCCTTGAAAATCACCTTGCCCCCATGGGTATAGTCCCGCTTGAGAACCCCCGAAACCACCTTGAAGGTCTCGGTGCGCCCCGATCCGATCAGGCCAAAGACCCCGGTGATCTGGCCCGCAAAGACCGAGAACGACGTATTGCGCACCATGGCGCCCATCCGCAGGTTTTGCGCGCTCAGGACACGCTTTCCGGCAGGCCGCAGGCTGGTCTTCTTACCATACAGGGTGCTGGTCAGATCACGCCCCACCATCGCACGCACAATCCGGTCGCGGTCAAAGGTGTCTGTATCATCCGTGATGATCTTTTTCCCATCACGCATGACGGTGATTCGATCCGAAAGCTCTAACGCTTCTTCGAGCGCATGGGAGATGAAAATGATGGATACACCCCGGGCCTTGAGGTCGCGCATCAGATCGAAGAAATAGCGTTTTTCTTCAGGGGTCAGGGTGGCGGTGGGTTCATCAAAAATAATGACGCGCGCATCGTGCAAGACAGCACGGGCAATTTCAACCATCTGCTTCTGTGCGGCCCCAAGACTTTCGACCATGTGCGTGGGGTCTACATTGAAATTGAGGGACTGCAGCAACTGCTGCGCGGCGATGTACACCGCACGCAGCCGATTGACCGCCTTTTCCTTTCCCAGAAACAGGTTCTGCCCCACCGTCATGGTTGGCACCAGGCTGGTTTCCTGAAACACCATGGCCACGCCCGCGGACAAAGCCTCGACAGGGCTGCGGAAGTTTGCCTTCTTGCCATCGATCAGCATCTCGCCAGCGGAAAGATCCACCACGCCGGCCATGACTTTGGTCAGGGTGGATTTACCGGCGCCATTCTCGCCGCACAGCGCATGGATTTCGCCGGGCATCAATGTGAAATCGACGTCTTCGATCGCAGGCACACCACCATAGCGCTTCGTCGCCTGATGCAATTCAAGAACAGGGGTCATCATGAAATTCCTATTTCTCGATATCGGACAAGGGAATCCGGACCACGCTGCCCGAACCCTTGGACAGCGCCAACAAGGCCCCGTTGAACTCCGCCACAGCCGTGATCCCGTGGCGACGGCCGCCAACCCGGCTGTGCACTGAATATCGCGGGCTGAGATTCTGGTCCAGGCGTATCACCAGCCCGTAAGATCGTGGCGGTGCCCAGGGCTTCAGGATCCCCATCTGCCGCACGCCGCCTTGCTGCAGGGGTTCGAGGAAATCCTGGCCGGAACTGAGTGCCGGAGCAACCCAGTATCGCTGCTCGACTGTTGCCATCATCTCCTGACGGAAGCCATCTTCCCGCAAAACGAACTCGAGCAGCTGGCTACGTGGCGCAAAGACCGTCAGCCAGTAGCCACCGCTGCCGGCCGGCACAATCCGCGACGGATAACCCGGAATTTCACTGCTCTCGGTGACAGGTTTGCCATCCCGAACCGCCACCACCCGGTGCCGCCATGATTCAGACGCCAGGATGCCACCCTCGTGCGCGCACACCCCATAGCAATAGGCCATATCCGAGGACAGCACCCGAAATTTGCTGGAATCCGGAAGGTATTCAAGCAGCCGTCCCGTACGGCCCCGACTGAGCAGATCGCGGCTCCAGTCGGCATGATCCACATCAGCCGAACCGTCGCTGATCAGCACCGTGCCCTGAGGAGACTCGCACAGGGCATTGACACAGCGCGCGGCAGTGCTATCGGCAAGCGGCACAACCCGGCCATCCAGCTGCCCACCCACAAAATGCAGGCTGCCACGGGTTGCGGCCACCAGACCATCCTGGTACGCGGCCAGTGCCTGAATGGTTTCCGGCAGACGAACAAGCGATTTGGTTTCGCCACTGGCGTCTACGGCCAGCACCGTCTCGCGCGCACTGACGAACAGGCGTCCGGCAGAATCTACGCACATATCATCCAGCCCCTCGGCCGCCAGGAATATGTCGGCAGCCTCAAGCCGATTATCGGGCTTGAGTGGACCATCAAACACCGGTACCGAGGTATCGGCTTCTCCGATACCAAAAAAACGATCTCGCGCACGCATGAGACTATTCAACATATTCAGGCCCGTCCAACAGGGTGCTGCACGTATGTGGGATCCGCATGATCGAGCTTGTACCGGCCAATGCGATTGTTTGAGATGCCGCCAAGGTACAGATACCCGCGGTGCTCACGCATCGATGTGATCATGGGATGGTTTTCGCCGCTCTTGTCCCAATAGGATTCAAGCACCTGACCCGCCTCATTGCACTTGATGACACAGCCGACGTTGATATTGGGCGACAGCCATTCATCCTGGCCCAGACGCTTGACCATGCGCCGGCGGAAAGCGGGCGAGCGCATGGCGAGGTCGAAGGCAGGGCTGCGCATCCCCATGATGGCAATCCAATAGTTGCCGTCAGAGGCGCGGTTGATGTTGTCCGGGTAGCCCGGGAGGTCGGGGATGATGACTTCAACTTGTCCTTTTTTTGGCCCATCGAACCAGAAGCGGCTGATCCGGCATGCCCAGCTTTCGGCAAACAGCAGCGACTGGCCATCCGACGCCATGCAGACCCCGTTGGGAAACACCAGATTCTTCAGGGCCGTATGCGTGCTGCCCGTTTTTGGGTCGTAGCAGATAATGCGGCCATTACCCCGGCCTTCCAGGCTGTCGATTGGCCACTCACCCATTTCATAGCGTACGGTTGCTTCGGAGAAGAAGACGCGTCCGTCAGGCGCAATATCCAGATCATCGGCCAGGCGCAGACGGCTGTCATCGACGACCGACAACCAGGAGCGGTTGGTTTCATCCGTGGCTTTCTCGACGCTGCGGTCTGCCCGGTTGATGCGGTACAGGCCCATGCCACCCACGCAGACATAGAGGTTTCCACCCTTGTCGAAAGCCATCCCCAGCGGCTGGCCGCCGATATGGGCATAGAGCTCCATCTGTTTATGATCAGGCGCCAGAAACCGCATGATATCGCCATGCCGGGTACCGCAATACAGGTTATCGTCCTCGTCCAGAATCACGTCTTCCGGCGACTCGACCATCCCCAGGCCGATCAGTTCGATGTGCCCCAGCCGGTTATTGACGGCATACGGTGAATCGCTATCGGCAGACACAGAGGGCGCGGCAGGCAACGGCAGATAGCCAGGGCTGACATAGAGTTCGCTCAAGGCTTTGCCGCGATTCTTGAACCAGCGGATATCCAGGGTCACTGCGGCGATCATGATGACTGCCAATGCAATCCGCACATAGCCTGCCGGGACGGACAAGCCCCGCAGGCTGTCGGTGACGAGCAGCACAATCAAGGTTCCAAGAACCGCTTTTGTAGCAGAGCCCTTGCCGCCACCCAGCCGGATGCCACCCAACAAGGCTGCTGCCAATACGATGATTTCTATCCCCAGGCCTGTATCCGCACTGCTGCTATCCACCCGCGCACCGAAAAGCACTGCGGCAATCGCCGCAAAGACACCCGATGCCACATAGGCAGATGCTGCAATCCGATTGACCGAGAGCCCAGAGTTGTAAGCCGATCGGCGGGACCCACCGACAGCCATAATGTGCCACCCGCCCCGCATGCGCGTCAGGAAGATGTGAAAGAGAATGCCGACGACGATGAAGATCCAGGTAGCGATGGGCAAGCCCAGAAACACATCGTTGCCCAAGGCATCCCAGACCACGGAATCCGAAATCGTTGATGCAATTTCAACGGCCCAGTTGAACTGGATGAGATTGAAGATTGCCCGAAAAACAATCAACGTAACCAGCGTCGTCAGAAACGCGCGCAGCTTGAGGTAGCCGATCAGTACACCATTGACCGCCCCCATCAGCGCCCCAACCACCAGGGTTGCCGCAATGGCGGCCGGCGCCGACCATTCCAGCGAGTGAATCAGATAAAGCACCAGCACATTACAGATGGCGTACATCGAGCCAACGCTGAGGTCGATGCCCCCGACGATCAGGACCAGCGACATGCCAAACACAATGAAGCCAACCTCGCTGACCTCGCGCAGCAGCACTGAAATCGAGGAAAAGGAGAGGAAGTTGTCGACAACAGAAGTGAACGCCGCGACGACAAGCACCAGGACAATCAGCGGCACCGCCGTTTCCATCCACGGCTTTGCAAGCATTTCACCTATCGCCCGGTCTGGCCAATAGCGGTAACGAAGCCTCTTGATCGTATCCATCGTGATTCCGAAATTCTCAGTAAGTGCTGCGTGAGGGGGCCCGTTGCCAGGCCCCCGGACCAGGATTTAAATTACTCGTGGAGCGAATCCACCGACCAGCACTTGCGGTCTTTGGAGTCTGCAGGCGTCATGACAGATAGAGGGGTATACAGGGCTACTTTCAGTTTGCCCGGCTTGTCATTGCTTTGCAGAGCCATCTGGATCAGATCGTTTACGTCACGGCTCTGGCCCGGGACGTCGTAGCTGACATAGTGATCAAAACCGCCGGTCTGCAGGCCCTTGCAGGCAACTTCTCCGCCCCCGCCGCTGGTGGACACCAAAATTTTGCCGGTTTTACCTGCGTCCTTGATGGCTGCAGCGGTTGCCAGGTCGGGGATATCCCACACACCCATCACCGCGCACAGATCAGGATGCTGCTTGAGCGTCACCTCGGTGATCGACTTGGCCTTTGAGGATTCGTAGTTGCCGATCGACTGGCGAGCCACCACTTTGACGTCCGGATGCTTGCTCAGGACATTGTTGTATCCCTCCTGCATGTAGACCGTCCAGGGCGCTGTTGTCGGGCCATTGAGGATAAGGATTTTCTGGGATGTGTTTGGCCCGCACTGCTTGACTACCCAGTTTGCCTGCGTTTCTCCGATGACCGTGGCATCAGCGCCTGCGAAGCCGGTGGTCATGGTGAGGCTTTTCATATTGAGCTGGATAACATAAATGCCAGCATCTTCCAGCTTCTTCTCGATCTTGGCGTAGGACGTGACATCCGGATTCTGGATAACGACCACATCCGGTTTCGGATTCTCATTAAGCAATTGCGTCAGGATCTGCACCCCGGCGGAGGTGTTGAAATTGGCGTTTCTGACCTCGTAGTTGTAGCCCAGCCGCTTGGCTTGCAGGCTCATGACTCTGGACCAGCCTTCGGTCAGGTCCAGGCCCATGAACACCGGGACAAACACCACCCGCTTACCTTTGTAGATTTCGTAATAGCGGGCCCGCTCGGGATCTTTGATGGCACCAGTGCCCTGCGCATATGCAGTGATCGTGGAGAATGTGGTGAAACTGGCGACCAAAGCCACCAATGCGGCAGCGGCCAGGGATTTCCCTGGGCGCGCATTCCATAAATTGCGTAGTACAGCCATGTTTTGTCTCCTTGATTGGAACAAATGCCAATATGTCTCTGTATCGGTACGACTCACAAAGCGGATGAAACGGATGCTGCCGGCTAGATGTCTCCTTGTTGCGCAGTTTCTTCGTTGCGGGGGTTCAGAACGCTGTCCAGCGCGATGGCAACCAGCAAGACCACGCCTTTCAGCAGGTTCTGAACATCCAGCGTCAGATTCAGAATGGTCATGCCATTGATGATGGTGCCAACCAGCAAGGTACCAACCACCACACTGAAGACCCCCCCACGGCCACCGGACAGACCAACCCCGCCAAGCACGACGACCAGAATGACGTCATAGATCAGCGACAGGTTGTAGATCCGGGTATCCATCAAACCATTTGACGAAGCCATGACAAAGCCCGCCAGCACAGCAATCAATGCCGCCAACACATACTGAAGAACAATGATGGGTCGCACCGGCATGCCCGAGGTGCGTGCACCCTTGGGGTTATCGCCGATCGCATAGATGAACAAACCAACTTTTGTGCGGTTGAGAAACAACCAGGCGCAGACCGCCACCACAACCAAAATCACGATGCTGCTGGGCATGCCTGCGATATCTACGCCACCCAGCCACAGCAGGGAATCCAGCTCGTGCGGCCACGGCACCATGTCGGCTTGCAGGATGCCAACCTGGCCCAGCCCCGCCAAACCCAAGCCGGTTGCCAGAGTAACAAACAAGGCAGGAATTTCTGCGTATGCCACAAAAATGCCGTTTAGCAGACCAACGACAGCCGCAAACAGCAGACCCAGAAGCACGGCTTCGGACACGCTAAACCCTGACTGGACCAGCGTCATAACCAGCGCTGTTGGTACCGCCATCAGCGCCACCAAGGATAAATCGATGCCACGCCCGATCACGACGATCGCCATGCCAAATCCGAGAATGCCCAGCACGGAAATGGATCTCAACATGGCCACGATGTTTCCGACGCTGAGAAAGCCCGGCAGCAATACAGAGAACCCGGTAAAGATCACGATAAAAAGCAGGAGGACGATCTTCTGCTGATCCAGTTTGATACTGCGTTTCGTCGAAGAAGTCATATGCGTGTGTGCAGTTGTTCGTTGGCAGTATCAACCGACCCGGGGCCAGGGCGGCGCTTCAACGTTCATTCGACCCCGTCATCGCATGAATGCAAGGACGTGCCCCGTGTGCTGATGACACTCTTAATCGTTCCGTATATTGAACGTTGTTGAATATGAAGAACGTTGAGCATAGTATCGATAGATTCATCGTCTCCGTCAACAGACAAATCAGGGGAATATCCCTAGGGCCCGCGAGATAGGCTGCATCAAGTTGGATCACCGGTATTTCAGATCCAAAGCACCAAACGATGGCAACAGGAAAATCCGAGGCTTGTCTGCTGAGGCTTATTCTGCCAGCCAATCCAGTGTTATCGGACAGTCTCGGCGGGTAATCCCCAATACGCCTTTAATGAACGCATCCTTCATCAAAACAAAATTGACCGGTCCTTGCCCGGTTTCTACGATAAATGAAACAAGCCGCAGGTTGGCTGGCTCGGCAACGTCCGGCCCCGCACAGCTGCAATCACTGGAGAGACAAATCCGTGTTCATGACAATCCTGCCATTGGCTTTAGTTGATGGCATTTCTTATGCAAGCCTGCTGTTTCTGGTATCGATGGGCCTGACCCTGATTTTCGGGGTTATGGGGATCCTCAACGTCGCCCACGGGTCGTTCTACGCGTTCGGCGGATATGCCGCCGCAACATTCCTGCCCTGGGTTGCCATGTATACAGACTCGCCGTGGCTGCTGATGGCAACCCTGTTTGCGGTTGCCCTGATCGTCGGCGCATTCATGGGTGGCATCCTCGAAATCGTCTTCATCCGCCACTCCTACGCGTACGATCCCGTCCTCAAGCTGCTGATCACCTTCGGCGTCTTCTTGATGCTCGAAGACGTGCGCGGGCTCATCTGGGGGCCGCAGCCATACAGCGCCAACGAGATCGTCCAGAGCATGGGAAACACCGAGCTCTGGGGCATCACCTACACCAGCTACCAGTTGATCGTCGTACCCATCATTGCGCTGCTCGCGTACCTGGGCCTGAGCTACTTCCTGAGCCGCACCAATCTTGGCAAACAGACGGTCGCCATCATCCATAACCGCGAGGTGGCAGAATCCCAAGGCATCAATGCCAAGAAAATCGGCCTGATCACCTTCACCATTGGTGCCGTCCTGGGCGCAATCGGCGGCGCATTGTCCGCCCCCACCACATCGCTGGTTCCAGGCTCCAGCGCCGACATGATCGTCCTGTCATTTGCCGTCATTGCAACGGCCGGGCTGGGGCAGATCTCCGGAGCCCTGATCGCCGCAATCCTGATCGGCATCGCCCGATCCCTGGCGGTCTATCTGGCACCCGACTTCGAAGTCGCCACCCCCTACATCATCATGGTCATCGTGCTGATCATCCGGCCCAACGGGCTATTCACAGTTGCCCAAGCGAGGACCATCTGATGGTACGTATCATCAGCCTGATCGGCCTAATTGTTTTAACCGCCCTCGGCATTTACATCCCGTGGACCACCACCCCGATCATCATCGGTCTGTCCTACGCCATCGCGGCCTCAGGCGTCTCGGTCTTGATGCGGGCCGGCCAAGTGTCATTCGGGCACGCGATGTTCGCCTGCTTTTCTGCCTACACCGTTGCCTACCTGGCGCGCGCCTTCCCTGGCATGGATGCACTTGCCCTGATCCTGGCCGGCACGCTGGTCAGCACGATCATGGGCATGATCATCGGCCTTTTCGTGGTCAGGTATCGCGGCATATTTTTTGGCATGCTCAATCTGGCGCTGAGCATGGTGCTCTTTGCCATCCTGGGCAAGCTCTACCACCTGACAGGCGGCACGGACGGCCTGAGTTTCGAGCGTCCCAGCCTCCTTGGGATCACGCTGGATCGCAAGGGCTTCGAAATCGGGCTGATGCTTGTTGCAATCGTGTGCTCCGGCGCGGTGGCATGGTACCTGCAACGATTCACACGCTCAGGCAGCGGCCAAACCTTGGCCGCCATCAAAACCAACGAAACACGACTCGAATACCTAGGATTTTCCGCGTACAGAATCCTTTGGTCGGGCTACGTGCTATCCGCCCTGGTGGTCGGGGTTGCCGGGTCACTCCTGGCACTGATCCAGGGGTTGGTTACCCCCGAAACCGGCTTCTGGTTGAAATCTGCCGAATACGTGTTCATTGCCATATTGGGCGGCACCAGCCACGTCATCGGCGCATTTCTGGGAGCACTGGTCTTCGAACTTGCCCGCCTGGCAGCCGCCCCCTACTTTGCCGGCTTGTGGCAATTCATCCTGGGGCTCACGCTTGTCATCACGATCTTCCTGTTCCCCACCGGTATCGTCGGACAACTCGCGAAGCGGCGTAAAACCCCGGAGGGCCAGACATGAAACCCTTACTTGAAACCCGGGCGCTGCACCTGTCTTTTGGCGGGCTGGTCGCCGCAGACCACATCGACTTCCAGCTCTACGAGGGTGACCGACTCGCGGTCATCGGGCAAAACGGTGCCGGCAAGACCACCTTCATCAATATCTGCACCGGCTACCTGAAACCGCAATCGGGCGAAGTCTGGTTTGATGGCAAAAAAATCACTGCGTTGAAACCCCGTCAAATCGTGCGGCTGGGGATCGGCCGTTCGTTTCAGCTCCCACAGTTGTTCTCAGAGCAATCCGTGCGCGAATGCCTGCAGATTGCAGCCGCACGCCAAAACCGGCGCCTCAGTCTGTTCCAGTCTCTCGAGGCCTCGGTCAATATTCGGGAAGTCGAAGAGACGCTTGAGCTGGTCGGTCTTCGGGCGGACGCCCACCACCGCTCCAGCGACCTCCCCGAGGGCAAGCGCAAGCTGCTGGATGTCGCCATGGCTTTGGTGCTCAAGCCCAAGCTGTTGATCATGGACGAACCCACCAGCGGGGTTGCTTCCGAAGACAAGCACGGCTTGATGCAAACCATCATGCAAGCCCTCGAAATGCGCAAAGTCACCAGTTGGTTTGTCGAGCACGACGTGGATATCGTCGAGCAATACGCCACCCGGGTCTGCGCCTGGATCTCCGGCGCAATTGTCGCCGACGGCAAGCCCGACGAAGTGCTCAGCAACCCGCGCATCAGCAGCGAAATCCTGGGGACCTGACCATGCTCAAGCTCGATAACATCAACGTCGACATCAGCGACAACCACATCCTTCGGGACATCAATTTCTCGATGCCTTCAGCCACCACGATCGGGATTGTCGGCAGAAACGGCGCCGGCAAAACCACGCTGCTGCGATCCATCATGGGACTCACCCCATTGCGCACCGGCGACATCTGGCTCGACGACTGCCATCTGAGCAAGCTTCCCAGCTACGCGCGTGCCCAACATCAGGTGGGGTACTCCCCGGAAAATCGCGTGATCTTTCCATCGATGACGGTCGAAGAAAACATCCGCCTGCCGTGCAACACGCAAAAACTGAGCCGACAGGAAATCGACCAGCGGCTGGAAGTGGTGCTTGAAATCGTGCCCGACATCATCCCCATGCTCAAGCGCTCGGGTGCCGCCCTCTCGGGAGGACAGGGAAAGATGGTCGCCTTGGGACGCTCCCTGATGGTTGGTACGCATCTTCTATTACTGGACGAACCCTTCCAGGGGCTTGCTCCAAAACTGGGGCTTCTCTACACCGAAGCTCTATCCCGCCTCAAGAATATCCGTCCCAAACTGTGCATCGTGATCACAGAGTCCAACGCAAAGCTGCTGGGCTCAATCCCTGACCAGATCTGGACGATTGAACGCGGTTCCATGCAATTTCACCAGGAGAAAAAGTAATGTCCAAAATGATCATCGACGGACAGCGCGTCGATTCAAGCGATGGGCTCGTGATCGACGTGATATGCCCCAGTGACGGCCAGGTATTTACCACCATACCCAGGGGCACGGCAACAGACGTAGACCGGGCGGTCAATGCCGCGCGGGCCTCCCTGAGCGGTGCCTGGGGCAAGGTACCTGCCTTCGAGCGCGGCCGGCTCCTGATGAAGCTGAGCCAGGCGGTGCTAGACCACCTGGACGAGCTCACCGACCTCGAAGCGCGCGATACAGGCAAGCCCATGGCTTTCGCGCGCAACGACATCACGGTGCTGGCGCGTTATTTCGAGTTCTACGGCGGCGGTGCCGACAAAGTGCACGGCCAGACCATCCCGTTTCTGAACGACTATGCCGTGCAAGTCGTGCGCGAACCACTGGGCGTGACCGCACATATCCTGCCCTGGAACTACCCCGCCCAGATGCTAGGACGCAGCGTCGCCCCTGCCCTGGCCATGGGCAATGCGGTCGTGGTCAAGCCGGCCGAGGACGCCTGCCTGTCCATCATCCGCGTCGCAGAACTCGCGCTGGAGGTCGGCCTTCCCGCCGGGGCACTGAATATCGTCACAGGGCTGGGCGAAGAAGCGGGGGCCGCATTGTCCACGCATCCAGGCATCAACTTCATCAGTTTTACCGGATCCAACGAAGTCGGGATCCACGTGCAGCAAGCGGCGGCCGTCAATGCCGTCAAATGTACGCTGGAACTGGGCGGCAAATCCGCACACGTCGTGTTCGATGACGCAAACATGGAACGAGCGGCTGTTGCCATCAGTAAAGGGATCGTTGCCAATACCGGACAAACCTGCACGGCAGGCAGCCGCGTTCTGGTTCAAAGAGGCTGCTACGACCGCTTCATGAAAGCCCTGGAAAAAGAATTTTCCAAAAAGACTGCCGGCACTCCCGAGATGGATCTCGACTGCGGGCCGCTAATCAACGAGGCCCAGTTCAAGCGAGTCAACCGATACATTGATCTGGGCACACAAGAAGGCCTGAAGGTCGAGATCGAAGGCCGGGTTGCAGAAGGTGTGCCATCGGGCGGCTACTTCGTTCGCCCCATGGTGTTCAGCGCACCACGCCACGAAAGCAGGCTGCTGACCGAAGAAATCTTCGGTCCGATCCTGGTGACCGTACCCTTCGACACAGAAGCCGAAGCAATCCAACTGGCCAATGCCACTTCCTATGGCCTGATGGCCGCAGTCTGGTCCGAAAACGGCAGCCGGCAAACGCGCGTGGCCCGCGGCATGCAGGCAGGCCAGGTGTACATCAACAGCTTTGGCGCCGGCGGCGGGGTTGAACTGCCATTTGGCGGCGTCAAGCACAGTGGCCACGGCCGGGAAAAAGGCTTTATCGCACTCGAAGAGATGTCTACCGTCAAGACCATCATCCAATACTACGGGTGATATATCCGACGCCCTTACTTGCCAAGGAGGCAATCAAGATGAAACTGAGCAAACTGGCGACCACCCTGTTGGCCGCAGCGCTGGTCAGCGGGATGGCGCTCCCCGCCACCGCGGCGGATAAACCAAAAGAACTCCGATTCGGTGTCGCAACCTATCTGTCAGGTTCCGCGTCCGTCTTCGGCATCCCGGCCCGTGACGCAGCCGAAATCTATGTCGACGAACTGAACAAAAACGGTGGCATTGAAGGCGTGCCCATCAAGCTGGAATTCATGGATGAAGGCGGGGGGGCTGAAAAACTGCTGTCCGAATACCGGCGTCTGGCGGGAAGCGGTGTGGATGCCATGATCGCCAGCATCTCCAGCGGCGACTGCCTGGCGCTGGCGCCGGTGGCTGAAGACCTGAAGATGGTCAATGACCTCTGGGATTGCGGAACCCAAAAGGTTCTGGAACAAAAAACGCTGCAATATGTCGTTCGGTCGCAGGCCAATGCCACTGCCGAAATGGTGGCGCAAGTCATCTACCTGATGAAGACCAAACCCGACTTCAAGACCCTGGCCATCATCAACCAGGACTACGCCTGGGGGCATGATTCACACGACATCTTCCTGGCGGCCTTAAAGAAATTCAAACCTGACGTCAAGGTTGTGGCTGCCATGTTCCCGAAGTTCGGCTCGTCTGATTTCTCCGCCGAAATCAGCCGTCTGCAGGCCCTGCGGCCAGATGTCATCCTCAGCACCTCCTGGGGCGGGGATCTGGACAACTTCGTCCGGCAGGCATCCCAACGCAACCTGTTCAAAAACTCTACTTTCGTACTCTCTCTGGCTGAAAGCTCGATAGAGCGTCTTGGAAACTCGCTGCCAGAAGGCGTGATCATCGGGGCACGGGGAGACCACTACTTCCTGCACCCCGAAACCAAGGATGACCCCAAGCACAAGGCGTTCATCAAGGCCTTTCATGACAAGACGGGCGCCTACCCCATCTATTCCGTCTACCACATGATCCAGGCACTGGAGGCCTACAAGACCGGCTACGAAAAGGCGATTGCCGACAACAACGGCCAATGGCCGGATTCGGCCACGCTGGCCAAGACCATGCACAACATCCAGTTCAAGGGCTTCGGACGGCAGGTGACCATCAATCGTCCTGACGGGCAAGGCGTTGAGGCCCAGTTGTTCGGGATCACCAAAGCCAGCAAGGACTATCCGTTCAAGGTGCTGACCAACATGATGATTGTTCCGGGAGAACTGGTGACACCGCCCAGCGGAGAAGACTCGTTCAAATGGATCGACACACATGTCGGCCCCAAGATTCTTGAGGACGCATCCATTACCACATTTAAATAACCCTCTTTATCACGATACACAGGCACCGGGGCCACCCAACGCTCTGGTGCCAGCCTTACGGCAAAGGAGCATCACATGGCAGGGAAACAACTCGAAGGCAAGGTGGCCATTGTCACGGGATCCGGCAGCGGCTTCGGTGAAGGCGTCGCAAAAAGCTACGCCCAGGAAGGCGCCAAAGTTATTGTGGCCGACATCAACCTGGCTGCGGCAGAACGCGTGGCGCATGAGATCGGCCACTCGGCACTGGCTGTGCAGGTCGACATCACCAAGGCTGCCGATGTCCAGAACATGGTCGCCAAAACGCTTGAAGCCTTCAAGCGCTTGGACATCATCGTCAACAATGCCGGCACAACGCACAAGAACCAGCCTATGCTGGATGTAGATGAAAAGACCTTTGACCGCGTGTTCGAGGTTAATGTGAAGTCCATTTTCCTGATCTCCAAGGCCGTCGTGCCGGTCATGAGGAAACAGGGCGGTGGCGTGATCCTGAATGTCGGTTCCACGGCCGGCATCCGGCCACGTCCGGGCCTCACCTGGTACAACGCCTCCAAAGGCGCCGTCAATCTGCTGTCGCGATCCATGGCAATCGAACTCGCTCCGGACAAGATCCGCGTCAACGCCATCTGCCCCGTCATGGGCATCACGGGCCTGTTTGAAGCCTTCATGGGCTTGCCTGACACCCCGGAGAATCGTGCAAAATTTGTGTCCACCATCCCCATGGGCCGGTTCTGCCAGCCTTCGGATGTGGCCGCCGTGGCAACCTTCCTGGCCAGCGATGCTGCAGAGTTCCTGACCGGCGTCGAGTTTCCTGTCGACGGGGGCCGCACCATCTGACACAGGCCCTGGCTTCTTGAACCAGCAAAAACCATCGCCCCTGAAACCTCCCGGCTAGCCGGGTAGTTCAGGGGCGATGGTTATTCAGTGCTCAGGATTTATTCGTGCACCGTATCCAGAGACCAGCAACCGCCTTGTTCCACGTCAGCCTTGGAGATGTCTCTAAGCGGAGAATAAAGCGCTACTTTTAACGTTCCTGGCTTCTGATCGCTTTGCAGCGCCATCTGAATCAGGTTGTTCACATCGCGTCCCTGTCCCGGGACATTGAAGCTGATGTAATTGTTGAACTTGTCTTCCTTGATGGCCTTGCAAGCGTAGTCACTGAAACCGCCGTTGGTCGACAAAAACACTTTTCCTGTTTTGCCGGCCTGCGCAATGGCTGCCGCCGTGCCGAGGTCGGGGATATCCCAGACACCAACCACCGCACACAGATTCGGATGCTGCTTGAGCGTCACCTCGGTGATCGATTTGGCCTTGGATGATTCGTAGTTACCAACCGATTGGCGGGCAACAATCTTGATGTCAGGATTCTTGGAAAACACATTGTTGTACCCAGTTTGCAGATACACCGTCCAGGGCGCTGTCGTCGGCCCGTTCAGGATCAGCACTTCGCGCGAGGTATCCGGCCCGCAATGCTTCACAACGGCCTGAGCCTGCATCTCCCCGATCACCGTGGCGTCTCCGCCTGCAAAACCGGTGGTCATGGTCAGGCTTTTCATATTGAGCTGGATCACGGAGATGCCGGCGTCTTCCAGCTTCTTCTCGATCTTGGCATATGAAGTGACATCGGGATTGTGGACAACCACAACGTCAGGTTTGGGATCTTCATTCAGAATCTGCGTCAGGATCTGCACCCCTGCCGAGGTACTGAAGTTGGCGTTCCGAACCTCGTAGTTATATCCCAGGCGCTTGGCCTGCAAGCCCATAATCTTGGACCAGGCTTCGGTCAGGTCCAGCCCCATGAAGACCGGCACGAAAATCACCCGTTTACCCTTGAAGGTATCGTAGTAGTGGGTGCGTTCCGGATCTTTGATTGCCCCCGTCCCCTGGGCGTAGGCTGCCGTCGAACTGAGCATCGTCAGAACAGCAGCCGACCCGCTGAGCACGATTGCCGCAAGAATCCTGCTTGATCGCCTGTTCCATAGCGTCTGCAGCTTAGTCATGGTTGTCTCCTGGAGTGGAATTTATAGGTTTTAGTCAAGCCCGTGAGACCAAGCCACCAAAACCGCATGGCCCATGCCTACCCGGCGCCCCATGGTAGGCTGCCAGGCTGCAGAGCGGCTTTCATTTTGATGAAGTAAGGGTTTTGGAATGGAGAATCAGAGGGCGTGCGTGCCTGCAGCCAAAGGCGAAGACGGGCTCTACATCATGAACGGGGGACAGCGACATTCATTAGACTTGTTTTTACGAAGAACACGTTTAATGGAGTCAATGCCGATGTCCCCAATAGATTCTATCCTAGGCATCCACGGTTTGGTG
>NZ_JBELOK010000015.1:0-30822 GCF_040276085.1 Castellaniella sp. FW104-7C03
GCCCAGTGCAATACCGAACTCAGGCCTTCTCAACTTAGCCCAGCCTTTTAACTGTCCAACTTCTGGGGGTCAGTTCACAAAGCGGGTTTCGCGTGTACGTTCGCCGGCATCCCGAGCGAAGGTGGCTGTTTGACCGAACTTGCCAGCCCATTCCACCCCGATGTAGGGAGCGAATTGCCGGGTCACTTCGTATTTCAGACGTAGGCCCGCCGTACCGTCTGATAGGCCGCTACCTATCTCACGGGCTTCATCGCGCTTGCCATAGAAGTTAACTTCTACGCGAGGCTGTAATACCAGTTTCTGTGTGAGTAGCAGGTCGTATTCAGCGCTCAGGCTTAGCGCTGTTCTACCGCTAGTCCCCACGTAGGCAGTGGCATCAATATCGAACCAATAAGGCGCTAGGCCCTGTACGCCAAAGGCTAGCCACTCTCTGTTTGGAACGCCTTGGCCGTGATCGAAACGCCCCCCCAACTGCATGTCCCAGAACGTGGAAATCGCGTGTCCCCACAGCAACTCTGTTTGGGACTCCTGAAGTTTGCCGTTTGCCACTTCGCCTTCAGCTTTTAGCACTGCCCGGTTGTAGGTGCCGCCAAACCAGGCTTGCCCTTCATAGGCAGCCCATTCATTGCCACGGGCTCTGACGTACTCAAGCCGATCCATCTTCACAGAGGCGAAGTTGTGCTCGTCGGACATACGCAGGCGCTGCGTCGGGCCCAGTGAGTACTTGCCAGAATCCAGTGTGTACCCCCCAGAGTAAGCGTCGGGATCACGGGCATCAGGTGGCGCCGATCCGCCTTGCATTTGCATGGATCCATGATCCATCTCGCCGCTGCCCTTGTCCATTGCACCCATATCGTGAGTAGGGGTTGACGGAGCAGTGTTGGTTTGGCCATGGTTCATACCAGACATAGCCGCTGCTGGCTTAGGCGTGCTGGTTGACTTCATATCCATAGCTTCGTGGGCTTGGCCACTCATATTCATCGTGCCATGGTCCATGCTCGGCATATTCATTTTGCTATGATCCATGCCCGACATGCTGGCTGCATCGGTAGGAGCTGAGCTGGCTGGTACGGCGGTATGGCTGCTATGGGCGTCGTGCGCTTGAGCGTAGGCAAAAAGCGGGGTAGCGCCTAGCGCAGCTATAGCGAGTGCAAGAATGCGTTTTTTCATATGGGTATTCACGGCCTGGATTCCCTTCCTCTCGTTTGCTGGGTTCATGCCACCACCACTTCGCGGAACATACCCATATCCATGTGGAGCATCAGGTGGCAATGCCAGGCCCAGCGGCCCAGCGCGTCTGCCGTGACCAGAAAGCTGATGCGTTGCGCCGGTTGTACGGGAATCGTGTGGCGACGTGCCTGGAAGGCGCCATCGGGCGTTTCCAGCTCGCTCCACATGCCGTGCAGATGCATGGGGTGCGTCATCATGGTGTCGTTGTGCAAAATAACCCTGACCCGCTCGCCGTAGCGAAAATGCACAGGCGTGGATTTACCGAATTCAACGCCGTCGAAAGACCAGGCGTAGCGTTCCATATTGCCGGTAAGATGCAGCTCGATTTCGCGCTCAGCCCCGCGCGGGTCCATGGCGCCGCCTACCGTATGCAGGTCTGCCAGGGTCAGTACCCGCCGGCCGTTATTGCGCAACCCGATGCCCGGGTCGTCCAGATTGGTGCGCGGTATATCGACGTGCATATCGGTGCTCGGACCGTACTCGGTTCTGGCATGGCGTACGGCGCTGCTGGCCTTGTCTTTACCCATGGCGCTATGGTCCATACCAGCCATCATCCCGGCCATGCCAGCGTGGTTCATACCTGCCATGGCGCCATGATTCATTCCCGCCATGGGAGGTTGGCTCGAACCGCCGTGATCCATGCCAGCCATCCCAGCCATGCCTCCGCCCATGGCGCCCATCATGTCGGCCATATCCAGCCACTCAGGCTTATCGATCTGGGGAACTGCAGCGACTAGTCCAGCACGCGTCGCCAACGTGCCGCGCGCGTAGCCGGTGCGATCCATCGCTTGTGCAAAAACGGTATAGGTATCGTCCTTGGGCTCGACCAGCACGTCGTAGGTTTCCCCTGGCCCAAAGCGAAATTCGTCTACTGTTACTGGCTCTACGTTCACGCCATCGGCCTGTACCACTGTTAACTTAAGGCCAGGAATACGTACATCGTAGAAGGTGTTGGCCGCGCCATTGATGAAACGCAGACGGACACGCTCACCCGGGCGAAACAGCCCCGTCCAGTTGCCGGCAGGTGTCGTGCCGTTCATCAAATAGGTGAGCACGCTAGCCGATAAGTCTGCCAGATCGGTCGGACTCATACGCATTTCGTTCCACATTTTTCGCTTGTCGATGGCGGCTTTCAGGCCATCCTGGGACGCATCTTGGAAAAAATCGACCACGGTAGGCTGGTTATAGTTGTAATAGTCTCCCTGCATTTTCAGCTTGGCGAGTACCCGCATAGGATCTTCGTCGGTCCAGTCCGAGAGTTGAATCACGTGCTCCCGGTCGGCTCGTATTGGGTCGGTTTGCTCTGGCTCGATGATAATGGCGCCATAGACGCCAATCGCCTCCTGCATTCCTGAGTGCGAGTGATACCAGTACGTGCCACTTTGCTCGACCTTGAACCGGTAGGTGAAGGTCTCGCCGGGCGCAATGCCGGTAAAACTGATTCCTGGCACGCCGTCCATCTGGAAGGGCAGAATGATGCCATGCCAATGAATAGAGGTTGCTTCCTTCAAGCGGTTCTTGACACGGATCGTCACCGTATCGCCTTCGCGCCAACGTAAGGTCGGTGCAGGTAGCGAACCGTTGACGGTGGTAGCCATCCGTGGGTTGCCGGTAAAGTTGACCGGGGATTCACCGATTTCCAGATTGAACTCAGTTCCAGAAAGCACAGAAGCTGTACCAGTGCTTGTATCCGTTGATAGAGCCCCGGTAGCCCTAGCAAAGGGTGATAAGCCTAACAATACGCCACCAGCTGCTAGGCCCTGAACGAAGCGACGACGGGGTAGTACAGGTAGAGCAAGAGAAAGTGGTGGCTGGTGTTTCACGTGAGCATATCCTGGGGTCGGAAGAGAGTACGCGTCAATCATCCGTAGATGATCAAGGCTTCAATTAAATCAATGGCTAGCACTTTAACGAAGTGCTCATGTCAGCCCGATGACACTGTCATTACATTTTTGTAATGACAGCGTATTCGTCAAGTTGAGCTTATGGAATGACTGTGTTATCCACATTAATGACGGAGACGGTGTTATTGGTTCGGCTTGCTAGATCCCACACCGCGCCGGGCCGTTCATCCGCCTCGAACTTTCCCGGCGGATCTCACTTTGTTGCCGGAACCGCTTGCAGGCGGTCCATCATCATCTGCATCATGGACTGCATCATGTCCATACGCTGCTCCATCATGGCCTGGCGAGCGGCCATGTCTGCCGGTTTGCCCGTTGCAGCGTCCGCGCCCATGCCACTGCCCATCATATTCATGCCGCCTTGCATGAGCTTCATCTGCTTGGCCATCAGCGCACTGTGCTCCTCGGGCGTTTTTGCGGCCAGCATTTCATCGTGCATCTGCTGCATCGCCTTCATCTGGCCGGCATGGTCGGGGTCAGTGGTGCTCGCGCGCATATCTGCGCCCGGGCTACCCGATTGCACCTGAGCAACCTGAGCGACAGTGTCACGTGCAGGGTGATGGCTGTCGTTTTGATCGCCAGCAACAGCCCAGGCCGAGGCGGTCAGGGCTGCACTGGTCAGAGCAGCGATAGACACAAAGGTACGTATGTAGGTCATGTTGAACTCCTGGTCAGCTAGAGACAGTTACAACTGTCGGGGAGCGGCAGCTAATAAGCAACTGACGCAACTATCGCATTGATATATAAGAGTTTAGCGAAGTGTTCATGTCGATCAGATGACTTGACCATGACAATTTCGTAATGTAATGCCTCGTACAGGAAGCGCTCCTAATGACGATGTGGCTTGCGGCTGCTACCCGTGGCTTCCGGCGGGTTCTCTTCGGCCTTTTTGTCGGAAATCCTGTTCGTGACGCGATCTTCGCGGGAACTCGAGCTATGGTCTCCGCCATGCCCTCCATGGCACCCGTGTCCGAACAAGTGCATGGCAATGAATGCCACTCCAAACAGTACCCAGATCCAGTTCTCTGTTAGCCAAGCCATTTCCAACTCCTTTCTTGAGATCGTTCGGGCGTCGACCATTCGTTCTGGACAGCCGCACAAAGAAGCGACGAGCGATTGGCCTTAGTACGTCAATGCCGCGGCAGTTCCTGCGCGCTGCCGCCGCTGGAGCGCTCGACCAGTCGCCCCCACTGGCTGACGCGAGGGATGAACATGGGCACACGTCGCTGATAAGCGCGATACTCGTCTCCGAATTCTGCCAGCACGCGTTTCTCCTCATTTCGCGCAAGCAGCCAATAGACCAGCACAATCACGGGAAACAGCGCCACCGAGAAGATCGTCGGCCAATGCACGACGCCCTCGCCAAAGAGGCCAATGAACAGGCCGGTGTACTGAGGGTGCCTGACCAGCGCATACAAGCCGTTGGTGGCGAGACGCTTCTCCTTCTGCGCGCGGTAGAGCTCGCGCCAGCCCTGGGCGAACAAACCGATGCCGACAAACAGCAAGAGGTAGCCGAGCACCATCGAGATCATCATGCCCAGCTCACCCACGCCCAGCAGCGTGGACCAGAGACTGGCGCTCAGATTTGCACTGTCGAGCCCGAAGAACCGGACCATCAGATAGATGGTGAGCGGGAAGCCATACATCTCGGCGTACAGCGCAATGATGAATGCCTGCACGAGTCCCGCGCTGGCCCATTCACGCCAGGTCTTCGGCGCCAGATAGCGGTAGAAGATCCAGGAGGCAATCACGATCATGATCGCTGCAATACCCCAGACGCTTGAATGAGAGATCGATTCATCCATGATGAATGTCCTTTTGAAGTGCTGTGAGGGATGGTTCTGTGTAGGGTGCTAGATTCCGTTCGGAGCCCGGTGGCCGAGTCTTAAGCTCGAACGGCACAGATGAGGGTAATACGATGAAAATCGATGACTGGTGATTCACGTGTGCGTACCTGTGATCGGAACGAGAAAGATATGGCGGTCGGCCGCTTATACGCGACCCACGCAACTATTGCATTGATGTATAAGAGTTTAGTGAAGCGCTCATGTCGATCGGATGACGCCGCCATGACAACTTTGCAATGTTCACCACAGTAGAGTGAGACAGTCACGGTGACAGTGCGTGGGCCGATCGTCTCGCGGCCCACCAGTAAATAAAAATTCCGAAGAGAATCATGGGTAATGAAAGCAACTGACCCATGGACAGGCCACCGGCAAAGAGCCCCAGATAGTTATCCGGCTCACGGGTGAACTCCACCATAAATCTAAAGACCCCGTAGCCCATCAAGAACACCGCACTTGTTTGTCCGACCGGGCGTGGCTTGCGTGCAAACCACCAGATAAGTGCAAATAGCGCAAAGCCTTCGAGTCCCATTTCATAGAGTTGCGATGGGTGGCGTGCGATGCCGTCCCCCGTTTGTGGAAACACCATGCCCCAAGGCACTGTGGTGGCGCGGCCCCATAGCTCGCCATTGATAAAGTTGCCCAGGCGCCCAGCAGCCAGGCCCAAAGGGATGAGTGGCGCGACAAAGTCGCCAATCTCCAGCAGTGTGCGACCGCGCTTGCGGGCAAAGATCAGCATGGCCACGATTACGCCCAGCAGACCACCGTGAAACGACATGCCGCCTTCCCATAGGTAGAGCGCCGAGAGGGGGTGGCTGAGGTAGTCGCCCGGTTTGTAAAACAGTACATACCCCAGGCGCCCGCCAATCACCACACCCAGCACGCTGTAAAAGATGATGTCCTCGAGATCGCGTAGGGTCAGGCCGCAGGGGTGATGCCGGATGCGCCAGCGGCCCAGCAGCCATGCCAGGGCAAAGCCAGTGAGATACATCAGGCCATACCAGTGGATGGCGAGCGGGCCGATTTGCAGGGCGATGGGGTCGATCAGGGGGTATTGCAGCATGGATGTGGCTCGATTAAAAACTATCGTGGATCAGTGGTGTCCCAATGACTAGGCATCCATCAGCACACCTCCTTGGGGCAACAGGCCGACTCAGGCTGTGGGGCACAGAGAAAGGCTGATTCCGTCTCCAGTACGGTTGGGATCGGCAGCCGGATACCTGCCCGGTACATCAGCACAGCGACGCCCAGTCCCGCTAGGCGCGCCGCCGGCGGGTCGGCCCGAGAGCTCAGCACTACCGGTACCGTTAGCCCCATGACCACCCCCGCTGCGGTGGCACCACCGTGGTACTCCAGGTTTTTTGCCAGGATATTGCCCGAGACCAGGTCCGGCATCAGCAGGATGTCCGCCTGGCCCGCCACCGACGACTCGATACCTTTGTCGCGGGCCGCGCGCTCGGAGATGGCGTTATCGAAGGCCAGCGGCCCATCGACCTCGGCACCGATGATTTGTCCGCGGCGGGCCATTAGCGTCAGGCAGGCCGCGTCCAGAGTGGAGGGGATCGCCGGGTTGACGGTCTCTACCGCCGAGATTACCGCCACCCGGGGCGTTTCGACGCCGATCATATGCATCAGTGCGATGGCGTTCTGCAGAATCTGCGCTTTGGCGTTGAGGTCTGGCGTGATATTCACCGCTGCATCGGTGATGGCGAGCAACCGTGGGTAATTGGGTATATCTATCAGGAAAACGTGGCTGACGCGGCTGCCAGGCTGGCGCAAGCCATGCTCGCTGTCGAGCAGGGCGCGCATGAAGGCATCGGTGTGGATGTGTCCCTTCATCAGCGCGTCGGCGCGACCGTCGCGCACGAGTTCCACCCCGCAGCGGGCGGCTTCCCCCTCCGAGTCTGCTTCGATCACGGATGCTAGATCAAGCTCCCAGCCGAGCGTGGCCGCGACCTTGGCGATCTCGACGGCGCGGCCGATCAGCACCGGTTCGGCGATTCCGAGTCGCACCGCATCGCGAAGCGTTTCCAGTACTGCAGCCTGGGCCGCGTTGACCACGGCGACCCGAATTGGGTCCCCGTCCCGGGCCTGCTGCACCAGGTCATCAAGCGTGGTCAATCGCTGGATGGCTCTATTGGTCATGTTTCCTCTCGTTGGTTGGCATATAGACGCTGCACGTGCCGGGCGATCATCCGCTCTTCATCGGTGGTCACGGCTTCCACTTGGACTAGGCCCTCGGCGGCGGAGATCAACGGCTCAGGCTTGCGGTTGCGCTCCGGGTCCAGTGTCACGCCCAGGTACGCCAGGCCATCACAGATCTGCGCGCGGATGTCCGGTGCGTTTGCGCCGATGCCGCCGGTGAAAACCAGCCGGTCCAACCCACCGAGGGCTGCGCTCAGGGCACCGATAAAGTGGCGTGCGCGATGACAGAAGAAGTCGATCGCCAGCGCAGCCTCCGGGGTGTCCTGACGGCGGGCCAGGAGTTCGCCCATATCGGCGCTCACGCCGGAGAGGCCTAGCAAGCCGCAGCGCTGGTAGAGCAACGCCTGGAGTGCTTGGGGATCGAGTCCTTGCTGCCCGGCCAGATACAGCAGGATGCCGGGATCCAGATCGCCGCTGCGGGTACCCATAGGCATGCCGCCCAGAGCGCTGAAACCCATTGTTGTCTCGACGCTGCGCCCATCGCGGATCGCCGCCATGGAGGCGCCGCTGCCCAGGTGCGCGACGATCAAACGTTCGTCAAGTGCCGCAGGGCCGTGGCGGCGCACCAGATCCTCGACGATGAATTCGTAGGAGAGTCCGTGAAAGCCATAGCGACGCACGCCCTGAGCCTCGTACTCCCGGGGCAGTCCGGTATGCCGGGCGACCTCAGGCAGGCCGTGATGAAACGCCGTGTCGAAGCAGACGAGCTGGGGTACGTTGGGAAAATGCGCGCGCATGGCGGCGATGCCGGCCAGGTTGTGTGGCAGATGCAGCGGGGCCAGTGGAATCAGCGTCCCCAGACGACGCAGCAGTGTGTCGTCGATACGCTGCGAACAGTCACAGTCCGCCCCCCCATGGACCACTCGGTGTCCGATGCCAACCAGATTCAGCCCTTCACCTTGCTGACGCAGGATCTCGTCGAGACGCGCAATGGCTGCCGCATGATCCGCGAACCGCACGTCGCTGTTCGCGAGGACTTGTCCCCAAGCATCCACGACGCGAAACCGTCCCTGTTCAGTGCCGATGCCGCTGGCCTCCCCCCACAACTGACGATTGAGACCATCGGCCAGGCCGAACAGGGCGAATTTGAGGCTGGATGAGCCAGAGTTGACCACCAGGATAGATAACATCGTCGACATTGATTGACCTCCTGATAAAAGGCTGTGTGGCGTCTTGACTGATGGCCAGCTGCTGGATGCGCCGAGCGCTTATGCCAGTAAGCTCTGCTGGCGCAGTATGAGGCGCAGCGTGTACGCCGCGTAGACCTGCCATTGCTCACCCGAACTAGCCCGCTATCTCACGTTCTTCATGGATCGCGAACATCTTTGTGCGCTACCTTATGATCGCGGTCCGGTCTTGGCCTAAGACGGCCACCCTGCAGGAACACATGCATCAGCAGGCAGCCGGCGAGCAGGATCACCCAGGGCAGGGCACCGAGCAGAGGCACCTGATGCTCTTCCCAAAGCAGGAAGACAGCGGCCGTCAGCGCGGACCCCACGGCCAGCCAGAAGTGCCCTTTGTTTGGCCGCCGGTCTGGGCAGGGCCAGTTCTCAGCCATGATCAGATCTTCACGCGACGCAGGCGTAGCGCATTCAAGACCACCGACAGCGAAGAAGCGCTCATCGCGAAAGCAGCAAAGATGGGTCCGATCAGGATGCCAAAGAATGGATAGAGGATCCCGGCGGCGATCGGCACGCCCGCGCCGTTATAGATCAGTGCAAAAAACAGGTTCTGCTTGATGTTGCGCATGGTGGCCAGCGACAGCTTTCGGGCGCGCACAATACCGTCGAGGTTGCCTTTGAGCAGCGTGAAGCTCGCGCTTTCGATCGCCACGTCGGCGCCGGTGCCCATGGCAATACCGACATCGGCTTGAGCCAACGCTGGCGCGTCGTTGACCCCGTCGCCCGCCATTGCCACCTTGTGTCCCTCGGCCTGCAGCTCGCGGATAATGCGCGCCTTGTCCTCGGGCAGCACGTCGGCACGGATTTCATCGATACCCAAGCGCTCGGCCACTGCCTTCGCGGTGCGCTCATTGTCGCCCGTGGCCATGATGATCCGAAAGCCCAATTTGTGCAGCGCCTTCAAGGCGTCGGGCGTGGTTGCCTTCACCGGGTCGGCGACGCTGACCAGGCCGGCGATGGCGCCTTCCAGCACCACGAACATCACCGTCTCGCCCTCGTCCCGGCGGGCGTTGGCGGTGTCCGCCAGTTTGCCGCCGTCGAGGCCCAGTTCGGTCATCAGCCTGGCATTGCCGAGCGCCACCGGATGGCCATCGACCACACCCTTGACGCCCATGCCGGTCACGGCCTCGAACTCATCGGCCTTGCCCAGTTCGACCCCGCGCTCCTCGGCACCGGCGACGATGGCTTCAGCCAGCGGGTGCTCAGAACCCTTTTCCAGGGTCGCCGCCAGCCGCAGCACCTCGGTCTCGTCGTGCCCGGTTTCAGGCAATACCGCCACCAGTTTTGGCTTGCCTTCGGTCAGGGTGCCGGTCTTGTCGACGATCAGCGTATCGACCTTGGCGAAACGCTCCAGTGCCTCGGCGTTCTTGATCAACACCCCCAACTGCGCGCCACGCCCAGTGGCCGTCATGATCGACATTGGCGTGGCGAGCCCCAGCGCGCAGGGGCAGGCGATGATCAGCACCGCCACCGCCGAGACAAGCGCGTAGGCTAACGCGGGTGCTGGCCCCCAGATCGCCCAGGAAATGAAGGAAATGATCGCGATGATGACCACGGTGGGGACGAACTGGCCCGCCACCTTGTCGGCGAATTTCTGAATCGGCGCGCGCGAGCGCTGGGCATTGGCCACCATCTCGACGATCTGGCTGAGCGTGGTATCGGCACCGACTCGGGTGGCTTCCATGATCAGGCTGCCAGTGCCGTTGATCGTGGCACCGGTGAGTTGGTCGTCCTTGACTTTTTCCACCGGGATTGGCTCACCAGAGATCATTGACTCGTCGATGGAAGAGCGGCCGTCGATCACCACGCCGTCCACCGGCACCTTGTCGCCGGGGCGCACCCGCAGGTGATCGCCCACCTGCACGGCTTCCAGCGGGATTTCTTCCTCGGTGCCATCAGGACGGATCACCCGTGCGGTCTTGGCAGCCATGTCCAGCAGCGCACGGATCGCCTTGCCGGTGCCTTCCCGTGCACGCAGTTCCATGACCTGGCCGAGCAACACCAGGGCAACGATGACCGCCCCAGCTTCGAAATAGACACCCACAGTGCCGTCTTCGCGGCGAAAGCCCTCGGGGAAGATGTCCGGCACCAGCACCGCGACGATCGAGAAGAGATAGGCCGCACCAACCCCCATGCTGATCAGGCTGAACATGTTGAGGTTCATGGTGCGAAACGAATTCCAGCCGCGCACGAAAAATGGCCAGCCTGACCACAGAATCACTGGGGTGCTGAATACCAGTTCGATCCACATCGAGGTTCGCCCACCGAAGAAATCGTGAATCGCCGTGATGCCCAGATAGGGGGCCATCGCCAGCACCAGCACCGGGATCGTGAGGACGACCGCGACCCAAAGGCGGCGGGTGAAATCCACCAGTTCGGGATTCGGCCCCTCGTCGCCGAGCGCTGCTGATTCCAGCTCCAGCCCCATGCCACACAAGGGACAGGCACCATGCTTGGTCTGCCGCACCTCGGGGTGCATCGGACAGGTGTAGACGGCGCCGACATATCCGGCTGGCACCTTGTCGTACTTGCCGCCGCGAACCGGTGCGGTGGTTTTATGGTCAGCTTGATGGGCGTGCCCGTGCCCATGACAATTGTCGTGGCTGGAATGCGCCTGTGGCTCGCCACTTTCTACGGGCACAAGGTGCATGCCGCATTTCGGACAATCACCCGGTTGATCGGAGATCACCTCGGGGTGCATCGGGCAGGTGTATTGGACGGCGTCCTGTTTGCTGTGCTGCGCGTGTTTGGGTCGTTTTATGGGTTGCTGCTGAGTCATGGAATCGCCTCCGTTACTGTGGGTGAGCCGAATGTCCGAGTCTTAAGCGCAAACGACACCGGTGAGGGTAAAGCGATGGAAAATGGTGACTGGTGTTTCACGTGTGCGGGTCCTGTGGTCGGAACGAGAAAGACATGAAGGTTGGCCGCTAATACGCGACCAACGCAACTATTGCACTGATATATAAGAGTTTAGCGAAGCGCTCATGTCGATCAGATGACACCAACATGACAATTTTGTAATGTAATGGTGGTGCAAGCTTGGTTAGTGCATTGCGATTGTCAGCGAGTCGCAAACCGATGATTTGATTACCGGTCCGAGTCCGTGCCCGTCGTCATGACCGTCAAGGGGAAGTCGGGGTCTTCCATACTATTGCGGTTGCCAGTACAGCAGGCTAAAGATCTGTTCATAGCCAGCATCGCGTGCTTCACGAGTCTTTTCGAGGGTGCGCGTGATTTCTCCGAGTGTTTCGCGCTCATGCGCCATAAGCCGGTTGTCCTTTGCCAACGGGTGGCGGTTGCTTGCCAGCGGTCCCGCCAACGCAGCGACGCCGTGCATCCACGGATTGAACGCTTCTGACAGCAAGTAGCGGCTGGTGCGCATTGGGTGCAGCCACTTCAGCATCTCTGCCGTCCATGGCGTGGCTAGTGCTTGCACCCAGGGGCTCACGAACGACCTGTACAGTGTTTCGTTGAACTCTGACACCTGCCTCACACGCTCAAAAGCTCCACTCGAAGTGTCCTGCCTCAAGTCCTCGACTTGACGAGGCTCGAACCGGACGCTGAACGCCGGTTTATGACAATCCGGGTCTCCAGTCGGGTTATCGATCTTCATCTCGTAGAGGCCAGGAGCGAGCGCCTCGATCTCGGTAAGGCTCTCGAGGATGGCTCGATGTTCGAGGCGAGCCACGCTGGCCGAGACGAAGATGCCAAGGTGGCCGACGTGCGGATTCGTCAGGTAGACGATACGCTGGCCGGCTTTCTTAAGGTCGGCTGTGTCGGTATAAACCACAGGGATCCAGCCGAGCGCCTGCTGTGGCGGCGTGATGTTGTCGCCGTACGAGGCGAAGATGATGAGCGGGTTCTTGATGCGCCGCAGATCGGCTGTGTGCCCGTCGCAGACCCGGAACTGGCCCTGTTCGATCTGGTTGCCGATGAACAGATTCTCGACGATCGCAAGAATCTCTTCGCGGCTCAGGAAATAGAAGCCGTTCCACCAGCGCTCGAATTCGAGAAAGCGGTCCTGTTCGCTGTCGACGTTGCTAAAGAGATTGGCGTATTTCTCCCAGATCGCCTTTTCTGGCTTGAGGTTCTCGAAGTTCTGCGCCAGCCATGCGCCGTCAAAGCGTCCGTTGCCCAGATCCGCGGTCAGATGCGCCAGCCAGGCGCCACCGAGCAGACCGCCGGACACGCGCATCGGGTTGGCGCCGGATTCGCCCGCCCAATACGACAAGGGCGAGCCGTTTAGCACCACCGGCCCGCTCAGCCCCTCGCAGTCGGCAGCCAGCAACGTCAGCGCCCAGCCGGCCTGGCAGTTGCCGTAGAGTACCGGCGGTTTGCCAGGGTGGCGTTGTGCCACGTCTTCAACGAAGCGACGCCACGCATGCAGCACGTCCAACAGTGTCTGGCCCGGTACAGGCTGAGGAAAGAAGATGACGAAATAGACCGGGTGGCCCTCGTGCATGGCCATGCCGACTTCGGAGTCGTGCTTGAAGCCGCCGATGCCCGGGCCGTGGCCCGCGCGCGGATCGACCACGATGACGGGCGGCTTATCGAGGTCGACGCAGTCGTCCCAACAGTCTTCACCAACCTGTGTGATGCGCAACAGCGTGTAGTTGGCCGGGCGCTCGAAGCGCCGTGCATCGAGCAGCGTCTCGTATTTGAAATCGAGCAGCGGCGGCATGCCCTCGCGCTCGTGTTCGAGCATGTTGTTGGCGCGCTGGCGTAGCGTGTCCCAGAACAGAACGGAGCGCTCGAAGAAGTCGCGTTGGTACTCCACGAGTTCCTGTGCCGAGTGCACCCTTATTTCAGCTGGGATGTCGACCATTGACTTGTCGGGCAATGTCTTCAAGTCCGAGTGCTTCGCTGGTACGTGCGTCTTGGAGATGGCGTTCAGTCGTTGGACCGGCAGGCCCTGCGTCTTGGGGTCTTGTGTCTTCGCAATTGGCACTCTTACGCCGGCTTGCTTTGTGATTGTTTTCATGTTGTGCTCCATTTCAAGAATGAGATCATGGTCATTTTCCTTTGATTGGCTGTGTCATCACAGTACTGCCGGTTCATCGGGCAACTCGTTTGCACCTTGTCTGCTGCTGGCCGGAAAGTGCGTTACCAAGTGTTGTGTCACCATCCGGATACCGTCCACCACTCCACTTTCGAAGTCGGATCGTTTGAAGGCTGATTCCATCTGACGGCACACCGCATTCCACTCGCCCTGGCTGACCTTTTCGTGAATGCCCCGGTCCGCCACGATCTCTACAGCGTGATCGGCGAGCAGCAGGTAGATCAGCAGGCCATTATTGTGCTGGGTGTCCCACACCCGAAGCTGTGAGAACAGCTCGATCGCCCGTTCGCGGGCCGACTGTGCGTGCAACAGCGTGCGAAACTCCAGCGAACCCTCGATCGCAATGCGGATCTCTCCGTCGTGTTCGGTCTCACTATCGTTGATTATCCGCTCGATCGCCGCCAGTGCACTGCGGGGGAAGCACCGTCGGACATACCAGTCGGTTGTTAGCAGGTGACGCACGATGCGCGGGATCTTCATAGTCACCACCTGCCCGACGCGCCACCGCCACCGAAGCCACCACCGCCGCCGCCAAAGCCGCTGCCACGATGACCACGGCCGCCGCGGTATAGGCCGCTCAACCCATGCAGGGCCCGCCCGCCACCCATCAAGGTGAACAGCAGCGCAGCAATGGCAGAAAAAAGTGCGATCGATAGTGTACCGGCCATGAGCCATGCCACGATGCCAACCGCACCGCCCGTGACGACGGCGCCCGATACTTTACCTATCGCCGAGCGCAGCGCACCACCAAGGGCGAGGGCGACGATGAACAAAACCGGGCCATAGCGCTGGATATCATCCTGGGCAGTAGGGCCCTTGCCCTTTGGCTCTGGCAAGGCCTCTGCGTTGACGATACGGATAATCTGCCCAACCCCGGCGGTGATGCCGCCGTAGAAGTCCTGCTGCCTGAATCGTGGCAGGATGAGCTCGCTGATAATGCGCTTGGCTGTGATATCCGTGAGTGCACCTTCCAGGCCGTAGCCGACCTCGATGCGCACCGCGCGGTCGTCTTTGGCGACCACGAGAATGGCGCCGTCGTCAACCTTTTTGCGTCCGAGCTTCCATTGCTCGGCAACGCGTAACGAGAACTGCTCGATCTCCTCGGGCGCCGTCGAAGCGACGATCAGTACTGCGAGTTGCGAGCCTTTCCTCGCTTCGAACTCGGTCAGTGATTGCTCTAGCGTGGACGTCTGCTGCGCGTTGAGCGTCCCGGTCTGGTCGGTAACGTGCCCCGTCAGTGGTGGCACGGGCACCTGCGCTATGGCAAGCGCGCTCCAGACGAGCGAACCGGCCAGCAGCAGGGCGCCGACAACCCGGCCTGCCGTCTCGCCAATAGTCAACGCGCCGCCCCGGACGCTGCCGGTATCGCGCCCCCAGCGGGCTTCTCAAAGCTGACGCTGGGTGGTTTTGATATTTCCTTCTCATTATCGACAGTGAAGTTGGGCTTTTCCTTGTAGCCAAACAACATTGCAGTCAGATTGGAAGGAAAGGTTCGTACCGTCACGTTGTAGTCCTGTACAGACTTGATATAGCGATTGCGCGCCACCGTGATGCGGTTCTCGGTGCCTTCCAACTGCGCCGACAGGTCGCGAAACCCTTGATTGGTCCGTAGGTTCGGATAGCTCTCCGAGACAGCCATGAGCCGCGACAGCGCACCCGTCAGTTGGCCCTGTGCTTGTTGGAACTTCTGGAAGGCTTCGGGGTTGTTGACCAACTCGGCAGTGGCCTGAATCGAGGTGGCCTTTGAGCGCGCCTCAATCACTTGGGTCAATGTGTCCTGCTCGAAGCTCGCCTCACCCTTGACCGTGTTAACCAGGTTAGGGACCAGGTCCGCGCGGCGTTGGTACTGATTGACCACTTCTGACCAACTCGCCTTGACTTGCTCGTCTGTGCTCTGGAATGTGTTGTAGCCGCAGCCGGCAAGGCTCAGGGCCAGTATCGCCGCAAAAATGGCCTTCAGTATCCGCATGTTCGGGTCTCCGTGTGAGGGGGCTGGGAATTGGGCTTACGGAATGGACCGATAGGTAATGCCGTTAGGGTTGGGCCCCACCCGATATGTTGCGACGACTTCTTGTGTGCTGGTGTCTATCGCGCTGACCGTGTCATCCTTATTGTTTGTGACAAAGACAAAGTCACCATCACTGCTGGCGACTACCCCATGGGCGCCCATGCCCGTGATCACCGTGTCCTGAACGCTTTGGTTTTTTACATTAATGACAGAGACCGTGTTGTCGGGCTCGCTCTCGCTGCCCTGATTGGCGACATAAACTTTGCTGCCATCTGCGGTTGTGTATAGCTGGATAGGATTGCGTCCAACCTTTATTCGCTTGACCATCTGTCTGGTGGCGGTGTCGATGATCGCCACACTATTTTCATCGCGCAGCGATACATAGACCTGTGCGCCATCAGGCGTAAAGGCAACTTGAACCGGGGCTTTGCCAACAGGGATGCGTGCAGATTCTTTGAGGCTTTGGGTATTTATAACGGACACACTGTTATCGATGGCGTTTGCGATATACAGTTCTTGGCCGTTTGGGCTCAGACGCAGGCCGTGAGGAAAATCTCCAGTGGGAATTTCGGCGATGATTTTCTTTTGCTGAATGTCAACGACCGAGACCTGATTGGCCTCCGAGTTGGTGATATAGGCGCGATCACCCTTTTCGCTCGTGACAACATGAGCAGGGTGGCCCCCCGAGGGCAGCGTCGCTAATGTCTTGTCGATCTGGCTAGCATCGATTAATAGTAATTTGGCGCCGTTACCGTTTTCAGAACTGGCGTGCGCGTCGGTCTTTTTATCGGCTTGGTTATTGCCCATACCGTGCCCGGCCATACCGGTCATCGCTGGCATGCCAACGGCAAGAACGGTCTTACCATCAGGGGAGATCTGGACATTATGCGGAATGACAGATACCTTCGCGGTGCGTACAGCACCGGTGCGCAAGGTGATCTCACTAACCGAGCCATCGCCTTCATTGGCGCTGTACACAACGCCATTCGGTAGCGTGGCGGCTTGAAGTGCGCCGGCGGCCAAGGCGAGGGCAATTGAAACAAAAAGAGGGCGTATTTTAAGCATTGTCGGATCTCCGATTCGAAACGGTTGTATACATTAAAAAGGATGTCATTGAACGACAGCAGCAGCGCTGCATATCGAACACTTTATCGATCTACCCCTGACGGGTCGATGACACGGTAATTACAATTTTGTAATGTGGCGATATTGATCGACTTTATCGATATGGAAGTACTCATGGCATCGTGCATACTGCGCCACGCGCTAGCGCCACATTACAATTCAATAGTTACCAGAAGGGCCGAAAAAGCGCGAAGCGCTTGATCATCTGCATTGTTTGCCGTCACGTCAGTTTGCAGCAGGCATCCACCTGAAAAACGCGCCCGGAGTCAACAACCACATCATCGCCAAACACCGAAGAGTGGATTACCGGGAAGCTCAGACATGTACGGCAAGAAAAGCTTTATGTGCGCAACCGAACAGACGAGTTCACGGCAATTTCATAGCATGATTCGTCAGTCGCAAGTCGACACGTGCGCAGTGCAAACTGCTCAGGGCTTCCAGGAGAATTCATCATGAATCAGACAGTCGAGTCGTGGCGCGGGCGGGGCATCGGTATGTGACGTATCGCCTTCGGAATTGTCTGGGCAATTGACGCCGCGTTCAAGTGGCAACCGGCCTTCCAAAAGGGCTTCATTAGTTATTTGACAGGTGCGCTTGACGGGCAACCCACGTTGGTGAAGGACTGGATTGGCTTGTGGATCGATATTGTGAAAGTCAATCCGCACGTCTTCGCGCTCATCGTCACGGGGGCTGAAACGGCGCTCGCAGTCGCACTCATCCTCGGCGTGTTCAGCAATATCGCCAATCTGGGTGGCGTTATGCTCGCGTTCGTCATCTGGTCCACCGCCGAGGGCTTCGGTGGTCCCTACAAGGCTGGGTCGACCGACATTGGTGGCTCAATCATCTACATTCTTATGTTCGTTGGATTGTTCCTTTCGCAGTCGGGCCTGCGTCTCGGTCTCGACCGCCGCCTAACGCCAATACCTGGCCGTTGGGGCTGGCTCGCCTCTGGTCCGCCTAGGTAGATTCTGGTTCTGACGCAGAGGCCGGTCATGGAATTTATTATCATAATGCCGGAAATCGATCCAGTCTGCGGGATGAAATTAGGTCTCGCCAGGTCGCAGCACCGCTTCGAGCGCAGTAACGGGAAGGAACGCGATGTTAAACGGAGTGATGCTCCTTTGGTTTGTATTGACGGCGATGGCGCTCGGCTTTGTCGCGATCGACATACGCAAAGCGCCGGTACCGCCAGTAATGAAATGGGGGTTTGTTCTTCTGACTGCCTACACCGGGCCGATTGGGGCATTCCTTTACGTCCTGGGATGCCGGGAACCGTTACCCGGTCTCCATGAGCGCTATATTGCTACGCGCTGGCGCCAAGTACTCGGCTCCACGATGCATTGCGTCGCGGGCGATGGCGTCGGAATACTTGCCGGCGCGGTGGTTGCTTCGTATTTGACCCTGAATCGCCCTCTCGAAATTGCGCTTGAGTACGGGCTGGGGTTCGGGTTCGGCTGGACGATCTTTCAGGCGCTATTCATGCGCGATACGGCCGGTGGCTCTTATCGACGCGCGCTTGCAACCACCTTCTTGCCTGAGTTCCTTTCGATGAATCTGGTCATGACGGGGATGATGTTGGTTGCATCGTTGGGGCGGATCGCGATCGGTGGAAGATTCAGCCCGTTGACGCCGGAATTCTGGTTTGTCATGAGCATGGCGCTGCTTTCCGGCTTCCTCACCGCCTATCCAATCAATTGGTGGCTAGTCGCCAAGGGACTCAAACACGGGATGATGACAGTGCGTCATCCCGTGGCCGCACACGACGCAGGCGTTCCGTCACATCCCACGCCCCCACCAGTGCTCGCCTCGTCAAATGAAGGCCATGCGGACCACGTCAAGGTTTCACGCAAGCAGATCGCCTGGATGACTATCTTGTCGATCGCTGTTTTCGCGCTCGCTTTCGTCGCCCAAGCTTACAGTTTCGTAATCAATATGAAGGGATAGCCGAGTCCAACGACTTTAGGAATTGTTTTGGCGATTGAAAGCCGATGATTTGAAAATCGATTTGCTTGCCTTTCTTATCAAAGAAAATGATCCCGGGAGGCCCAAAAAGTGCGAAGCGCTTAAGTAACGCTTGATCATCTGTGTTGTTTGCCGTCACATCGGCTTTCAGGAGGATCACATTTTGCAAGCGATTTTTGACTATTGGGTCGGTAAAGGTGAAACGGTCCATTTCCTTACACGATATACACCATTCCGCCCAAAAATCGAGCATCACGTAACGGCCGTCCGCCGCCTGCAATTGTGACTCCAGGTCGGCCAGGCTCTTGATAGGCCTAAATGTAATTTCAGTCGTACCGCCGCCTACTGACGTGGTGGTATTTACGCTCCTGAGGGCAGCTAAGGGCTGCAGAACATCTCGGCTGCCTGAAAGACCCCCAACGAGTAGCGCAAGGCCAAGTGCCAAGGCAATGATCCCGACACCTTTTCCGAAACGCGTATATCCTGCCGAGCCCGCAGGCAAGGGATCCAAGGCCTTTAGATACATCGCCGATATGATGAGCAAAATTGCCCATAAGAGTAGATGCACCACGGCGGGAATCACCGGGGAGATGAGGTAAATGGCTACGGCCAACATGGTCACGCCAAAGAAGTACTGGACTGATTTCATCCATGGGCCGGCTTTTGGCAGCAAAACACCGGCGCTCGTGCCAAAGATCATGAGCGGTACACCCATGCCGATCGAGAGCGAGAAAAGCGCCATACCGCCGACCACAGCGTCACCTGTTTGCCCAATGTAGAGTAGAGCGCCTGCCAGGGGCGCAGCCACGCAAGGACCCACAATCACGGCAGACAGCACGCCCATCAAAAAGACGCCGAACAGCTTGCCGCCGGGTGAGCGGTTGGCTGCGTAGGTCAAACGGCTTTGGATCGCAGCGGGCATCTGCAACTGGTAAAAACCGAACATGGATAGCGCGAGTAATACAAAGACTATCGCGAAGCCGCCCAGGACCCACGGGTTTTGCAGATAGGCCGACAACATCGTACCGGCAAGTCCGGCCGCGACGCCCGCTAGCGTGTATGTCATGGCCATGGCAAGCACATAGACCAACGAGAGGCCAAAGGCATGGCGTCGCGTGGTGTGCCGACCCTGCCCGACGATAATCCCCGACAAAATTGGGATCATGGGAAGCATGCACGGGGTAAAGGCCAAAATTAAGCCAAAGCCAAAAAATGCGGCAACTAATGCCCACATATTGCCTTGTGCGAACAAATTACCGATTATGCTGGTCTCTGATAGGTTGGTGCTGGATTGCAGTTCACGAATATCAGGCGGAGCAGCTTGCGCCGTGGGAGCCGTGCGAGTTGAAGTAGCGGGGACATTCGCTTGGACCAGTGGCACCGTGAGCGTCTTCTCTATGGGCGGATAACAAACGCCTGACGGGTCATTACAACCCTGATAGGACGCGAACAAGGTCAAGGATTGTTGGGGTGCACCATCAGTCGGTCGGTTGAGCGAAATAACGGCTTCTATCGGTTCGTAGTAAACCTCTTCTTCTCCGAAAGTCGGATCGTCCTTAAGCTTGCCGGAGGGTAACGATGTGCTGGCAATCGTCATGTCCGAAGAATCCGGGAGGCTGAACGCTATACGGCTACGGTATAAGTAGTAGCCCTTGGCGGGAGTCAGCGTGGCGACTAGGGTGTTGAAATCTCGCGCTATGACCGAAATCTGAAATGCCTTCTCGGGCGGCAACAGATCTGGTTCCGAGGGCGAATCACCAAAAAAACCTGTTATCGATTTGAAAAGGCCTTTTGAGGAGATGGGGGCCTGCGTTTGTGTACTACTATAGCCAGGCGAAACGTCACGAGGCAGTTCGTGGCTGGCACCATACGCCCACGACGAGACCAGTAAGAGAAGGGTGGCAATTAATCGTGTCATGTTCACATAAAGTATTGCTGAGTAGCCAAGCAATGGCTTCCCGACTCGAACTCCTTGGGCGGAATATGAATAAGCGATAGGTGATGCAGTGTAGTGTCCTCTTGCTGTCAATTCGATTACATCTTCATTACATGTTTGTAATGAATTACAGAGATGACAGAGATGTAATGCGTGTGCAATCTGCCTGACAGTCGTCGGCAGTTACAGTAGGCGCATCATCACTTCTTCACATTATCGGGTAGATGGCAACGAAGGTTCACAAGACCGCAGCAAAGCTATCTAATAGCTGAGCAATCAGAGGTTAAAATATTACGTTCTCTTTGGAGTATGTCTCATGAAATTATGGCTAGTAGCGGTCGCCCTGGTGGCCACTTCATCTTTTGCGCATGCCGCCGACAAGGCTATCACTGTATATCAGGACCCCAACTGTGGCTGCTGCTCGGGCTGGGTCGAGCATATGCGGGATGCGGGTTTTGAAGTAAAGGCCATAAAGACCGCTGACATGGTTTCAGTCAAGCAAAAGTTAGGCGTGCCAATGAAGCTGAGCTCGTGTCATACCGGCGTGGTAGGCGGCACAGGACAGATAATCGAGGGGCATGTGCCCGCCAATGTCGTGCGCAAACTCTTGGCCGATTCCTCCGTAAAGGGCATTTCGGCGCCCGGCATGCCGCTGAATGCGCCAGGAATGGGCGAACTTAACGGCAATCTGATCACCGTTGATTTTTCTGGTAAGGAATTTTCCCGCGACTAAAATGAAGCTCTCAAAGTGGGTGGAAGTCGACCTCCTCATCTTTGCATTTCTCATCAATTTTGTCTGGGAAATGCTGCAGATGCCGCTTTTTTCCTATCCTCCGGATGCATCTTTGGCGCAGATCAATCTTGCCTGCATCCAGGCATCTATGGGCGATGCGGTAATGATGGTCATCGCTTTTTGGTTTGTTGCGCTCTTGCAAAAGAGCAGGGGATGGTTTCTTCACCCTTCGGTGCGATCACTTATGTGGTTCCTTTTGCCGGGGATAATGATGACTATTGTGTTTGAAGCCATAGCAACCGGACCGCTTCAACGCGGACCTATGCGGACTCGATGCCTGTTCTGCCCGTCCTTGGCACCGGATTAGCGCCACTTGGACAATGGCTGGTGCTTCCGCTAGCCGTCATTTTCCTCTTAAGGCGTCAAGGGTGGGGTAGGGCTGGATAGGTCTTGCATCACCTAGATACGCCGCCTGTGTATCGATAGCTCATGAATACCACCGCAAAAAAGCGGCGGCGGTCAGTGCGACAATAGCCAGTGCAGCGAGTATCTGCCATGTGATGGTGGCGCGTCGGTCTGCGTACAGGTCACGCGCCCGCAGCGATAGGGCGGTAAGCACGAGCGCCGTAATCGCGCACACGATCTTGACGATTAGCGCCACGATGGCAATACCATGAATATCAGGCAGCTGGCTGTAAAAGTAAAGGCTCACCAGCCCAAACAAAGTACCACTGACGATCTGTGCCACCCACCCCGAGAAGGTCAACCACAGCATGCCGCGCTCATGTTTGGGTCGGCCGGTGATCAGGCAATACAGCGGCCCAGCAACCACGATTACTGCTCCGAAGTTGTGGACAACCTGGGTCAGCGCATATACAAGGTTTTGCCAGTTCAAAGCGCCTATCCAACGTTAATGTTGACGCAATCCTCGGCGCCAGTAGAGACATGAGCTCTGTTGGCCACCTTGATGCAGACGGCATGCTTTCCTGGTGACAGATCCATATTACCAAGCGTGAAGCCGCCCTTGAGCTGGCGTGTTTGTCCAACCAGCTCACCATCTACGTAGACGTGAAGATGGTCGACCTCAGGTCCAGGCGCTGCGCTGAAAACAAGTTCGTTCGGATTTTTGACCTTGAGTGTCACGCCTTCCTTCTGTGAGGCAGCGATGGTCCCGGTGGCGCCCAGGCTGGGCGACACGAATAAGGTCGATCCTGAGACCAAAGCGACAAATAATGCCAATGCTCGGGCAGATATCATGTTAATTCCAAAATTTGTTATTGACCCTTGGGTGTATCCCAGATGACGAGGTCATGGTCATTGCTATCTGCAACGAAGATGGCCAGCATTTTTGCAGGTTCAGTTTCGCTTGCGTTTTCACTAACGACATGGTGATCACCCGGCTTCTCAGACCAGCTCTCGCCAGCACGAAAGACCGTCTCCTTGCCATCGTTGACCTGGCTGCGAATTGCGCCTGACAGGACGTAGGCGAGAACGAATGCAGCGCCGTGGCGATGTGGTGGGGATTTGACGCCTGGCGCGTAGTCCACAATGACTCCGGTCAGTGATTTACCCGGAGCGTTTGCAATGGCCTGCTGGAACGCTTGTGTGATGGTTTGACCTTGCTGAGCAGGCTCGGCTGCCAGGATTGCAGGGCTTGCAGTGGTCAAGAAGGTGATAACCGAGACAGCCAAGGTTAAAGTTCGTATACTCATTTTCTCGCCTCTTATGCATGACTTTATGCGCTTCGAGTTCGAGGATAGGCGCTTTTTATTGAAAACGCACATTACAATTTTGTAATCCCTTCGTCATCGTGCCGTCAGGCGTGCGTGAGTAGAGTCTTACGTGAGTCCTGACGATTTCTGGTTAGGGCGCTGTGCCTTTGAGTCGGGCGCAGCACAGAAGAGCGTCACAGGAGCGATTACATGAAACTGCTCATTGTCGAAGATGAGATAAAAACCGGCGACTACGTGTGCCAGGGCCTGATGGAATCTGGCTTTGTGGTCGATCTCGCCCGGACGGGCCTGGACGGGCGCCACCTTGCCCTGACAGAGCTCTATGACTTGATCGTTCTCGATGTCATGCTCCCAGACGTCGATGGTTGGCGTATCCTCCAAGCCTTGCGCGAGGCAAAGTCCTCGACTCCAGTGCTTTTTTTGACAGCGCGTGATAGTGTGGAGGATCGTGTCAAAGGCCTGGAGCTCGGTGCCGACGACTATCTGATCAAACCCTTTGCGTTTTCAGAGCTGCTTGCGCGAGTACGCACGTTACTGCGTCGGGGCACCACGCCAGTTTTCAATGATCAGTTGCAAGTGGCTGACCTCGTGCTGGATATCCCGCGCAGGCAGGCAAGACGCAAGGAAGTGCGTATCAATCTGACGAACAAGGAGTTCGCACTTTTGGAGCTTTTGGTACGGCGTCAGGGTGAGGTCTTGCCGCGCTCCCTGATCGCGTCCCAGGTATGGGATATGAATTTTGACAGCGATACCAATGTGATCGATGTCGCGATTCGCCGCTTGCGCGCCAAGATCGATGAGGCCTTTGAGCCCAAGCTCATTCACACCGTGCGAGGGATGGGCTATATGCTTGACGTCAGCAGCGACATTATCTAAACCGTGGCACACCGTCCCGCCTCTCTCGTGCTGCGCTTGACCGTCTCCATTGGAGCGGTCATTACGGTGGTCTTGCTCATATTTGGCTGGACAGTTGAGCGGTCCATCAATGATCATTTTGTCCAACAAGATGTCGACGAACTCAATGCCGTCGTTCAAGCCTTGCAGCAATCGTTGTCATCGTATCCGGTAGACGAGGGGCCTGCAGCGCTTCGGCGTCGATTGGCCGCTGCCGTTTCGGGACATCATGATGCAGAGTACAGAATATCGGATGGGAGCGGTGCAGTGATCTATGCAACGCCTGAGTCGGACTTAGACGGATTTTCCCGCCTGCCATCGTCGGGGAATAAGGTTGATATCGGTTCGGTGAAAATATGGCAGGACAAGGGCCGGACCTATCGAGGAGCTGTAGCACAGCTCATGCCGCACGGTGCCCCCGACAACACGCCCTGGACTGTTGTCGTTGCGACGGGCATCGATTTTCATCTGCACTATCTTGAGAGCTTTCGCGATTATCTAAGGCTGATCACGCTCGCCGCCTGTCTTATTGCTATTTTGGCCATTTGGTTCGCAGTGTACCAAGGTCACGCGCCGATCCGGCGTATCAGTCGGGAAATGAGGCGCATCAAATCCGATCAATTGCATATTCGGCTCGCACCCGAGGCCGTGCCCGTCGAACTGACGGAGCTGGCCGTGTCGTTCAATGACATGCTCGATCGCATCGAAGGCGTCTTCCGCAGGCTCTCCAATTTTTCGGCAGATATTGCTCATGAACTGCGTACTCCGATCACTAATTTAATGACACAAACAGAAGTTGCTCTGTCTCAGGCGCGCAGCATCGAACAGTATCGCGAAGTTCTGTATTCCAATCTGGAGGAGTACGAGCGTATGGCAAAAATGGTGAGTGACATGCTGTTCTTGGCGCAAGCAGATAATAAATTGCTTAAACCCGAAATAGTCGACGTTGACCTTGCTACCGAAGTACTGAGTCTGTTCGACTACTTTGAGGCATGGGCCGAGGAACGCGCCGTGGCGCTCGCCTTGGATGGATCGGACGTGTGTGTGCAAGGTGACCGCCTGATGATTCGCCGTGCCTTGAGCAATCTGCTGTCTAACGCGATCCGCCACACTCCAAAAGGCGGTGCTGTCAGGGTCTCGGTGAGCTTGGCCGGCAACAAAGGGATGCTGCGGGTGGACAACCCGGCATCGACGATATCGCCCGAACATTTACCTCATCTTTTTGACCGATTCTATCGGCCTGATGCATCCAGGCAGCGCGGCGAGGACGGCGCGGGTCTTGGCCTGGCAATCGTCAAATCCATCGTTGAGGCGCATGGCGGATCAATTGACGCATTATCATCGGCGGATCTAATCACCTTCGAGATGACACTACCAATTGAGGCCATCTCGAAGGCAGCACGTACCTTATCCGCACAATCGAGATCAGATGCTAGTGAACGGTAAGCGCGACGAGACGACGCGTACATAGCATCCAAGGATGCTCAAAATTGAAAATAAGGTAAAAATTATGGATACTACATTGATCGTTATTCTGGTTGCTATTGCACTGATCGCTTTTTATGTGATCGCGATATTCAATAAGCTGGTTACGCTGAAAAATCGCTACCAGAACGCCTTTGCACAAATCGAGGTGCAATTAAAGCGGCGTTATGACCTGATACCCAATCTTATCGAGACCGCGAAGGGTTATATCAAGCATGAGCGTGAAACCCTGGAGGCCGTGGTTGAGGCACGCAATACGGCAAACAATATGTTGTCAACGGCGGCAGCTGATCCGGGCAATGCCCTGGCGATAAAGGGCCTGAGTGGCGCAGAAGGCAAACTGGCCGGCGCCATGATGAATTTTAATATGGTGATGGAGGCCTATCCGGATCTCAAGGCCAATCAAAACATGATGCAACTCAGTGAAGAACTGGTCTCCACCGAGAATAAAGTGTCATTCGCTCGGCAGGCCTTTAATGACCAGGTGATGGCCTACAACACCTATAAGCAGACGTTTCCTCCGGTCTTCTTTGCCGGGCGCTTTGGCCATGCACAGGATGCGACCCTGCTGGAGTTTGAAGATACGGCGGCCATACAGGCGGCACCAAAAGTCTCATTCTAATTACTGCGACTTATTCCGAAGGTCGAAATGAATTTCTTTGAATCACAAGACCGTGTGCACAAAAACACGTTTCGGCTGATCTTGCTGTTTGGTCTGGCCGTAGTCACATTGATTATTATGGCCAATCTCTTGGTCATGGTGGTGTTCGGCTATATCAACAGCCAGCAATTGCAAGACAGCGGGACACTGCTCCAGCAAATGGATTGGCGGACATTTGCCGCAATCAGCGCCGGTGTCGGTGTGGTCGTGCTGGCAGGTAGTCTGTACAAGATCATCGCTCTGTCGGGGGGTGGCAAGGTGGTTGCTGAATCGCTGGGCGGGCAATTAATTCCACAAAACACCAATGACTTGACGCAACGCAAATTGTTGAACGTGGTGGAGGAAATGGCCATCGCTTGTGGCACGCCAGCACCGCCCGTTTATCTGCTCGCCGATGAACCGGGTATTAATGCCTTTGCCGCTGGCTTCTCGCCACGCGACGCCGTCATCGGGGTGACCCAGGGGGCGATTGATCATCTAAGCCGTGATCAGCTGCAAGGTGTCATTGCTCATGAGTTCAGCCATATTTTTAATGGCGATATGCGGCTCAACATCCGTTTGATTGGCGTACTGAACGGCATCCTGATCCTCGGTATTATTGGCTACTATTTATTATATTCCACGTCTTATTCGCGGCGCAGTCGTAGTAGCGAAAAAGGGGCAGGCGGGATACAGGCACTGGCTATTGGGCTGATGGTCATCGGCTTTGCCGGCACCTTTTTTGGTGGCCTGATCAAGGCTGCGGTGAGTCGCCAACGGGAATACCTGGCGGATGCCTCGGCGGTTCAGTTTACCCGCAACCCGGACGGGATTGCGGGTGCGTTAAAGCGAATCGGCGGACTCGAGTTTGGATCCAAGGTAGAAAACCCTGGTGCCCCTGAAGTCAGTCATGCTTTTTTCGCCCAGGGTGTTTCGGGGTTCATGCAGGCCATGTCGGCCACACACCCGCCGCTGGCGAAACGCATCCTGCGTATTGATCCTCATTGGGACGGTAAGTTTTCGTCTTCTGATTTGCCTGACAAAGCCAGCTTGTGCCGGGAAGACGAAGCGGCCAGTAAAAGCGAAACCATGGCGCGCGAAGCACTCGCCAAAAATATTGCCGCTGTGGTTACCGGCGCGGCAATGGCCGATGTTTCGAATGCAATTGATCAAATCGGTAACCCGAAGCAGGAAACAATCGATCACGCCCGTTCACTGATAGCAGAATTACCCACCGTTATTATTGAAGCTGCCCGTGAACCTTATGGCGCCCGCGCGGTTATTTATTCCATGGTACTGGATCCGGGACAGCAAGTTCGTGACAGGCAACTGGCGCATTTGCAGTCGCATGCCGATGCCGATGTCCTGGCGTTAACGCACAAGCTGCTGTCGGCGATGGTGGGCCTGGATATTAGATACCGCCTACCACTGATTGATATCGCCATACCGGCACTAAAACAGTTGTCGCTCGATCAGTACCAAGCCTTCAGAGACAATCTGGTGGCATTGATTGAAATGGATTCCCGAGTTGATATGCTGGAGTGGTCTTTACAGAAAATTCTGTTTACCCATCTTAATGGACAATTTTTTAAGCTGGCGCACACAAAAGCGCGCTATTCCCACGTTGGTCAACTCAAACAGGAAATTGAGTTGGTCCTCTCGGTAATGGCCTATGCCGGTCAGCAGGATAAGACTGCCATTGAGGAAGCGTTTAGTGCCGCGACAAAAACGCTGGAAATCAGTGGGCTTCAATTAGTGATGAAAAATGAAATCAGTCTTTCCAGACTGGATCATTCCCTGGGAAAACTGGAAGAATTGAAACCCTTGGCCAAGCTACAACTACTAAAGGCCTGTGCCGCCAGCGCCCTGCGTGACCAGAGAGTTTCTGCGGTTGAAGTCGAACTATTGCGTGCCTTTTCAGATGTCCTGGGGTGTCCCATGCCGGCGGTAATCCTCTAGTGGTCCGTTTGATTTTTGTGTAGGATCACCAGTGAAGAGGTCGGTAGCACCACATAGTCCTTTGGCGTATTTGGTCAATCGTTGAGCAATATCCCGTGCCAGCCAGACATTTACTGCCTAGGTTGCAACGTAATTTCCTTTTGCGCGATCAGTGCTTTGGGTGGCCAAGAACTCTTGATATAAGCCAATACCGCTGCAATATCCGGGTCGCTCAATGAATTGCCGTAGGCCGGCATATCACTCACATATCCGGGGGGCGCAGTTTTACCGGGCACCAGGCCATTTTTGATGATGTCAATCAATACAGTGTCTGGATGGTGCCAGGTGTGTCCTGTTTTATCGTGTGGTGGCGCGGGCAAGCGCCCGTTTGCTTGGCGTATCCGCCAGTTGGCTTGGCCCTTCAGCTGTGCGCCGTGGCACGCAGCACAATTATTGGCGTAGATTTGCCGTCCAAGGGTCACGAGCGCCTGATCCGACGGGTCAATATAAGCCGGCTTTGAACTCGTCGACGACCCATACATGAACAAGCCGGTGCCGAGTGCCAAAATGCCAAACACACCAATGATCGCGACTGCTCTTTTTGCGGCTATCGTCATTAGAATTGTCCTTGCTGACTTTGTTGTATGGTCAATGTAGCGTGGAGCTACCGTTGTTCTGGTGGTAAAACTGCAGGTTCATTTTTGGTATAGCTGGCTAGCCGTCGCTTTTCGTCAATAGGATCTACCGGTCGATTGTTGACACGCAGCTCATAGTGCAGGTGAGAGCCACTGGACGTCCCGGTGGAGCCAACATACCCAATGATTTGCCCCTTTTCGATGTTTGCACCCTTCTTCAGGCTATTTTTGAAACGACTCTGGTGGGCGTAGACCGTGGAGTACATATTGTCATGCTTTATAAAAATTACTTTTCCATATCCGTTTTGGATGCCGATAAAGGATATCTTTCCCCGAGCCGTAGCACGGATGGGTGTGCCTTTCGGGGCAGGGTAATCAAGTCCTTGATGACCCGCCCACTTGCCCAAGACGGGATGAAGTCGATAACCAAATGCAGAGCTGATACGTGTGCGTTCGCTCAGCGGCGTGTCAAAAAATATCTTCTGCAGATTTCCCAACCGAGAATTCGCTTTATGCGAGTGTTGACCGAGTACATGAACCGGGTCATCAACGATAGAGGTTTGCCTGACCTCTGATGCAGCCGCAGCACCTACCAAAAGGTAACTGACGATAAGAAACAGGTTTTTTAATATCGTATACATGTCGCTTTGAGCGGATCAAACCGCGTCGTAGGATCAGGATGTTCGTGATCTAGTCGCTTGGTACAAATGGCGCTGTCGCAGTTCGTGAGGCGACTCGCACGGGCGTCTGCGCCGTTCGCTCGCACGCCGCCAGTCATAGAACACAATTGCGCCAAATGTGCGAATCCCTCAGCCATTGGCCGCCTGGGCCGCGCCGCTGGCTAGCGCGGATTTCACTCGTTCAAGTCGACTGCGCACCTCCTGGGCAATGCGCCCGACTTCTGGGTTCGAAGTCATTTTCAGCACCGCGACGGGGTCCATAAAGGCAACGACCAGGCGGCCGTCAGCCTCTTCACGAACAACGACGTTGCAGGGCAGCAGCAGGCCGATGTCGGGTTCAGCGTTCAGTGCGCTGTGGGCCAGCGGCGGATTGCACGCACCGAGGATAAGGTACGGTCGTCCGTCGATGCCGAGCTTGGCCTTCATCGTGGCCTGAACGTCGATCTGCGTCAGCACCCCGAAGCCTTCGACCTTTAACGCTGCGATGACACGCTCGACGGCGTGCGCGAAGTCCTGGCCGTCGATGTCACAATGAAAACCGTAGATGACTGTAGGTGGCTGTTGTGCGTTTGATTCCGTATCAGGTGAGGTATTCATGGCTGATCTCTCACTTTGTCGCCGGAACCGTCTGCAGGCGATCCGTCATCATTTGCATCATGGACTGCATCATGTCCATACGCTGCTCCATCATGGCTTGGCGAGCGGCCATATCTGCCGGTTTACCCGTCGCAGCGTCTGCGCCCATACCCATACCGCTACCCATCATGCTCATACCGCCCATGCTACTCATCATATTCATGCCACTCTGCATGAGCTTCATCTGCTTGGCCATCAGCGCACTGCGCTCCTCGGGCGTTTTTGCGGCCAGCATTTCATCGTGCATCCGCTGCATGGCCTTCATCTGGCTGGCATAGTCGGGGGCAGTGGTGCCCGCGCGCATACCTGTGCGCGGGTTGCCCGATTGCGCCTGAGCAACCTGGGCGACAGTGTCACGTGCGAGCTGAAGGCTGTCGGTTTGATCACCAGTTGCAGCCCAGGCCGACGCGGTCAGGGCTGCGCTGGTCAGAACGGCAATAGATACAAAGGTACGAACATAAGTCATGTTGAACTCCCGGTTAGTTAGAGACCGTTACGACTATGAGGGGCGGCGGTTAATAAGCGGCCGGCGCGTATATTACATTGATGTACAAGAGTTTAGCGCGGCGTTCATGTCGATCAGATGACGTCGCCATGACAATTTCGTAATGTAATGGTGCAACTTGGTTAGCTCGTTGCTTATCCGAGCTCATTCATGCGTCTGCTTTTTTCCCGCTTTCTCATCGTGTTCGCCGCAGTAGGAGCATCTCTCATCGGCTCGGTAGTAATTCTTATGCGAGAACCTCGGCAAGTCAGGCATGAACTTCATCATGACACAGCACCAGTAGACAGGTATTCCGGTTGCGCAAGAATGCTCCGCGGTCGATAAAGAGATGCGAGGCATGCAGCCGCATCTGGTTTAGTAGGGTATGACCCACGTAGGTCAATGACAGCCCCGGGTGCCAAGGCTTTCGGCTCACTGAATCACACCGGGTTTTGAGGAGGCTTCATTTCTTGAGAGAATGGAGCCATGAGCAAGAACAACAAGTTTTCCCCT
>NZ_JBELOK010000016.1:0-26243 GCF_040276085.1 Castellaniella sp. FW104-7C03
CTTGCCGTGGTCAACGTGCCCGATCGTACCGACGTTTACGTGCGGTTTGGTCCGTTCAAACTTACCTTTTGCCATGATGATTCCTGTAATTTCCTGAGAAATAAAAAGGGTAAGGTCCCGGCCTTGCGGCCGGATCCTGTGTTATTTGCCGCGAGCGGCGATCACTTCGTCGGCCACGTTGCGCGGGGCCTCGGCGTACTGCTTGAATTCCATCGTGTAGGTGGCACGACCCTGGGTTTGCGACCGCAGGCTGGTTGAATAACCAAACATCTCGGCCAGGGGAACCTCGGCCTTGATGATCTTGCCACCACCCGGGATGTCGTCCATGCCCTGAACCATACCGCGACGTGAGGACAGATCGCCCATCACTGTCCCGGCGTAGTCTTCGGGTGTTTCGACTTCGACGTGCATCATGGGCTCGAGCAGCACCGGATTTGCCTTGCGCATGCCGTCCTTGAACGCCATTGACGCAGCCATCCGGAACGCGTTTTCGTTGGAGTCCACATCGTGGTACGAACCAAAGAACAGCGTTACCTTGACATCGACCACAGGATAGCCAGCCACCACGCCTGCCGGCAAGGTTTCCTGGATCCCTTTGTCGACTGCGGGGATGTACTCGCGCGGCACCACACCGCCCTTGATGGCATCCACGAATTCGTAGCCACCGCCTGCTTCCAGGGGCTCGAGCTTGAGCACCACGTGACCATACTGACCACGACCACCGGATTGCTTGACGAACTTGCCTTCGATTTCTTCGCAGGTTTTGCGAATCGTCTCGCGGTAAGCCACTTGTGGCTTGCCGACGTTGGCTTCGACACCAAACTCGCGGCGCATGCGGTCGACCAGCACTTCGAGGTGCAGCTCGCCCATACCGGAGATGATGGTCTGGCCAGATTCTTCGTCGCTGCGCACGCGGAACGAGGGATCTTCAGCGGCCAGGCGTTGTAGGGCAATGCCCATTTTTTCCTGGTCGGCCTTGGACTTGGGCTCGACGGCCTGCGAGATCACGGGTTCGGGGAACTCCATGCGCTCGAGCAAGACGTGATCACCGACGTCGCACAGGGTTTCGCCTGTGGTGACGTCTTTGAGGCCCACCACAGCGGCGATATCACCTGCAACCACTTCTTTGATTTCAGCGCGGTTGTTGGCGTGCATTTGCAAGATACGGCCAATACGTTCTTTTTTGCCCTTGATGGGGTTAAAGACGGTATCGCCGGACTTGAGCACACCTGAATACACGCGGATGAAAGTGAGTTGGCCCACAAACGGGTCGGTCATCAGCTTGAATGCCAGAGCGGACAGCTTTTCGCCGTCATCGGCATGACGAACGATCTCGTTGCCTTCGTCATCGGTGCCACGAACCGGGGGAATATCCACAGGAGACGGCAGGTAATCGATGACAGCATCCAGCATGCGCTGAACGCCCTTGTTTTTGAAGGCGGTGCCGCAAAGCATCGGCTGGATCTCGCCCGCAATGGTGCGAATCCGGATGCCTTGGTCGATCTCCTGCTCGGTGAGCTCGCCGGTTTCGAGGTACTTGTTCATCAGTTCCTCGTTGGCCTCGGCGGCACACTCAACCAGTTTTTCGCGCCATTCGTTGGCCTGGTCTGCCAGCTCTGCAGGGATCTCGATGTAATCGAACTTGGTGCCCTGAGAGGCTTCGTCCCAGACAATGCCACGCATCTTGGTGAGGTCGATGACGCCTTTGAAGCTGTCTTCTGCACCGATCGGGATAACGATCGGCACAGGGTTGGCCTTCAGGCGCAGACGCATTTGGTCGTAGACCTTGAAGAAGTTGGCGCCCGTGCGATCCATCTTGTTGACGAAGGCCAGACGGGGTACCCCGTACTTGTTGGCCTGGCGCCATACGGTTTCGGATTGCGGCTGCACGCCACCCACAGCGCAATACACCATGCAGGCACCATCCAGCACACGCATGGAACGCTCGACTTCGATGGTGAAGTCGACGTGTCCCGGGGTGTCGATGATGTTGATGCGGTGTTCATCGTACTGGTGTTCCATACCGCGCCAGAATGCCGTGGTGGCAGCCGACGTGATGGTGATGCCGCGTTCCTGTTCCTGCTCCATCCAGTCCATGGTGGCAGAGCCTTCATGGGTTTCGCCAATTTTATGGTTGACGCCGGTATAGAACAGGATGCGCTCGGTGGTGGTTGTCTTGCCGGCATCGATGTGCGCGGAGATACCGATATTGCGGTAGCGCTGGATAGGGGTCTTGCGGGACATAATCTGTTTCCTGTTGAATGGCCGGTGGGGTTACCAGCGGAAGTGGCTGAAGGCCTTGTTGGCTTCTGCCATCTTGTGGGTATCCTCACGTTTTTTCATGGCGCCGCCGCGGCCTTCGGCAGCGTCCATGAGTTCGCCTGCGAGTCGCAGATCCATCGATTTTTCACCGCGCTTCTTGGCGGCCTCGCGCAACCAGCGCATCGCCAGGGCCAGGCGGCGCACAGGGCGCACTTCTACTGGCACTTGGTAGTTGGCACCACCCACGCGGCGGGATTTGACTTCGACCACGGGCTTGATGTTGTTGATGGCGGTATTGAAGATCTCGATGGGTTCCTTGCCCGTTTTGGCCTGGATCTGGTCAAACGCGCCGTACACGATGCGTTCTGCCACGGCTTTCTTGCCGGACAGCATGACGACGTTCATGAATTTGGCCAGCTCGACACTGCCGAACTTGGGATCAGGGAGAATTTCACGTTTGGGGACTTCGCGACGACGAGGCATTTCTGTTTCCTTGTGACGATTCAGTTGAGCCGTATTTGACGGCCTTGGCTTCTATCAAGAGAGCCACTTACCTGCCAACGCTGGATTGCGTTGGCTGCACGTTTATGACCACACAGTGGCCAAAAGCTGATTATTTCTTGGGGCGCTTGGCACCGTATTTGGAACGGGCCTGCTTGCGGTCTTTGACGCCCTGGAGATCGAGGGAGCCGCGGACGATGTGATAGCGCACACCCGGCAAGTCTTTGACACGACCGCCACGCACCAGAACCACCGAGTGCTCTTGGAGGTTGTGGCCTTCGCCACCGATGTACGAGATGACCTCGAAGCCATTGGTAAGACGCACTTTGGCGACCTTACGCAAAGCGGAGTTAGGCTTTTTAGGGGTGGTGGTGTAAACACGGGTGCAGACGCCGCGACGCTGGGGGCAATTTTCCAGCGCCGGGCTCTTGCTGCTTTCGCGACTGACTTGGCGCGGTTTGCGCAGCAGTTGAGCAATAGTAGGCATGACCTTTACGCATCCTTTGTACTTGCGTACGATTTTACGTCGATATTCAGACAGTTAGCACAACATCCGCCTGACACGAACAACGTAAAAGAGCGGGGTCTTGCACTAACCGATCAGGCAAACGCGCCTGAATATTTTTATTACTGCAACAGTAAACCTGCGGTGTTGTTACAGCTGATACTGCAGTTTTACTGCTGTGTTTTACCTGGGGCAACAAGCCTGGTGCAGCGCATACTGCAACCCGCCGCCTTTAATCGGTAAGCTCGCCAGTGTAGCACGCAAAAATCTTTGATAGCAAGCGGCCAGATACCTCATCGGCCAGCGGTCTTGCGCGGGCGTTCCTCGCGAAACAAGAAAACACCATGAGCGCCGCCGCCTGCCCGCGCCGACCGAACCGGTCGGAGATTGGGCCGCTCCACAGGGTTGCGATTCCCTGCGGCACGACATAAGCCGCTGTTGCTTCTATTCAGCATTGACAGGGGCAATCTCGCGACAAACATCACATCCTTGTATGATGGGGCGTTTGCCACCTGCCCGCGCCACCATGAAAATCCTGATCCTGCACGGCATCAACCTGAATATGCTCGGGCAGCGCGACCCCGCCCAATACGGCACACACACCCTGCAAGACATCAACCAGCAGATCAAGGCGCTGGGCCAATCCCTGGGCGCTACCATCGATACTTTTCAGTCAAACTGCGAAGGATCCTTCTGCGAACGCATCCACCAGGCCCACACGGATGGCACTGACGCCGTCGTGGTCAACGCCGGCGCCTGGACGCACTACAGCTATGGCATCCGCGACGCGCTGGCTATTCTGGCCGTGCCCGTCATCGAGGTGCATATGTCCAATATTCACGCGCGCGAAGCCTTCCGGCACCACTCGGTGCTGGCTTCTGTGGCGCTCGGGCAGATTTGCGGGTTTGGCATCGACAGCTACCTGCTGGGGCTGCGCGCGGCGGTATCCCTGGCCAATCAGCCCGCATCCATCAAACCGCCATCCAGATAATAGCGACGGCGCTCCGGCGGGAGCCACAACCAGGTGTCTCCTGTCGGGATAGCTTGCCTGCGTGCCACTTTTACCTTTAAGGTGGCACCGCCCACCATGACATCCACGACATAGGCCCGCCCCAGATCATGCTGGGCTTGCACTGTCGCGGGCACGGCACCCGCGGTACTTCGGGCAGCGAACTGCAGATGCTCGGGGCGTATGCCCAAAGAGACCGCCTGACCGGATCCCACGGCATCGACGACACTGGCCGGGGCATCGGGCAAAGGGCAGGATCCGATTGCGATACCTTCGGGTATGGATTCTAGCGCAGCAAAGTTCATCCCTGGAGAACCAATAAAGTAGCCCACATAAGTGGTGGCCGGGAACTCAAACAGAACATCCGGTGTGCCCCGTTGCACCACCCGGCCGCGATCCATGACCAGGACCTCATCGGCAATGCTCATGGCTTCATTCTGATCATGGGTCACGTAGATGACCGTTTGCCGGGCATGCTGATTGGCCTGCTTGATCTTACGCCGCAGCTCAAATTTAAGCTGCGGATCAATGACAGTCAGTGGCTCGTCCATGAGAATGGCGGCCACATCGTCGCGGACCAAACCACGCCCCAGAGAAATCAGTTGCTTTTCATCGGCCGTAAGGCTGCGGGCCGAACGGCTCAAGCGCCCCTGCAACCCCAGGATCTCGGCCACCTCTGTTACCCGGGCGCGGATCCGTGCCGCGTCATACCGGCGGCATCGCAACGGAAACGCCAGGTTTTCGTATACCGATTTTGACTGGTAGATGGCTGGGAACTGAAACACCTGAGCAATGTTGCGATGCTCGGTGCGCACCTGGCTGACGTCTGTGTCGTCAAACCGGACCACGCCCTCAGATGCACGCACCAATCCGGAAATGATGTTCAGCAGGGTTGTCTTGCCACACCCTGAGGGCCCCAGCAAAGCATACGTTTTGCCATCCTCAAAGTGCAGATCACTGGGCATCAGGGCGTATGCATCACCACCGTATTGATGCGCGATTCTATCGAGATGAATACTGGCCATCGCACTACCTCTGGATAAATGCGGGTGCTGCCATCAAGGCCCCGCTGTCTGCAGCGAACACGTACAGGCGCTCGGCAGGCACCCCCACAGAGACGCGAGCCCCCGGTGACAAGGCCTGTACACCCTCTGTTTGCAGTGTCAGTTCGCCGCAGGCCGTATCGAGATACAGGGCTGTTTCGGAACCGGTGACTTCCCGGAAGTTGACGACACCCGCCACGGTGGCACCCCCCAGAGACAAATCCCCGGCCCGAATGCCCAGGCGATACGTGCCCGGTGCCAATGCAGCCACATGCGGGGGTGCGGGCAAGCGGACCCCACCGGCCAGATCCAGATGATCGCCCTTTAGTGTGGCATCCAGAAACGACATGGGAGGGTCGCTGATGATACTGGCCACGGTTGCAGAGGCCGGTCGTTCAAAAATTTCTTCGGGGCGGCCGGCCTGCAGGACCTGGCCCTCGTGCATGACCACCAACTGATCGCTGATCAGCATCGCTTCTTCGGGATCCGTGGTGGTGTAGATCACCACCGTGTCGCGCCTGGATTTCAGCAGCCCGCGGAACTCTTCTCTGAGTTGCTCACGCAGCTTGTAATCCAGGTTGACGAGCGGCTCGTCCAGCAGCAAGATATCGACGTCCCTGGACAGGGCCCGAGCCAGGGCCACCCGCTGCTGCTGGCCGCCAGAGAGCTCGGAAGGTTTACGCTGCCTGTACTGCGAAAGCCCTACCCGATCCAGCGCCTCATCCACCCGCCGACGAATTTCATCCGCAGGCATCCTATGGCGGCGCAGTGGAAACGCCACATTGTCTTCGACATTGAGGTGCGGATAGTTGATGAACTGCTGATACACCATGGCCACATTGCGCCGCCACGCGGGGCGGGCAGACAAATCGTGCCCATCCAGCGCGAGTTCTCCGCCCAGTTGCTCCAGAAGCCCTGCAATGCCACGCAGCAAGCTCGTCTTGCCGGCCAGGGTGCGGCCAATCACTGTGGTGATCTGACCCTTGGGAAACACAAGCCGGATATCCTTTAAGTGCACGACATCGTCGATCACCGACGTCAAGCCCCTTGCCTCGAGTCCAGTCATAAGATCCTCATCGGATTGCACCGGCCAATGTGCCGCGTGACAAGTAGCGCTCTACCAGAAAGGCCACCAGAATCAATGGCGCAACCGAAACCAAAGAAGCAGCGGACAGACTCCACCACGGCGTGACGGACGAGTTGAGAGAGACAATGGCAGTTGGCAACAACTGCACATTGGTAAACGTCAGGGTGAAAGCAAAGAAGAAGTCGTTCCAGCCGAACACCAGACAGAACATGCCTGCCACGATAATCCCGGGCAAGGCATTGGGCAGAATCACCCGGATGAAAGCCTGCATCGGCGTACATCCATCCAGCATGGCCATTTCATCGATCTGCCGCGGGATATTGTTGAAGAAATCCACCAGTATCCAGACAGCGATTGGCAGCAGCAGCACGATATACACCAGCACCAGGCCCAAGCGGGTATCAAGCAAGCCCAGCCATTGCAGCATCAGGAAAAACGGGATTGCCAGCACGATAGGCGGCATGATGCGTTGCGAGATAAAGAAGAACACCAGGTCACTGTTTTTGACGAACCCCACCCGATAGCGAAACCGCGACAGACCATATGCCGCCAGCGTACCCAGTACAAGGCTGATCAGGCTGGCAGCCACCGTCACAATTAGACTATCCAGATAGGGATCCACAATATCAATGCCGCTGCTTCCACCAAAGAGATTGCGCCAGCCCTCCAGCGAGGGTTGATATTGCAGCCAGGGAACATAAGTCGCACCCCCCGTGACGCCACCAATCGATTTAAAGCTGGTGGTCAGGGCCCATAGAAACGGGCCAATGACAAACATGCTCCACAAGGCAATCAGTGCGTATTTCAGAAAAAGATAGAGTCTGCTGCTTGAGTAACTCGTATTCATCAGGTGGCTCTCCCCACAAAGATACGAACCAGCGCCTTGACGATCACCGTCAGCAAAACAATCATGATGACCAGATATGTAATCGACAAGGCAGAGGCATAGCCAATGTCAAAGTCTCTCAGGCCCCTGATATAAATGTAGTAGGCGGAGGTCTCCGTAGCGGTTCCTGGCCCACCAGAGGTCAGGGCATAAACCGTTTCCATGATCTTGGAGGCTTCAATCAGCCGGATGATGATTGCGCCGATGGATACCGGCGCCAGCAAGGGAAACGTGACATTCAAAAACGTGCGCACCGGCCCGGCCCCATCAATTGCCGCTGCCAGAAATGGTTCTCGGGGCAAACTGACCAAACCGGCCAGCATGAACAAGAACATGAACGGCGTCCACTCCCAGATCTCCACCACCATGACACTCACCAGTGCCCAGCCGCTGGAAGTGAGCCAGGGGATGGGCGCCATACCCAGCCAACGGACAATGTCGTTGGCCGGGCCCAGAGACTCATGAAAGATCGTGCGCCAGATCACTGACATGACCACTGGCGTTGTCATCATGGGCACGAGAAACAGCACACGAAAAACCCGCCGATAACGGATCTCATGCCAGACCATCAGCGCCAGGCCAAATCCCAGGACATACTGGATCAAGACGGTTGCCACCGCCATAAAGCCCAGCCGCAGCAAAGCCTGCCAGAAGCGGGTGTCGGAGAACATGTTTTGGTAGTTCTCCAACCCGATCCAACTCAGGCCGGGCGTAATCACATCCCAACCGGAGAGGCTGACACGAATCGTGAACAGCAATGGAAACAGCACAATAGCCAACAGCACCAGCAGCCCTGGTAACAGGAACAGCTGCTTATACGCGGCCAAACCAGGTGTTCTGTTCATGCCCAGCCTCCCCCGTACGGATTAACGACCGCGGTCTTCCAGCGCCACGACATTGGCATAGGCCGAACGGACTTTATCAACGCCGATCTTGTCGACAAGCTCAGTCCATTTCTTCGCCACCCCATCCAGTGCCGCCTGAGGCGTTTTTTGCCCAGCCATTGCTTCAGCAACGCCATTGGCCAAACTGGTCATGAACTGATTGACGCCCGGTACCCGCAAGTCGAAGACACGGTTGTCGCTCTTGTCCATATCGCCCAGCGTAGTGACGTATTTTTCTGCCACATCCTTGGACCAGCCCAGCTTGTCTTCCCAAAACGAAGCATCAAACTGCGACGTCCGGTACGGATTGATCCCGAAGCGGCCAATTCTCAAGTCCAGGCTGGCATTAGCCTCGTTGGAGAAAAAGCAGAGAAAATCAAACGCGATTTCCTTGTTTTTTGAGGATTTGGTGACCGCTGACGTCCAACCCCAAGTGATATACGGGGGCGCATTGGGTTTGTCGAAGTGATCCCACTTCTGGGTCTCGCGATTCCAGACTTCATGTGAACCAGGCAAGGGTGCAGGCCGCACCTTGCCCCGGATGGGATTGTCCTTTTCCATGGACTGGATAAACGCATCATCCCAGGAGTAGCTCATGAGCGTTTGGCCGCCACCAAACGAGAAGATCTCATCGCCCAGACCAAAGTTTGTTCCCCCCGGAGGGAATGCCTTCTGGGCATCAATGAACATTTCCAGACCCTTGACCCAGCCCGGATTATTGATCTGCGGCGTCATGGTCTTGAGATCAAAGAAGAATCCCCCTTTGATATTGGGATTTTTTGCGTAGGCAGCCGCCCGATCGATAAAGGCCGAGAACATCAGGTCATCGCGCTTGGTCACCTCGGCACTACCGTAGTGCAGCTTGCCATCACCGGCCCAATCCCAACCGCTGAAGAACTTGGCAATCGCGTTGTATTGCTCCCAGGTCTGGGGTGGTTTCAGATCGTTGCCGGTTTCCTTCTTGTACTTGGCCTGCATGGCAGGGTCGTTGAAAATATCGGCGCGATATTTGAGATAGTTCCGGTCGCCATCCACGGGGTACTGCACCACCTGGCTGCCCCAGGTGGCCACATCGCGATAGTTGGTCGTGACGTCTTTCATCCCGCTGGTATTCAGATATTTCTCGGGCATCGGCTCAAGAAAATCATGCAAGTCTCCAATCCAGATGGACGGATAGAACATCACGTCGTATGCCGCCTGATGCGTTTGCATTGGAATCATGATCCGTTGATACAGATCACCAAACGGCACATTCACCACATCCACCTTGGCGCCCGTCAGATCCGCAAATTGTCGGGCATGCAAAATGGTGGGCTCGCCCAGTACCGGCACGGCATGGCTGATGACTTTCAGCGTCCGCCCCTTGTAATCCTTCTTGGCGATCGCCTCATAAGAACACTGCCCCGGCACATCGGGGGCTGTGCCGTAACTGGCGTAGTCGCCATACTTGTCGTAGCTGATATCGGCAGCAAACGCTGCCTGCCCAAACATCCAGGGTGCACCTAAACCGGCAATCGCCGCCACCAACGCACCATTTTTTAGTTTCTGTTTAGTGAAGCGCATGATTTCTCCTCCAGCCACTCCGTGGCTTGTCCAACTGGTTTTATGGCACCAGAACTGCACGCCCGTGAATCTTCCCCGCGCACAAATCCTTCAGTGCCTGATTGGCATCCTTCAGCGAGTACTCTTTTGTGGTCAGGGTGATCAGCCCCCTTTCCGCCAGCACCATCAGTTCTACCAGCTCGGCCCAGGTGCCCACCAGGTTGCCGATGATGTTTTTCTCCGTGATGATCATGTCGATGGTGGGAACACGAATTTCCTCGCCATAGCCGACCACGTAGTAGTTGCCCATGGGCCGCGTCATTGCCAGCCCCTTGAAGGTGGTGCCTTTCTCACCGACAAAGTCGATCACTGCCTCGGCACCCTCGCCTTTCGTCAGCGCCAGGATGGCATCCACCTCACGGCCATCCGCACTGACCAGATGATCCGCCCCTGCACGGCGGGCAAGCTCCAGCGATTCGGCAGATTTGTCGACAACGATGACTTCTGCCGCGCACATGGCCTTCAGGCACTGAATCCCGATCAGGCCCAAACCGCCGGCACCAATCACCACGCAGTACTCCCCCGGCAACAGCAGCCGGGTTGCTTTCTTGACTGCGCGATACGCCGTCAGGCCGGCATCGGCATACGGGGCCACATTGCGCGGCTCCAGTTGTGCGGGCAGTGACACCAGATTGCGCTCGGAGGTCAGTACATACTCCGCATAACCCCCATCACAATCCAATCCGGGAAAATCCCCCGGGCCATGCATGTCCTGGCCTCTACGGCAGGCCAGACAAGTGCCCCCGGAAATTTTCGGATGCACAATCACCGCGTCACCAGGCTTGAAGGCCGTTACCTCCTTGCCAACAGCCTCAACCCAGCCTGCGTTTTCATGCCCCATGATCAGCGGCAACAGTGACTTGCCCGAGGTATCCATGTGCGGCTTCCAGATCCCCTCAATAATGTGGAGATCCGTACGGCACACACCAGCCCCACCAATGCGGACAATCACATCAGTAGATTTGCGGATCGTCGGATCAGGCACGTCTTCCAGCGACACCCACTGATCCGCAGTCAATGACTCGTCATAGTGTCTTAGAACCTGAGCTTTCATTACACATCTCCTTGTGCTGGACTGTCGGTCCAGTGTTGCGTGATGGCCAGGATTGCTCCGTCAGGCCTCACCCCATACACAAGCAAGGTCTGTGCCAACCACAGGCAAACGTGGAACACCAAGGAGAATTGCGGTGCTGGCGGATCCAGCCCGCACAGAACCCGTCCAGTTTCTGTACGGACGTACACCTCACAAGTGTTCAGAAACTGAACAATTGGCCAACACCCCATTGACAGATTGTCAGACTGCCACCCACACTGTGCCGTACAAGTTGTGTTACACACAGCCGGTTCGGCACTGCGCGCTGCTTATCCGAGGGGTGATATGCAACATTCAAATGCGGTGGGTTACGCACGAAGCTATCTGGAAGGCGGCCAGGCTATCCCGGCAGGCACGGTTGCGGCCTCTATTTCAGACAGCTGGACACGCTGTCGGGCCCAGGGTCTGGATCCTGGCATCAAGCCGGACGACACCGTGGTGTCATTTGCGCAGATCCAGCACGCCCGGGAAGAACTTCGCAACTGCCGGCGTCTTGCCCTGACAGAGATGCAGGCCTTGTATGCACAGATTCCGGGGCCAAATTTCATCCTGGCCTTCGCCGACCGCCACGGCCTGATCATCGACACCATCAGCGATACCCACTTCTCCCGCACCAAGGCCGGAAAATCCATCATCCCGGGCAGCGCCTGGCACGAATCCGCACACGGCACCAATGCACTGGGCCTCACCGTCATTCATGGCCGGGCCTCGCGGGTATATGGCAGCGAACACTATTTTTCCGACGACGCACACCTCAGCTGCATCGCCGCCCCCATCTTCAACATGCACGGCCAGATGATCGGTGCACTGGATGCCAGCTGTGCCAATGCCACACGCCAGCAGCACACCGAGGTACTGGTCAAAATGGCCGCCACGCAGGTCAGTAATTCGCTTTTTCTGATCGAACAACCAGGGTTTTACGTATTTGCTTTTCATCCGCGGGCCGAATACCTGGACACTTTGTCTACCGGCCTGATCGCAGTTTCCGATGATGGCGAAATCATTTCGGTCAATCGATACGGAAAAGCCTTTCTGGATGAACGCAGCTCTTTAACCGGACACGGCTTTGAAACCGTCTTCAACTGCGCATTCGGGCCCATGCTGCAACGGCTGCTGGCGGGAGACACCGTGCAGGTTCGCGACCAGATCGGCGGCAGCGTCTTTATGCAGTGCCGGCAGGTAGCCCGAGGCGCAGCACGCGCCACACGGGCCGCTTCAGGCGCAGTAGAGAACCCCCATCACAAAACAGCCGAAGGTTTTATTGCTGCCGATCCAAAAATCCAGGAGTCATTGGGCCTGGTTGCCCGGGCCACCCGCCTGGGCATGCCGATTCATATCTTTGGTGAAACCGGTACTGGCAAAGAGCTCATGGCTCGCGAGGTTCATCGCCTCAGCCAAAGAAGCGGACCGTTCATTGCTGTCAATTGTGGAGCCATCCCCGAGGCGCTATTTATCTCCGAATTGTTTGGCTACGAGCCCGGTGCCTACACCAACGCCAACCGGCAGGGGGCGCCTGGTCTGATCCGCCAGGCGGACAAAGGCACGCTGTTTCTGGACGAAGTGGCCGAGATCCCTCTGGCGGCACAAGCGGTATTACTGCGCTTTCTGGACAACATGGAGGTGCAGCCCCTGGGCGGTGGGAGGGCCAGCAAGGTTAACGTTCAAATTGTCTCTGCCACCAACCATGCGCTCGAGAAAAACCTCAACAACCATACCTTCAGATCTGATCTTCTGTTCAGGCTGAACGCCCTGACCATCACGCTGCCACCGCTGCACGAGCGCCAGGACTTCGATGCAATCACCCGTTATTTGCTGGCAGAGCTCTCGCCAGGCAGCGTCATCACCGACGCGGGGATCTCACGGCTGCAAGGCCTGCCCTGGACAGGCAATATCCGCCAACTGCGAAACTATCTGCAGCGTCTGGTGGTTTTTCATGCGGACGGCAGCCCCATCGACGAAGCCTTGATTGGCCAACATAGCCAAGATACCTTGGCCGGCACCGCCAGCCAGGCTTGCCGCGCCTGTGCGGGGCACCCGCTAAAAGAAGCCGAGTGCCTGCAAATCAGGGCAAGCTACGAAGCCAATCACCACAATATTTCACAAACTGCCCGGCAGCTGAATCTATCGCGCACCACGGTGTACAAACACCTCGAGACTGCAAGAAGCAAGTAAGCCGCTTGTTGGCTGTGCCCGCCCGGTAGTTACCCTTGTCGCAGTTGCTGCAATACCGGCAGCACGTCCGGCAGCACGCCGCGCCACAGCCGGAAGGATTCTGCGGCCTGGCCCACCAGCATCCCCAATCCATCGGTAATGCGCGCAACGCCTTGCCGGCGTGCCTCTTGCATGAAGGGTGTCTGACGGCCGTACGACATCTCATAGGCCAACGCCCCGGGTGCATACAGCCCATCGCCAAGGTTCAAGGGGGCATCCGAAAGCCCGGTAGACGTGGCATTGATGACAACATCAAAATGCTGCTTGCCCGCCAGTTCAAACCCCCCTGCTCTTACCGGGTAGCGCGTGGCCCAGTTATCAGCCAGCGCACGGGCCTTTTGGGGGCTGCGATTGACGATCAGCAAATCGGCCGGGCCCGCTTGCAACAAAGGTAAGAGCACACCCCGCGCGGCACCGCCAGCACCCACCAGCAGCACCCGGCACCCAGCCAGGCGCAGCCCGATACGGTCCTGAATATCGTTGACCAGGCCTACTCCATCGGTGTTATCGCCCACGATACCTTCTGGTGTGAAGCTGAGCGTGTTAACCGCCTGCGCGGCCTGCGCGCGCTCGCTGAGCCGCCCGGACAACGCCAGGGCATCCAGCTTGAACGGCGCGGTGACGTTCATGCCACAACCGCCGTCAGCTATAAACTGGCGCACCACGGTTTCGAAGGTTTCGGGGGTGGCCAATAGCGCATCATAAGAAAGATCGTGGCCCAGCTGCCGTGCGAACGCAGCATGAATCAGGGGCGACTTGGACTGGGCGATGGGGTTGCCGATAACGGCGTAATGGTCGGTCATGCGAAGCCTGCGGGAGACAGCCGTGAAAGAGGCATAGCGTAGCAAACATTTGAGCACGGGCAGCAGCGGTGCGTTGACGGTACTTTCGACAGACGAAAAAAAACGCCGCCCCGGAAAATCCCGGGAGCGGCGTTTCAGCCAGCCTGAGCGCCTGGCTTAGTCTTCAGCCGGCGTCTCGCCGTCTGTTGACGAAGGGGCCTCTGCGCCAGCATCATCCGAGCCGACATGCGCAACCTCGGAAGAGTCGCCAAACGGGTTGGCCAACTCGCGGGCGGCTGCACGCTCGGCTGCCTCGAAGATCTCTCTGTCGTGGCGAGCGATGTGATAGGACATCCCGGTACCTGCGGGAATCAGACGGCCCACGATGACGTTTTCCTTCAAACCGCGAAGGTCGTCGCGCTTGCCCATGATTGCCGCTTCGGTCAGCACCCGGGTGGTTTCCTGGAAGGACGCCGCCGAGATGAACGAATCGGTAGACAAGGAAGCCTTGGTAATACCCAGCAGCACGTTGTCGTATGTTGCCGGCAACTTGCCGTCGGCATCCATGCGATCGTTGGCGTTCAGCAGCTCGGCGCGTTCTACTTGTTCGCCGGTGATGAAGTCGGTATCGCCCGGGTTGGTGATGTTTACACGACGCAGCATCTGACGCACGATGACTTCGATGTGCTTGTCGTTGATCTTCACACCTTGCAGACGATACACGTCCTGCACTTCGTTGACGATGTACGAAGCCAGCGGCTCGATACCCTGCAAGCGCAGGATGTCGTGCGGATCGGCCGGGCCGTCCACCACGAGCTCGCCCTTGTTGACCACCTGGCCATCGTGCACCAGCACCTGCTTCTCTTTGGAGATCAGGAACTCATGGCTCACGCCGTCCATATCGGTGATCACCAGGCGCTGTTTGCCCTTGGTGTCCTTGCCAAACGAAACCGTACCGGTTACTTCGGCCAGCACACCGGCATCCTTGGGCGAACGGGCTTCGAAGAGCTCGGCCACACGCGGCAGACCACCGGTGATGTCGCGGGTCTTTTGGGATTCTTGCGGAATCCGTGCGAGGAAATCACCCACACCCACAGCCTGCCCATCGCGCACCGTGATCAGTGCGCCCACTGGCAGGGAAATCGCCACGGCGTGATCGGTACCCGCCACCTTGATCTCCTGGCCCTGCTCGTCCAGCAACAAGATCTGCGGACGACCCGCACCCTTGGCACTGCCGCGGGTCTTGGGCGTGATCACCACCAAGGTGGACAAGCCGGTGATTTCGTCAACCTGACGGGCCACCGTGACGCCTTCCTCGACGTTGGCAAAGCGGATCGTCCCGGTGTACTCGGACACGATCGGTCGGGTCAGCGGATCCCAGGTGGCCAACTTGGTGCCGGCCTTGATGGTATCGCTGTCGCCCACCAGGATGGTGGCGCCGTACGGCACTTTATGACGTTCACGTTCGCGACGGTTATCGTCGTACACCACGATTTCACCCGAGCGGGACACCGCAATGCGGTCGCCCTTGGCGTTGGTGAGGTAGCGCAGGCCAATCGCAAAGCCGATCGTACCGGTGGATTTGGTCTCGACGGAGCTTGCCAGCGCATTACGCGAGGCGGCACCACCAATGTGGAAGGTGCGCATGGTGAGCTGCGTGCCCGGCTCGCCAATCGACTGGGCAGCGATAACACCAACGGCCTCGCCCTTGTTGACCAAGGAACCACGACCGAGGTCACGCCCGTAGCAATGTGCGCACAGACCATGGCGGGTTTCGCAGGTAAGCGGCGTACGGATCTTGACTTCGTCGATCCCCAGCTCTTCGATGAGCTCGACCTTGTTCTCGTCCAGCAGTGTGCCGGCCGTGATCACGGTTTCCTGAGTGTCGGGATTAACGACATCGATGGCCGCCACACGACCCAGCACCCGATCGCCCAGCGCCTCGACGACTTCGCCGCCCTCGAGCAGGGCTTTCATGACATAGCCGTGCGAAGTGCCGCAATCGTCTTCGGTGATGACGAGATCCTGGGTGACGTCAACCAGACGACGCGTGAGGTAACCCGAGTTGGCCGTCTTCAGCGCCGTATCCGCCAGGCCCTTACGGGCACCGTGGGTGGAGATGAAGTACTGCAACACGTTCAGGCCTTCACGGAAGTTGGCCGTGATGGGGGTTTCGATGATGGAGCCGTCCGGCTTGGCCATCAGGCCACGCATCCCCGCCAGCTGGCGGATCTGGGCGGCAGAACCCCGGGCACCAGAGTCGGCCATCATGTAGATGGAATTGAAGGACTCCTGGCGCGTTTCCTTGCCATGGCGATCCAGCACGGGCTCGGTGGACAATTGCTCCATCATGGCCTTGCCGACGCGATCACCGGCCTTGCCCCAGATATCCACCACGTTGTTGTAGCGCTCTTGCGACGTCACCAGACCCGACGAGTATTGACGGTCGATCTCTTTGACTTCGCTGGAGGCCTGAGCCAGGATCTGCTCTTTGACGTCCGGCACAATCATGTCGCCCATCGCAATCGACACACCCGCGCGGGTGGCCAGGCGATAGCCGGACTGCATCAGCTTGTCGGCAAAGATCACTGTGGCGCGCAGGCCACAACGGCGATAGCACATATTGATGAGCTTGGAGATTTCTTTTTTCTTCAGTGCTTTGTTAAGCACCGAGAACGGCAGCCCCTGAGGCAGAATCTCGGACAACAGCGCACGGCCCACCGTGGTTTGATGACGGTGGATCTGCTCTTGCAATTCGCCATCCTCACCCCTCACGTATTCGGGGATGCGGGTGGTGATCCGGGTTTGCAGCTCGACTTCGTGGTTGTCGTAGGCGCGCTGCACCTCGGCCAGATCGGCCAGGAACATGCCCTCGCCCTTGCCGTTGATGCGCTCGCGGCTGGCATAGTACAGACCCAGCACGATATCTTGCGACGGCACAATGGCGGGTTCGCCGTTGGCCGGGAAGAGCACGTTGTTGGAAGCCAGCATCAGCGTGCGGGCCTCAAGTTGCGCCTCGAGGGACAGCGGCACGTGTACAGCCATCTGGTCGCCGTCGAAGTCGGCGTTAAACGCCGCGCACACCAGCGGATGCAGCTGGATGGCCTTGCCTTCGATCAGTTGCGGCTCGAAGGCCTGGATGCCCAGACGGTGCAGGGTTGGTGCGCGGTTAAGCATCACCGGGTGCTCGCGAATCACTTCTTCGAGGATATCCCAGACCACAGGCTCCTGGCTTTCAACCAGCTTCTTGGCCGCCTTGATAGTGGTGGCCAGACCCATCATCTCGAGACGATTGAAGATGAATGGCTTGAAGAGCTCGAGGGCCATCAGCTTGGGCAGACCGCACTGATGCAGACGCAGTTGCGGGCCCACGACAATGACAGAACGACCGGAGTAGTCGACACGCTTGCCCAGCAGGTTTTGGCGGAAACGACCGCTCTTGCCCTTGATCATGTCGGCCAGGGACTTGAGCTGGCGCTTGTTGGCGCCCGTCATGGCCTTGCCGCGACGGCCATTGTCCAGCAGGGAATCAACGGCCTCTTGCAGCATGCGCTTCTCGTTGCGCAGGATGATGTCCGGCGCCTTGAGCTCGAGCAGGCGTTTGAGGCGGTTGTTGCGGTTGATCACGCGACGATAGAGGTCGTTGAGATCGGACGTAGCGAAGCGTCCGCCATCCAGCGGTACCAACGGGCGCAGATCCGGCGGCAGCACCGGCAGCACTTCCATGATCATCCAGTCGGGCTTGATGCCCGACTTCTGGAAGCCTTCAAGTACCTTGAGGCGCTTGGAGATCTTCTTGATCTTGGCATCCGAGCCGGTTGCCTTGAGCTCGGCGCGCAGGCGCTCGACTTCGGAGTCGATGTCGATTGTGCGCAGCAGCTCACGCACGGCCTCCGCACCCATCAGGGCATGGAAGTCGTCGCCGTATTCTTCGGTTTTGGCCAGGTAATCGTCGTCGGACATGATCTGGCCGCGCTTGAGCGGTGTCATGCCGGGTTCGATCACGCACCAGGCTTCAAAGTACAGCACGCGTTCGATATCGCGCAGCGTCATGTCCAGAACCATGCCCAGGCGCGACGGCAGGGACTTCAGGAACCAGATATGCGCCACCGGGCTGGCCAGCTCGATGTGGCCCATGCGCTCGCGGCGCACCTTGGCCACGGTGACTTCGACACCGCATTTTTCGCAGATCACACCACGGTGCTTGAGGCGCTTGTACTTGCCGCACAAGCACTCGTAGTCTTTGATCGGGCCAAAGATCTTGGCGCAGAACAGACCGTCGCGTTCGGGTTTGAAGGTACGATAGTTGATGGTCTCAGGCTTGCGGACCTCGCCAAAGGACCACGAGCGGATCTTTTCGGGCGAAGCGATGCCGATCTTGATGGCATCGAATTGCTCGTCCTGAGAGACTTGCTTGAAGAGATCGAGTAGCGCTTTCATTATTTACGCTCCAGATCCATGTCCAGGGACAAGGATCGAATTTCCTTGACCAGCACGTTGAAGGATTCGGGCATGCCCGCATCAATCACGTGATCGCCCTTCACGATGTTCTCATAGACCTTGGTACGGCCAGAGATATCGTCGGACTTCACGGTCAACATTTCTTGCAGGGTATAGGCGGCACCGTAGGCTTCGAGTGCCCAGACTTCCATCTCGCCGAAGCGCTGACCACCAAACTGTGCCTTGCCGCCCAGCGGTTGCTGGGTAACCAGGGAGTACGGGCCGGTGGAACGCGCGTGCATCTTGTCGTCCACCAAGTGGTGCAGCTTGAGGAAGTGCATGTAGCCTACTGTTACCGGGCGTTCGAATTGCTCGCCTGTGCGGCCATCGGTCAGCCAGGCTTGCGTACGACCGCTGGTGAGCTTGAGCTGCTCGGCGACGTCGTCCGGATAGGCAATCTCGAGCATGCGGGTGATGTCTTCTTCGGTGGCACCATCAAACACCGGGGTGGCCAGCGGCACACCACGACGCAGATTGTTGGCCATCGTCAGAATCTCATCATCCGACAGGGTGCTGAGTTTGACCTCGCCACCGCAGGCGTTGTAGATGCCTTCGAGTGTCTTGCGCACGGCCTTGACCTGAACGCCACGTTCTTGGTCGAGCATGTCGGCCACGCGTTGACCCAGACCGCGGGCAGCCCAGCCCAAGTGAACCTCAAGCACCTGACCAATGTTCATCCGCGAGGGCACGCCCAGCGGGTTAAGAACGATGTCCACCGGGGTGCCATCAGCCATATGCGGCATGTCTTCGATTGGGGTGATGCGTGACACCACACCCTTGTTGCCGTGACGGCCGGCCATTTTGTCGCCAGGTTGCAGGCGGCGCTTGACGGCGAGGTAAACCTTGATCATCTTCAGCACACCCGGGGGCAACTCATCGCCCTGGGTAAGCTTCTTGCGCTTTTCTTCAAAGGCCAGATCGAACTGGTGACGCTTTTGTTCGAGGGCGTCTTTAACCTGCTCGAGCGCCACAGCCGCGTCTTCGTCGGCCAGGCGGATATCGAACCACTGCCAGCGATCCACGTCATCGAGGTACTCGGCGGCGAGTTCGGTGCCCTTGGCCAGCTTGCGCGGGCCGCCATTGGCGGTTTTGCCCAGCAGTTGCTTGCGCAGACGATCAAAGGCATCGTTTTCGACGATGCGCAGCTGATCGTTGAGGTCTTGGCGATAGCGGCGCAGTTCATCGTCGATGATGGACTGGGCACGCTTGTCGCGATCGATGCCTTCGCGGGTAAAGACTTGCACATCAATGACCGTACCGACCATGCCCGAGGGCACGCGCAGCGACGTGTCTTTGACATCAGAGGCTTTCTCGCCAAAGATGGCGCGCAGCAGCTTTTCTTCGGGGGTAAGCTGGGTTTCGCCCTTGGGCGTTACCTTGCCGACCAGCACGTCATCAGCGCGGACCTCTGCGCCAATGTGCACGATACCGGAGTCGTCCAGACGATTAAGCTGGGTTTCCGCCAGGTTGGAGATATCGCGAGTGATTTCCTCGGCGCCCAACTTGGTATCACGAGCCACCACGGTCAGCTCTTCGATGTGGATCGACGTGTAGCGGTCGTCGGCCACGATGCGCTCGGAGATCAACACCGAGTCTTCGAAGTTATAGCCGTTCCAGGGCATGAAGGCGATCAGCATGTTCTGACCCAGGGCGAGTTCGCCCAGATCGCTGGATGCGCCATCGGCCAGGACGTCGCCCCGCGCCACCAGATCGCCCCGCGCCACGATAGGCCGCTGGTTGATGTTGGTGTTTTGGTTGGAACGCGTATATTTCTTGAGGTTGTAGATATCGACACCCACCTCGCCGGCGATATTTTCATCGTCGTTGACGCGGATCACGACGCGCTCGGCGTCGACGAAATCAACAATACCGCCTCGGGTGGCCTGCACGGTGGTGCCGGAGTCGACCGCCACGGTGCGCTCGATACCCGTGCCCACCAGGGGCTTTTCGGGACGCAGGCAAGGCACGGCCTGGCGTTGCATGTTGGCACCCATCAGGGCCCGGTTGGCGTCATCGTGCTCGAGGAATGGAATCAGTGAAGCTGCCACCGATACGATCTGTGACGGCGCCACGTCCATGTAGTGCACATTGGACGGTGCAGTCAGCATGGTTTCACCGGCTTCGCGGCACGCCACGAGATCGTCGACAAAATGGCCTTCTTCATTCAGATGCGCATTGGCCTGGGCGATGACGTACTTGCTTTCTTCGATGGCAGACAGATACTCGATCTGGTCGGACACACGGCCATCGATGATCTTGCGATACGGTGTTTCGAGGAAGCCGTATTCGTTCAGGCGGGCATACAGGGCCAGCGAGTTGATCAGACCGATGTTTGGGCCTTCAGGCGTTTCGATCGGGCACACGCGACCATAGTGGGTTGGGTGCACGTCGCGCACCTCAAAGCCGGCACGTTCGCGGGTAAGACCGCCGGGTCCCAGGGCCGAGACACGACGCTTGTGCGTGATCTCGGACAGCGGGTTGGTTTGGTCCATAAACTGCGACAGCTGGCTGGAACCAAAGAACTCTTTGATGGCGGCAGAGATCGGCTTGGAATTGATCAAGTCGTGCGGCATCAGGTTTTCGGTCTCGGCCTGGCCCAGACGTTCTTTGACTGCGCGCTCTACCCGCACCAGACCGGCGCGGAACTGGTTCTCTGCCAGTTCGCCCACGCAACGCACCCGCCGATTGCCCAGGTGATCGATGTCATCGATCTGGCCACGGCCATTGCGCAGATCCACGAGGATCTTGATGGTGTGCAGGATATCGTCGTCGGTGAGTGTCAGCGGACCTTCGTTGCCTTCGTTCAGGCCCAGGCGGCTGTTTACCTTCATCCGGCCCACGCGCGACAGATCGTAGGTGTCTTCGGAATAGAACAGACGCTGGAACAGCGCTTCGACGGCTTCTTCGGTGGGCGGCTCGCCCGGGCGCATCATGCGATAGATGGCCACGCGGGCAGCCATCTGATCGACGGTCTCATCAGTGCGCAGGGTTTGCGAGATATACGCCCCCTCGTTGAGCTCGTTGATGTACAGGGTTTCGATATCGCGCACACCCGAGGTACGGATCTCGGCCAACAGGGACTCGGTGATCTCGTCGTTGGCCTGGGCCAGCACTTCACCGGTATCCGGGCTGATGATGTTTTTAGCCAGCACGCGGCCCAGCAGGTAATCCTCGGGCACTGAGATGTGATCGACACCGGCTGCGGTGAGATCACGCAGATGTTTGGCGTTGATGCGTTTGTCTTTTTCGACAATCACATTGCCTTTTTTGTCGGCAATGTCAAAACGCGCCACTTCACCTTTCCAGCGCTCAGGCACAAACTCGAGCATTCCGCCTTCGTTGTGCAGGGCGATGTGATCGAATTGAGAGAAATACGCCAGAATGGCTTCGGACGTCATGCCCAAGGCCTTCAGCAAAATGGTGACTGGCATCTTGCGACGACGGTCGATCCGGAAGAACAGGATGTCCTTGGGATCGAATTCGAAATCGAGCCACGAGCCACGGTAAGGTATCACACGGGCGGAAAACAACAGCTTGCCCGAGCTGTGGGTTTTGCCACGGTCGTGCTCAAAGAACACGCCAGGCGAGCGGTGCAACTGCGACACAATCACACGCTCGGTGCCATTAATCACAAAAGAGCCCGTGTCTGTCATGAGCGGAATCTCGCCCATGTAGACTTCTTGCTCTTTGACTTCTTTAACGGTGGGCTTGCTGACTTCGCGGTCCATCAGGACCAGACGAACCTTGGCGCGCAGCGGTGATGCGTAGGTAAGACCACGCAGCTGGCATTCCTTGACATCAAAAACTGGCGTACCCAGCACATAGCTGACAAATTCCAGACGCGCCATCTGGTTATGGCTGACAATCGGAAATATCGAATTGAAGGCAGCTTGCAGACCTTCTTCTTTGCGTTTCGCGGATGCAGTATCCGACTGCAGGAAGGTCCTGAACGATTGCAATTGTGTCGCCAGCAGATACGGGACGTCCTGAACGTCTGCACGCTTGGCGAAGCTTTTGCGTATGCGCTTCTTTTCGGTGTACGAATAAGGCATGAGCACTCCGACTCGAGGGTTGCTTAGGCCGTTAACCACGGCCATGGTTTACGACTCCAGAAAGCCCGGCTCAGGCTGTTGTAAAAACCAGACAGAACCAGGTTTTCTGGAAACGCAAAAGCCCGGGAAGGCTTGAGACTTCCCGGGCGCGGCAAACAAGGTCTTACTTGAGTTCGACCTTGGCGCCGGCTTCTTCCAGCTTCTTCTTGGCTTCTTCGGCGCCAGCCTTGTCCACGCCTTCCTTGACGGGCTTCGGTGCACCATCAACCAAGTCTTTGGCTTCTTTCAAGCCCAGACCGGTGATTTCGCGAACGGCCTTGATGACGCTGACCTTGTTGGCACCGATTTCGGCCAGAACGACCGTGAACTCGGTTTGCTCTTCAGCGGCAGCAGCGCCACCAGCGGCGGGGGCAGCAGCCACAGCCACAGCGGCGGCAGCGGCGGACACGCCGAATTTCTCTTCCATTTCTTTGATCAGCTCGGACAGTTCGAGCACGCTCATGGCGGCGATCGCGTCCAGGATTTCAGCTTTAGTTGCCATTTTTAGAACTCCAGATAATTAAATAAGCCAGGTTTGGTTGTCGCTTGTAACGACGAAGTGATCCAGCAGCTGCTTACGCGGCTTCTTTTTGATCGCGCACAGCTGCGAGGCCGCGAACGAACTTGGTGGGTACTTCGTTGAGCGTACGCACAAACTGAGCGATGGGCGCCTGCATGGTGCCCAACAGCTTCGACAGCAATTCCTCGCGCGACGGCATCGTGGCCAGAGCCTTGACACCATCCTGGCTCAGCAGGCTGTTGGGCAATGCCCCACCTGTGATGACCAGTTTGTCGTTGGTTTTCGCGAAATCGGCCAAAACTTTGGCAGCCGACACCGGGTCGGTGCTGATCCCGTAGATCAGCGGACCGGTGAGTTGAGCCGACAAGCCCTCGAAGGGCGTGCCAGCCAAGGCACGGCGCACCAGCGTATTTTTGAGAACACGCAGGTAGACACCCGATTCACGCGCAGTTTTGCGCAATACGGTTACAGAGGCGACGTCCAGACCACGATACTCAGCAATGATGATCGATTGGGCGCGGCCGACTTCGGCAGCAACTTCTTCGATGACCACAGCCTTTTCTTGGCGATTGAGACTCATGGTTGAACACTCCTTCAAACGATGTCCGGTTTCCCGGTACATCAACCGAATGCGGCGCACCTGGTCGAGTTCGTGATGAATTCTTCCTGGGCGCCGTCTACGCTGGATCCGGTAAACAACCCGGGATTAAGCTCTTTGCCTAAAAACAGCCAGGCTTGGAGCTCCAGCGGTCTTTGACAGCGATGTCCGACCCCAATGGCCGGACATGGCCCAAAGTTCTTTTTGTCTTAGACCGCCAAAGAGGCGATTTCGACACGTGCCCCGCCACCCATGGTGGAAGACACGGCAACCTTACGCAGATAGATCCCCTTGGCTGCCGTCGGGCGGGCCTTGTTCAGGGCGTCGATCAGGGCGCTGAGGTTAGACTGCAATTTTTCGACATCAAACGATGCACGGCCGATGGTGGCGTGGATGATGCCCGCTTTGTCGGTACGGTACTGAACCTGACCCGCCTTGGCGTTTTTCACGGCCGTGACGACATCCGGGGTAACCGTGCCAACTTTAGGGTTAGGCATCAGGCCACGGGGGCCCAGCACTTGACCCAAGGCACCCACGACACGCATGGTGTCGGGCGAGGCGATCACGACGTCGAAGTCGATGTTGCCGGCCTTGATGCTGGCAGCAAGGTCGTCCAGGCCAACGATGTCGGCGCCGGCTTCTTTGGCGGCTTCGGCTTTTTCGCCTTGGGCGAACACCGCAACACGCACCGATTTACCGGTACCGGCGGGCAGCACGACAGAACCACGAACGAGTTGGTCGGATTTCTTGGGGTCGATGCCCAGTTGCACGGCGACGTCGATGGATTCATCGAACTTGGCTGTGGCGGTATCTTTGACCAGCGCCAGGGCGTCGGCCACGGGATACATTTTGGTGCGATCGATCTTGGCAGCGATTGCTGCAGCGCGTTTGCTAAGCTTTGCCATGATTAGACCACCCCTTCAACGTCGATACCCATGCTGCGGGCGCTACCGGCGATGGTGCGAACCGCGGCGTCCAGATCGGCAGCCGTCAGATCCGGCTCTTTGGTTTTGGCGATTTCTTCAGCCTGCGCGCGCGTCAGCGTACCCACTTTTTCGGTGTTGGGACGGGCCGAAGCCTTTTGGATGCCAGCCGCCTTTTTGATCAGGATCGTGGCCGGCGGAGTCTTCATGATGAACGTGAAGCTCTTGTCGGCAAAGGCAGTGATCACCACTGGAATCGGCAGACCGGGCTCCATGCCCTGCGTCTTGGCGTTGAACGCCTTGCAGAATTCCATGATGTTCAGACCGCGTTGACCCAATGCCGGGCCAATCGGGGGGGATGGATTGGCCTTACCAGCTGGCACTTGCAGCTTGATGAAGCCGACGATTTTTTTCGCCATGTGAGACTCCTTTCGGGTAATCGCGCCCACCTGTTGAGGGAGGGCTCCCCGGGGTTAAAAATGCCGCCCTGTGGTGCTGACGCATGGGCTGCTAACTGCACAGTCCACAAACAGACGCCACGGGGAGGAGAGCGTCAGACCTTTTCGACCTGACTGAAATCGAGCTCGACCGGGGTGGCACGACCAAAAATCGTGACCGACACACGAACCTTGCTTTTTTCGTAGTTGACTTCTTCGACGTTGCCGTTGAAGTCGGCAAACGGGCCTTCTTTGACGCGAACGGATTCGCCAACTTCGAAAAGCACTTTGGGACGGGGTTTCTCGACGCCTTCTTCCATTTGCGAGAGGATCTTCTCGACCTCGCGCTCGGAGATGGGTGCCGGGCGATTACCGGAGCCGCCCAGGAAACCGGTTACCCGGTTGGTGCTTTTGACCAGATGCCAGCTTTCGTCGGTGAGATCCATCTCGACCAGGACATAGCCCGGGAAAATACGACGCTCGGAGATGGACTTGCGGCCATCCTTGATCTCGACGACTTCTTCGGAAGGCACCAGAATGCGGCCGAAGGCCTCTTGCAGCCCAGCGCGTTCGATGCGTTCGATCAGCGCCTTATGGACGCTTTTTTCCATGCCAGAATAGACATGGACAACATACCAGCGTTTGTTCATGCGGAATTTTTTCCTTAGTTCCAGCCCAGCAGCAGACCGTAGATGATCCAGCCCAGCAGCTTGTCAGCCACCCACAACAGGGCTCCCATGGCAACCACAAAGGCGAACACAATCGCTGTCATGCGCGTGGTTTCCTGGCGTGTGGGCCAGACTACGCGGCGCGTCTCGTTGTAAGCCTCGCGGGCAAAGGCCAGCGTGCGGCGGCCGGTGTCACTGAAGCCTGCAATCAGTGCGGCGACAACCACACCCGCGATAAATACGCCTACGCGGACATATACGGATTGGTCGATGAGGACCGAATACGCCACAATACCTGCCGCGAGGATAAGCACAGCCAGGCCGAGTTTAAGGCGATCGGCGGTACGGTTGACTGTTTGGATGTTCTGTTGCGACATATTTTGGCGTTTGACACCGCGCAAGCGGTGATGTGATCGGTGGCAGGGGCAGAAGGAATCGAACCCTCAACCTTCGGTTTTGGAGACCGACGCTCTGCCAATTGAGCTATACCCCTAGACCTAAAAACGATGGTGCGTTGCCGCACCGTCGTTTAAAAGCGTGGCGGGCGACCAGCCCACCATTGTACATCAATTACTTGATGATTTTGGCAACGACGCCGGCGCCCACGGTGCGGCCACCTTCGCGGATGGCAAAACGCAGAC
>NZ_JBELOK010000017.1:0-21517 GCF_040276085.1 Castellaniella sp. FW104-7C03
ATCGACAACTTGCAGCACCGCCTGCGGAACCTGTTTTACTTTAATCAAACAGCCTCCGCGATTCCCGGTGTGATTCAGTTCAGCAACGGAAGAGGTATCGCTCATCTTGGTTTCCATGGAGAAAAGGTTGCCAGGTAACTCTACACAGAAGCGCTACAAGCTCACATTTTATCCGATGCGGGAGCTTATCTGGACGAGCGCCCATCACATTCGTAGTTTATCTGACGGATCGATTTATGAAATGGAACTAAATTCGCCACATGGGAGTTTTGCATCCTGGTGGCGAATTTAGTTCCAAAAGCGTGGCGAATTTAGTTCAGAGCGCTCTTGAGTCCTAATTTGGGCCCATTCGGGATATATCTTATCACTTTAATACGCATAATGCGTATTATGTAAAGTAAGATAAATAAGAAGAAAAGGACAGAATCCTGCTTGTAGAAGCGGTCATCCCGACAGTCTGTACGCCTTTGTCGTATGATTCTTCAGTCTGTTGTGTTTTATCTCACCTCTTCATATCATGCTCTCTGGTACTCGAATCGTAGCGTTCGATCGTCCGGACATGGCTAATGGCACACTCAATGTTGCCGAGGCTTGGGCGCGGGTCAACCCGCCGCTGTCGTCCGAAGAACGCGAATTTCAGAAAAACCGCATTCGCCATTTGCTTAAAGCACGTAACGCGGCATTGGTTGCCCATTATTATGTCGACGCCGATATCCAGGATATCGCCGAAGAAACCGGCGGCTGTGTGTCGGATTCCCTTGAAATGGCCCGTTTTGGGCGCGATCATCCGGCCCAGACGCTGGTTGTTTCCGGTGTGCGTTTCATGGGAGAAACGGCCAAGATTCTCAGTCCCGAAAAACGCATCCTGATGCCCGATCTCGATGCCACCTGCTCTCTTGATCTTGGCTGTGATCCGTTGGCGTTTGCGCAGTTTCGAGCACAATATCCCGATCGCGTCGTTGTGGTGTATGCCAACACCAGTGCCGCTGTAAAGGCGCAAGCCGACTGGATGGTGACGTCTTCCATCGGGCTGGATATCGTTGCCGATCTCCATCGTCAGGGCAAGAAGATCCTTTGGGCACCCGATCGTCACCTGGGCTCTTATATTCAGCGAGAGACGGGCGCCGATATGGTGTTGTGGCAGGGGTCCTGCACCGTGCACGATGAGTTCAAAGGGGTCGAGCTCGACCTCATGCGCAAGGATTATCCAGATGCGCAGATCCTGGTACACCCGGAATCCCCGGCCTCTGTGGTGGCCCAGGCAGACGTGGTGGGCTCTACCTCCCGGTTGCTCAAGGCGGTTACTGAATCCCCGGTTACCACGTTTATCGTGGCTACCGACCAAGGCCTGTTGCACAAAATGCGGCTGGCGGCACCGGATAAAACCTTTATTGCAGCGCCCACAGCTGGGGAATCTGCCACCTGTAAAAGCTGTGCCCACTGTCCCTGGATGGCCATGAATTCCCTTAAAGGTGTGGCCGATGCACTTGAGTTTGACCACAATGAGGTCAAACTGGATCCTGCCTTGGGGCGCAAGGCCAAAGTGTGTATTGATCGCATGCTGGATTTTGCTGCGGCCAAACGCCGTAATGTGCGGCCGGGCGCTGATCTTGCACAGGAGCAGGCCCTGTTCTCAAATGTTGGGCCGGCATGAGTTCACAAGATCGCATGATGTCGACACTGCATAACCCCCATGCCCCCTTCCCGCCCGCTCTGCAGGCGGCTTTCGATGCCCACATCGATCAGGCTCTGGCCGAGGACGTCGGCACAGGAGATATCACCGGTCTGCTGATCCCTGAGGATCTGGTTAAGACCGCGCGGGTGATTGTGCGTGAAGCGGCCGTATTGTGTGGTGCTCCCTGGTTTGAAGAAGTCATGCGCCGGGTCGATTCGCGTATCGTGCTGGATTGGTGCTATGCAGAAGGCGATTGGATGGAGCCGGGGGCTGTGGTGTGCCGCTTGCATGGTCCTGCCCGTGGCTTGCTCACAGCCGAGCGCACAGCCCTTAATTTCTTGCAGCTGTTTTCGGGCGTAGCGACTGCTACCCGTCGATATGCAGAGCTTGTCACTGGCACGCGAGCCGCTGTGCTGGACACCCGCAAAACCTTGCCAGGGCTGCGCCTGGGGCAAAAATATGCAGTACGAGTGGGCGGTGGAAAGAACCAGCGCCTGGCCTTGTATGACGGCGTTCTCATCAAAGAAAACCACATTGCGGCTGCCGGCGGGATTGCCCACGTCCTTCAGGCGGCGGACAATTTGCCGGGCAGTGTGCCTGTGCAAATCGAGGTCGAGTCTCTGGACGAGTTTCAGCAGGCGCTGGCGGCAGGGGCGAAATCAGTGCTTCTGGATAATTTCCCGCTTGAGGATCTGCGCGAAGCCGTGCGGCTGAATCAAGACCGAGCCGTGCTGGAGGCCTCTGGAGGCATTACTCACGGCACCGTGCGTGCGATTGCTCAAACGGGTGTCGATCGTATCTCGGTGGGCAGCCTCACCAAAGACATCAAGGCGGTCGATTACTCTTTGCGAATCATGTAATTGCGTTATTGGTGATATTTACCATGCCCGGCCCTAAGCCCAAATGCGCCGGGCATAGGTGCTTTTGGCTAGCGAAACCCTTCTTCAGGGGTCATCACCGTGGGCAGGGCTTTGGGCAGTGTCCAGGGAAAATCCTGACAATAATGCAGACCGCGACTTTCTTTGCGTGACAAGGCCGCCGCCACCACCAGTGCGGCCACCTGGATCAGGTTGCGACACTCAAGCAGATCGCTGGTGACCCGGTATTCTTGATAGTAGGCTTCGATTTCCTGCTCAAGCAGGTGGATCCGTTGCTGGGCGCGATTCAGGCGCTTTTGAGTCCGCACGATGCCAACGTAGTTGGACATCAGGCGCCGGACTTCGTCCCAGGCATGAGTTACCAGTACGGCTTCGACACCATCGCGTGCCCGGCTGTCATCCCAATCAGGCACTTTGGCTTCTGTGGGTGCCTCACGGGGCTGGGCGTCGATAGCGTGGGCTGCATTGCGGCCAATCACCAGACACTCCAGCAAAGAGTTGCTGGCCAGCCGGTTGGCACCGTGCAAGCCTGTATAGGCAGTTTCACCCACCGCGTACAGGCCAGGGATATCAGTGCGGCCGTTTAGGTCAATCACCACGCCACCGCAGGTAAAGTGCATCGCCGGCACCACCGGAATCGGCATGCTTGTCATGTCAATGCCAAATTCAAGGCAGCGTGCGTGGATGGTGGGAAAGTGCTCGCGAATGAATTCGGGAGGGCGATGGCTGATGTCCAGATCAACGTGCGTGAGTCCTCGCTTTTTGATTTCAAAATCAATGGCGCGGGCCACGACGTCCCGTGGTGCCAGCTCCAGGCGCTCGTCGTGCCATTGCATGAAGCGCTCGCCCGCCTGGGCACCGGCCGAGGCTGGCAGGCGCAGTACACCGCCCTCGCCTCGCACGGCTTCGGAAATCAAAAAAGACTTTGCTTGTGGGTGGTACATGCACGTGGGGTGAAACTGCATGAACTCCATATTGGCCACACGGCACCCTGCTCGCCAGGCCATGGCGATACCGTCGCCCGTAGAGGTGTCCGGGTTGCTGGTGTGCAGATAGACTTTGCCGGCGCCACCGGTGGCCAGCACCACTTGGCCCGCCAGTATGGTGCGCACCTGGTCGGCCTGCTCGTCGTAAACATAGGCGCCCAGGCATCGGGCCGGCGTGTGTGGCGAGGGTGTCGCAGCACCAGTGGCATCAAGAATGCGGCTGGTGATGAGTTCGACCCCCGAGTGATGCTCGAGCAAGGTGATATTGTGGTGCGCCCGTACCTGCTGTTCTAACGTCAGCTGTACCAGATGGCCGGTTTCGTCTGCAGCGTGGATGATTCTTCGCTGGCTGTGACCACCCTCGCGTGTAAGGTGAAAGCCCAGCTCGGCACTTTGGTCTGGGGTAAAAGGTACGCCCAGCTGAATCAGCCAGTTGATGGCTGAGGGGCCTTGCTGCACGATGTGGCGGGTGGCTTCGGCGTCGCACAGGCCGGCCCCGGCAATTTGCGTGTCTTCTACGTGACGTTCGTGGCTGTCCTGGGAATCCAGAACCGCTGCGATTCCTCCTTGGGCCCAATTGCTGGAGCCATCCAGCAGCGCTTTCTTGGAGACTAGTGCCACTTTTTTGTCTGCTGCCAGGTGCAAGGCAACAGTAAGGCCTGAGAGCCCGCTGCCGATAATCAGTACGTCGTAATAATGTTCGCCCATATCCCTGCTTGGTGAAATGGCTGGTGCTGCGCAGCGATGCGTGCCAGCCCGTCAGCCTGTCGGGATGGCAAAGAAAGCAAAAAACCCTGCCTCAGCCTTGGGCTGCCTGCAGGGTTCTCAGTACAGAATGCTTACTGGGGGGCACCGGCCACCAGCCATTCGACCACTGTTTTGATATCGGCGTCGGAGATCCCTGCGTTGGGAGGCATCGGGATAGGACCGTAATTGCCGGTGCTGCCTTCTTTGATGTGCTTGGTGAGCACAGCGGCTGCATCTGCCTGACCTTTGTGCTTGGCCGCAACTTCTGTGTAGGCCGGGCCGACCACTTTTTTGTCTACGGCATGACAGGCCAGGCAGGCGTTTTTAGTGAGAATGTCTTTGACTTGTGCAAAATCGGGGGCAGCGTGGGCAGCAGTACCCAGAGCCAGCAAAGGAACACATAGGGCCAGTGCAGACAGTTTCATGAGTGAGTCTCCAGTTGTCAACGAAGTTGGATGGTGATCAGCCCAACATTACACCATGAAGCATTGTGGGCCAGGCAAATACTGGTGCGTATTGTAGGCCTTCCCTGCGCAGGACAGGCGTCCTATGATGATAGTTGAACCAACCGGAGGTGTTCATCATGGTACAGGGCGAAAACGCCATCGAATGGGATGTTGAGCGCTGGCTTAATGTCGATGCCCCGTTGTCGCTGGCTGATCTGCGCGGTACGGTTGTGGTGGTGCACGCGTTTCAGATGCTGTGCCCAGGATGCGTTTCGCATGGTATTCCCCAGGCACGCGCCATTCATCAGATGTTTCCGGTGGGGCGCCTGCAGGTGATAGGATTGCACACGGTTTTTGAGCATCACGAGGCCATGCAGGAAGTGGCCTTGCGGGCGTTCCTGCACGAATACCGGATTCATTTTCCTGTGGGTATCGACCGCCCAGATCCTCGTGGCAATCCTATTCCTTGCACCATGCAAGCCTGGCGCATGCAAGGTACCCCTACCCTGATTATTCTGGATGCTCAGGGCCGGGTTCGGCTGCATCACTTTGGCCAGCTGGATGACCTACGGGTGGGCGCGGTGATTGGGCAACTGCTGTCCGAAGCGGATTCGATGGCCCCATAAAGCCGGCCAGCAAGTCAATGGGCACCGGAAACACCAGTGTCGATGATTTGTCTCCGGCGATCTGAGTGAGGGTTTCAAGATATCGCAGCTGCATGGCAGAGGGCTCTTGCGCCAACATATTGGCAGCGTCTGCCAGCGCCTGCGCGGCCTGGCGCTCGCCTTCGGCATGGATAACCTTAGCGCGACGATCGCGTTCGGCCTCGGCTTGCCTGGCCATCGCACGCACCATGGTCTCGTTGAGATCGATGTGCTTGATTTCAACGTTGGTGACCTTGATCCCCCAACCGTCTGTTTGCGCGTCCAGGATGGTCTGGACGTCCGTATTCAGCTTTTCGCGTTCAGAGAGCATTTCATCGAGTTCGTGCTTGCCCAGCACGGCCCGTAGCGTGGTTTGCGCCAGCTGGCTGGTGGCTTCCAGAAAATGCTCTACCTGGATAATGGCTTTTCCGGGGTCGACCACCCGGAAATACACCACCGCATTGACCTGTACCGAGACGTTATCCCGGGAGATCACGTCCTGGGGTGGAATATCCATGGTGATCACCCGCATATCCACCCTGACCAATTGCTGCAGGAACGGAATCACGATGATCAGGCCAGGCCCCTTTGAGCCTGTAAAGCGCCCCAGCGTAAAGATCACCGCTCGTTCGTATTCGCGCAGAATGTGGAACAGCTTGAAGAGCACCAGTAATAAAAAGAGTAGTACCAGCAGGCTCACTCCCGAGCCCAGGTCGAGAAACATCATGAGGATTCTCCAGAAATTTTGTCACCGGAAGGCAAGGGCTCGACAGTCAGCACCAGCCCGCGCACACGCTTGACCCGGATGGTTTGGCCGGGGCTGATGGCCGTGTCTGATCGGGCCTGCCAGATTTCACCGCGCACCAGAACACGACTGGTTCCGCGCGCGTCGGGTTGATCGGTGACCTCGCCCAGCATCCCGAGCAGTTCTTCGTTGCCACCCAACGCCCGGCTGCGATGGGCCTGGATGCCGATGACGGCCGCCAGTACGATCACCAGTCCAAGCAGAATCAGTGCCCACACGGATTGAGTGCCAAAATAAAGCAGCAGCATCTGCAGATCTCCGTCAGTGCGCGTGCTGATCGCGGCGGTTCATGAGCTCGGCAAGCACGACAGCCTGATTGTGTTCGGTATCCTTGGCACCATAGAGCAAGGTGATCTTGCCGCTTTGGGTGGCTGCCAGAATCTCGTCGATTTGTTTGGTCGCCTGTTCGGTCGCCAGCTCGGCCAGGTAATCTTCATGAAATTTCTCCCAGCGTTCGGGTTTGTGATCGAACCACTTGCGTAAATCAGTGCTGGGAGCGAGATCCTTGCACCATTGGTCGTGGTGCAAGGTTTGTTTGGAGATGCCCCGAGGCCAGAGTCGATCGACCAAGACACGATAGCCGTCGCTATTTGCGGGGGCGTCGTAGGCACGTTTGATCTGGACTCGGTTTGTCATGGCTTAGCCTTTACTGGGATGCGTCATATCCAGAGGGATGATCCATTCATCGTACTGCGCATCTGTCAGGAAACCCAGCGCCAAAGCGGCCTGCCGCAGGGTACTGTGTTCTTTATGGGCCTTTTTGGCGATGGCGGCGGCTTTGTCGTAGCCGATGTGGCGATTTAGGGCCGTCACCAACATCAGGTTTTTTTCCAGGTTTTGCTGAATACGCTCGGCGTTGGGTTCGATCCCCAGGGCGCAGTGCTCGTCGAATGACAGGCAGGCATCCGCCAGCAGACCGATGCTTTCGAGCACGTTGTGAACCATGACAGGCTTATAGACATTCAGCTGAAAGTTGCCTTGTGAACCTGCAAAGGCTACGGCTGCGTCGTTGCCAAACACCTGAACGCAAACCATCGTCATGGCTTCGCATTGTGTGGGGTTTACCTTGCCCGGCATGATGGACGAGCCTGGCTCGTTTTCGGGAATGGTGAGCTCTCCAATCCCGCAGCGTGGGCCACTGGCCAGCCAGCGTACATCATTGGCGATTTTCATCAGTGCACCGGCCAGCGTGCGCAGGGCAGCCGACATATTGACCAGTGCATCATGAGCCGATAAAGCAAAAAATTTGTTTTCTGCGCTGCGAAACGGTAAACCGGTGATGTCTGCGATGCGGGCGGCCGCCAGTTCGCCAAAACGCGGATGGGCGTTTAGGCCGGTACCAACCGCTGTACCCCCGATGGCCAGATCGTAGACACCAGGCAATGCGGCTTGCACTGCGTCCAGGGCAAAATCAATTTGTGCCACCCAGGCACTGATTTCCTGGCCCAGGGTAATGGGGGTGGCATCCTGCAAGTGGGTGCGGCCCGTTTTGACGATTTTCTCGAAGGCCTGGGCTTTGGCATCCAGAGTGGCGCGCAACTTGCCTACCGATGGAAACAAATGCCGTGCCAGCTCGGTTGCCACGGCGATGTGCATGGCTGTCGGAAACGTATCGTTGGAGGATTGTCCGCGATTGACGTGATCATTGGGGTGCACGGGTGATTTGGATCCCATGGCCCCCCCTGCCAGCTCGATCGCCCGGTTGGAGATGACTTCATTGGCGTTCATGTTGGATTGAGTGCCCGAACCTGTCTGGAACACCACCAGCGGAAACTCGGCATTGAGTTTCCCGTCGATGACTTCGGTGGCGGCCTGTTCAACCAGCTTGCCGATATCGGCCGGAAGCTCGCCGAGCTCGGTGTTGGCCTGCGCGGCGGCTTTTTTCAGAACGCCCAAGGCGTGAATCACCGGAGGCTGCCAACGAAAACGAGCCACACCGATCGGAAAGTTTTGAATTGACCGCTGGGTCTGGGCTCCCCAGTAATGGGCGCTGGGTACCTCGATGGGCCCCATGGAATCGGTTTCAGTACGGCTATCAGCCATGATATCAAGCTCCTGTATCGTTTCGATTGAAGTGAAGGTAAACGGAATGCGCGGGCCCTAGCTTATGCTGGTGCCGCGAAACAACCTGGCCCACGCCAGAGTCAGGTCGATCATCCGGTTGGCAAATCCCCACTCGTTGTCAAACCAGATCAGCAGATTGACGAACCGCCCATTGTTAACACGGGTCTGTCCGAGATCCACGATCGCAGAGTGAGGATTGTGATTGAAGTCGATGGACGCGTGAGGTTGTTGAGTCCAGGCCAGCAGCCTGGGATGTGCCAACACTGCGTCCTGTATCAGCGCGTTGAGATTTTCCACCGTTGTGGCGCGTGCCAAGTTGGCAGTGAGGTCGATTGCTGAGACGTTAAGAATAGGCATCCTGACGGCCTTGGCCTGGATGCGTCCGGCAAGTTGCGGCAAAAGGCGTTCTACACCTTGAGCCAGGCCGGTGGTTACCGGCACAATGGATTGCATGGCCGATCGGGTACGCCTTAAATCAGAATGGTGATAGCCGTCGATCATGGGCTGGTCGTTCATCACCGAATGCAAGGTGGTCAGAAATGCGCTTTCCACTCCCAGACGGCGGTCCAGCAGATCAAGGATAGGGACAACACTGTTGGTGGTGCAGGAGGCTGCAGATACCACGCGGTGCGAGGCCTGCAGCTCGAGATCATTGGTGCCATGCACAATCGTGCAATCGACGTCTCCCGCGCTGTGACCCGGGTTGGACACCAGCAAGCGGGGGCATCCCGCGTCGAGAAAGGCATTGAGCGCGTCCCGGCTGCCATAGGCACCCGAACATTCAAGTACCAGGTCCAGGCCCAGCGAGGACCAAGGGACGTCTGCCGGCGTGTTGGCATGAAAAACGGCAATGTCCTGGCCGGCAACTCGCAATCCGGATGAAGTGACGCTGACTTCGCCTGGGAAAATGCCATGGGTGGAATCAAACTGCGTCAGATAAGCCATCGACTGCAGATCAGCGGGCTCGTTGATGGCCACCACCTGCACAGCGCCGTAATGTCCGGATTCGATCAGGGCGCGTAAAACGCAACGGCCAATACGGCCATAGCCATTGATGGCGATTTTCAAGGGCTTAGACATGGGGATTAATTTGGGGCCTGCTTGATGCACATGGTGTTGCCACGGTTTTCTTAGCCACTGAATCCAGCTACCACATTGCGGGGCGAACCATTGCAAAAGGCCTCGATGTTGTTGCAAACCTGTTTGGCCATCCCGTGGATGGCTTCCTGGCTGGCCCAGGCCACGTGCGGAGTCAGGATGAAATTTGGAAATCGCAGCAGTTTTAATAAAGGGTGATCGGGTGCCGGGGGTTCCTGCGTGGCAACATCAAACCCTGCACCGCTGATCTGTCCGGTTTCGAGCGCACGTCCCAGGGCGACCTCGTCCACCAATCCGCCTCGGGCTGTGTTGATGAGCAGGGGCTTGCGCTCCATCAGCGAGAACTCGTCTGCCGAGATCATGTTGCGTGTTTGCGCATTGAGCGGACAATGCAGGCTGATGACATCACTGGTGCGCAAAACATGGCTGAATGATGTGTAGTCTTCAGCGGGGGCATCGGTATCCCGGCGGGCCGCAAATTGCACTCTCATATCAAAGGCGCGGGCGATTTCGGCCACGGCTTCTCCGAGGGCTCCTCGGCCAATGATGCCCAGTGTTGCACCGGCAAGATCCTGGATCGGGTAATCAAAATAGCAAAACTGGTTGCTTTCCTGCCAGCGTCCCTGCCCCACCGATTGATGGTATGCCAACAGATTGCGCCTGAGGGCCAGCATCAGTGCAAAGACGTGCTCGGGCACGGAGTGCACGGCGTACTCGCGCACGTTGGAGACAATGATGCTCCGGTGATTGCAGGCATCGAGGTCGATGTTGTCGGTGCCGGTGGCCGTAAGGGCAATCATTTTAAGTTGCGGGGCCTGCTGCAGTATGCTGGCATTGAGCACCACTTTGTTGGTGACAACGATATCTGCATTACGAATACGCTCGACGACTTCGTCGGGGGATGTCTTTGTATAAGAAACCCATTCGTGGGGCACAGCTGGTGCAGGGATATCAATGGATGCCGGGACAGTGCCTCTATCCAGAAATACGATGTGCAGTGGGTCCATGGACGGGCCTTTCTTCTCAGTCAAAGCGTCAATGAGTCTCTAGTCTACTCTAAGCCAAGCCCGTCAGGGTTTGGTGCCGTTGTGGCGGGAAGTCGACCCTGAGCGTGTATGGCCACGGCCAGCCCTGTCTCTTTTGCGGTGGTATAACAGCAGATGGATTTCACACTGATGGAAGAAACTTCATGAAGCTTTATTACTTTCCTGGGGCTTGCCCGCTGGCTACCCATATTGCACTCGAGTGGATTGGCAAACCCTACGAAACCGAACGCCTGACCCGTGAGCAAACCAAAGAGCCTGCGTACCTCAAGCTCAATCCGGCTGGCGCAGTGCCCACTCTGGTGGATGGCGACTTCGTACTGACCCAAAGTGCGGCGATTCTCGATTACTTGGCCGAACTGAATCCTGAGGCCAATTTGCTGGGTAATACCCCGCGTGCACGTGCTGAAGCACGACGTTGGCTCAGCTTTTGCAATTCGGACATGCACCGCACGTTTGCCCTGGTCTTTGGGGCACCGTACTTTAGCGGTGGCGACGAAGCCATTGGCAAGGTGCTTGCCAGCAAGGCCATCGAAAAGCTCAAGGGTATGTTTGCCCTCGCCAATCAGCGCCTGAAGGGCCGCGAATGGCTGGGTGAGCAGCGCTCTGTGGCGGATCCCTATCTGTTTGTCTTGCTGATGTGGGCTGATGCGAAGCAACTTGCTTTACCCGACATGGAAAATCTTCGCAAGTTTCAACAACGCATGCAGGCAGATCCCGGCGTGCAAGCAGCTCTGAAGGCACAAGGCCTTATCTAAGGCAGCCTGCAATAATCATTGGTGGTAAGGCTGCTGTAAAAACAAGGCCAGTGCCGGTTTGCTGTGATCTCCTTACATCGCGCCGGCACTGGCCTTGTTCTATTGACTTACTGGCCGATTATGCGCCCAGATAGGCCTTGCGTACTTCGTCATTGCTGAGCAGATTTGCGCCGGTATCAGCCAGCACCACTTTACCGGTTTCCAGTACGTAACCGCGGTCGGCCACCTGCAGTGCCTTATTGGCATTTTGCTCAACCAAAAACACCGTGACACCCTCTTCCCGGATGGTGCGGATGATGTCGAAGATCTGCGCAATGATCAGCGGAGCCAAGCCCAGTGTGGGTTCGTCAAGCAACAAGAGCTTGGGACGTGTCATCAGCGCCCTGCCGATAGCCAGCATTTGCTGCTCGCCTCCGGACATCGTGCCTGCCCGTTGGTTGGCCCGTTCTTTAAGGCGTGGAAACAGATCGAAGACGTGCTCCATGCTTTCTTCGGTTTGGGACTTATTGAGAAAAAATGCCCCCATGTTCAGGTTCTCGGCCACGGTGAGGTCGGGAAATACCCGACGACCCTCTGGTGAAATGGCGATTCCCCGTTGCATCACTGTATGAGTGGGCTGTTCGGTGATGTCCTCGCCCTCGAAGGTGATGCGCCCAGAGCGTGCACGGGGGTTACCGCAGACCGTCATGAGCAAGGTGGTTTTACCGGCGCCATTGGCACCAATCAGGGTAACGATTTCACCCTGGTTGACTTCAACAGAGACTTCGTTGAGTGCCTGAATGGCGCCGTAAAACGTACTGACGTTTTCAAGTTTGAGCACGGTTATTCTCCCAAATAAGCTTTGATGACACGGGGATCCGTGCGGACTTCCTCGGGCAGGCCGGTAATGATGGGTTTGCCGTGCTCCATGACCAGAATGCGGTCTGAGACGCCCATGATCAGGCTCATGTCATGCTCGATGAGCAACACAGCGACGCCGTATTCGCGGCGCAGCTGGTCGATCAGGAGGGAGAGATCGTGTTTTTCTTGAGGATTCAGGCCGGCTGCGGGCTCGTCGAGCATCAGCAATCGCGGTTGTGTGATCATGCAGCGGGCAATCTCGAGGCGGCGCTGGTGGCCGTAGGCCAGGTTGCCTGCTTCGCGGTTGGCATACTCGCGAATATTCATGAAATCCAACCACTGAACCGCCCGCTGCTTGGCCTCAGACTCTGAGTGACGAAAGGATGGCAACTTGAACAAACCTTGCAGTAAACCGGTTTGCATCAGCGTGTGCTGGGCCACCAAAAGATTTTCGAGGACCGTCAGATTTTTAAATAGACGCACATTCTGGAATGTGCGCACCAGGCCGTGACGCGCCACCTTATGGCTGGGCAGGCCGGTGATGGGCTTGCTGTCCATGGTGATGCGTCCGGTGGTGGGTTTGTAGAAACCGCCCACGCAATTAAAAACCGTGGTTTTGCCGGCGCCGTTGGGGCCGATGATGGCAAAAACTTCGTTCTTGCGAACGTCAAAATCAATTTGGTCGACAGCCAGCAGGCCACCAAACCGCATGGTCAGCCCGCTGACCTGCAATAAAGATTCACTCATGATTCTAGTTCCACTTGCGGGCGTTTTACTGGCAACAGACCTTGGGGGCGCCACACCATCATTGCGACCATCACCAGGCCAAAAATCAGCATCCGGTATTCGGCGAACTCGCGTGCAATTTCGGGTACCACAGTAAGCAGTATGGCGGCCAGGATCACGCCAAGCTGAGACCCCATGCCACCCAACACCACGATGGCCAGAATCAGTGCGGACTCAATGAAGGTGAAGGACTCGGGATTGACCAGGCCCTGGCGTGCTGCGAAGAACGCGCCACCAAAGCCTGCGAACATGGCACCCATGGTGAAGGCCGACAACTTGATATTGCGGGGATTGAGACCCAGCGAGCGGCAAGCGATCTCATCTTCGCGCAAGGCTTCCCAGGCTCTGCCAATGGGCATGCGGATCAGGCGACTGGTGAAATACAAGGTAAACAGCACCAGCAGCAAGGCCATCAGGTACAGATACACCACGACGTGCTCGCTATTAAATGTCCAGCCCATCATCTCGTGAAAAGTGGGCGTGCCGTCCATCGAGCGGCGCGTCATTTGGTAGCCAAAAAATGACGGCTTGGGAATACCTGAGATGCCGTCCGGGCCGCCAGTGAGATTATAGAAATTGATAAGCAGCAGGCGGATGATTTCGCCAAAGCCCAGAGTGACGATTGCAAGGTAATCACCTCGGAGACGCAATACCGGAAACCCCAGCACAAACCCAAACAGCGCTGACACCAGCCCGGCAAAGGGCAGTGCTTCCCAGAAGCCCCACCCTGCCCAGTGATAAAGCAGTGCATAGGTATAGGCGCCGGTGGCGTAAAAGCCGACAAAGCCCAGATCGAGCAAACCAGCAAACCCGACCACGATATTGAGCCCCAGGCCCAACATGACGTAAATCAGGACCAGTGTGGCGATGTCCACTTGGGCCCGGCCAGAGAAAAATGGCCAGACAATGGCAAACAGCACCAGCACAATAATGGCTTTGTGGCGCATGCCGTCGGTGATGGCGGGTATCTGGAATTTGAACTTGCCGGTTTTTTTGCGACGTGACAGCAGTGGTCGCACCATCTGGAATATAAAGACCGCCAGCATGCCGCCGATGATCATTTTCCAGTCTGGTTGCAGATAGGTTTCCTGACCTTTGCGTAGAATCTGCAGGCCATACACAGGCGCGATGATAACGCCCGCCATCAGTGCGGCAATGAAAGAATTCTTGAGGTTGTGCATCATCAGACCTTTTCCACCTCGGGTTTACCCAACAGCCCCGTGGGACGGAACATCAGGATGAAGACGAGCAGCAGGAAGGCAACAATATCCTTGTACTGCGATGAAATAAATGCGGCTGCGAAGGTTTCGGCCAGGCCCAGCAGCACACCGCCCAGCATTGCGCCGGGGATGCTGCCGATGCCTCCCAGGACGGCGGCGGTAAATGCCTTGATTCCGGCGATGAAGCCAATAAACGGATTGAGCTTGCCGATGGCAAGTGCAATCAGCACGCCACCGACGGCAGCCATCATGGCGCCAATCATGAAGGTGAACGAGATGATCCGGCTGGTGTCGATGCCCAGCAGATTGGCCATGTGAAGATCTTGCGAGCAGGCCCGGGAGGCTTGTCCGGTGCGCGAGTACTTAATGAAAAGTGTCAGGCCCAGCATCATCAGGATCGTTACAACGATAATGAGGATTCTGGAGTATGGCGCGGTGACGGAGAAATCACTGGCACCGATGGTGAAATTAACTGAGCCGTTGATCAGCGCCGGGACGGCCATGTCGCGGGCGCCCTGCCCGGTGGCTACCCAGTTTTGCAGAAAAATGGACATACCGATGGCGGAAATCAGGGGGACCAGCCGGGGGCTGTTGCGCAGCGGTGCATAGGCTACTTTTTCGACGGCGAAGCCATAGACGGCCGTGACCAGAATTGCCATGATCAACATGATGAGGATCATGATGGGTAGTGGCAGGCCGCTATTGATGCCGATTGCAGAAAGCGTAACCAAGCCAACATAGGCACCGATCATGTAGATTTCGCCATGGGCGAAATTGATCATGCCAATAATGCCGTAGACCATGGTGTAGCCGATCGCGATCAGCGCATAAATGGCACCAAGCGACAGGCCGTTAAACAGCTGTTGCGTCAGTAGAGGGAGCAAGTCGGACATAATGGCGGGGATATACAAGGTGATGGCAAAGCCCGAAGGCCTTGCCGAAAACAGCCCTGGTCGTGACCAAGGCCTGCCGAGCCTTTAAGGCTGGATCTGGGTCATGTTGCCGTTGACGTCCCAACGAAACACAGCAAACTCGAAATGTTTGAGGTCACCCTTCGCATCGTAGTCTACTTTGCCGATACCAGTATCAAAGCTGTTTTTGTGCATGTAGGCAGCAACTTTGTCGGGGTCGGTGCCCACGGCATTGATGCTGTCAGCCAGTACTTGAACAGCCGCATAGGCTGTCATGGTAAACGCACCATCCGGGCTGCGTTTGTATTGCTTGAAGTTCTCGAGAATTTTCTCATTGCCGGGACGCTTCGTGAAATCGGCTGGCAATGTGACCAGAAGCTTGTCGACTGCCGGGCCAGCAATGGCAGTGAGATCTTTGTTGGCAACGCCTTCAGGACCCATAAATTGGGTATCCAGCCCTTGTTCGCGTGCCTGGCGCAGCAATAAGCCGAGCTCGGGATGGTAACCACCAAAGTAAATCAGATCGGGGCCCAGCGCCTTGAGCTTGGAGATGACTGCAGAGTAATCACTGTCGCCCACGTTGATCCCTTCGAACATGGCGATATTGACGCCGGCTTTCTCTAGGGATTTTTGTACCTGGGTAGCGACACCAGAGCCATAGGTTTGCTTGTCGTGCAAAATGGCCACTTTTTGTGGTTTGATTTGCTTGGCAATGTAATCGGCTGCAAACGGGCCTTGTTGGTCGTCGCGGCCGATGGTGCGAAAGAAGTAATGCGGCTTGATGGTGTCGGTAACCAGGGGCGATGTTGCACCCGGGGTGATCGCGACAATGCCTTCTTGTTCGTAGACATTGACGGCAGGCACGGTAGTGCCCGAGCAGGCGTGTGCCACCGCAAATTTGGCACCCGAGTTGACCACACGGTTGGCTGCAGGAACGGCCTGTTTGGGTTCGCAGCCATCGTCAATCAGCAGGGCTTCGATTTGCATGCCTTTGATGCCGCCGGCAGCATTAAGCGCATCGATGGCTGTGAGTGCGCCAGCCTGGATCTGGTCTCCGTACTGAGTGTTGGGGCCTGTCATGGGCTGGGGGATGCCGATCTTGAGTGTGTCGGCGTGTGCCCCGGCCGCCAGCGACATTGCGCCAAAAGCCAAAATAACGGGGGTGATACGCAAAGTGAACGTCATTCGGGATGTCTCCGGTAGAGGCGCCGCTGGTATGAAAGAACCCGATCGGGTGCTTGACCCAGGGGCGTGAAGCGTTGGTTTTCTGCTTCCGCCCTGAGCGGCAGGCGTATTCTGACGACTTGCTCCGGAGGTGTCACTACGGTTAATCCCTGATAAAGGCTGTTACTTTGAAAATTCTTGGGCGAGCTCTTTTGCACGGTGGGCGGCAGCAGCCACAGCCTCGCGCATGATGTCTGGAAGTTGGCGCTCTTGAAACACTTGCAGGGCGGCTGCTGTTGTGCCGCCTTTGGAGGTAACCCGTTGACGCAGCACATCAGGGGTGTCGGGTGAGAGCGTTGCCAGTTGGGTGGCGCCATGAAATGTGGCCAAAGCAAGCTGGCGGGCATGCTGGGGCGACAAGCCCTGCTCGACGCCTGCAGCAATCAGGGCTTCGAGAAACAAAAATACGTAAGCTGGCCCACTGCCAGAGACTGCGGTTACCGCATCAATGGCTGCGTCGTCTTCTACCCAAAGCACGTCGCCAACCGAGCGCAGCAGGGTCTCGGCCAATTGGCGATCGGGATCGGTCACCCCCGGCAAGGCGGCCATGCCGGTCATGCCGCAGGCAATCAGGGCCGGCGTATTGGGCATGCAACGGACAACCTGTTGATAGGGGGTAGCGTCAGTGCCCAGCCACCGGGCAATTGCTTCGGCGGGGATGCCCGCTGCAATACTGATCACCAGAGTGTCGGGGCGTAGCCAGGGCCGGCAAAGCGGTACTACCTGTGACATGATCTGCGGCTTGACGGCAAAGAACCATACTTTGCACTCGGACAGGCGTGCAGAGGGTTCGGCAGCCGTGGTGGTGCCTTGGGTTTCCCATTGCTGCCGGGTATCGGCGCTGGGGTCGATGACGTGAACATCCTGTGCCAGGCAGCTTCGGCCCATCAGGCCGCTGGCCAGGGCGCTGGCCATGTTGCCACCCCCCACCAGTGCCAGTGAAAGATTATTTTTTTCCATAGCGCTGTATTGTACGAGCCCATTTGCTTGCGGGAAACAGGGATTGTCAAATCTGACCAGAACTGTTCACAATAGGTACCTATAATGCCCCGCATCCGCCACGGCATAATTGGTGGACACCCTCAAGGAGATTTCAATGGCATTTCGTATTTCTCGTTTGACGATGCTTGCGGCCCTGCTGGCTAGCGCCGGAGCAGCCAATGCAGCAACCGACATCACGTTCTGGCATTCCATGGAAGGTCCCCTCGGAGAGCGCGTTGACGCTATCGCCAAGGATTTCAACGCCAGTCAGTCGGATTATGTTGTGCATGCGGTGTACAAGGGCGCTTATGGCGAATCCATGAATGCCGGTATTGCCGCTTTCCGTGCAGGTAATGCGCCCGATATTCTTCAGGTATTCGAAGTTGGCACGGCCACGATGATGTATGCCAAGGGGGCTGTACAACCTGTGCAGGCCTTGTCTGAAAAAGTGGGTGATCCCATCGATCCATCCGGTTTTCTGGGTGCAGTAGCCGGTTATTATTCGTCGCCCGAAGGCAAGCTGGTGTCGATGCCGTTCAACAGCTCCACCCCGGTGCTGTATTACAACAAGGATGCTTTCAAAAAGGCGGGTCTTGATCCCGACAAACCACCCAAGACCTGGCCTGAGCTTGCCGATGCAGCTAAAAAGCTGCGTGCCGCAGGCATGGAATGCGGGTATTCCACCGCATGGCCCTCCTGGGTTTTGCTTGAAAACTTCGCTGCCTGGCACAACGTTCCGTATGCCTCGCTGGATAATGGTTTTGGTGGCTTAGGCGCACGGTTGCAACTGGACAGCCCTTTGTTTAAAAAGCATCTCACCTTTTTGTCCAATATGGCCAAGGCCGGTGAGTTCACCTACGGGGGCCGGGGTGATGCCGGCAACGCCCTGTTTACGTCGGGCAAGTGCGGCATGTATACCGGTTCAAGCGGCATGCGGGCGTCCATTCTTAAAAATGGTCAGTTTGCTTTCGGTACATCTACCCTGCCCTATTATCCCGACGTCAAAGGCGCGCCACAAAACTCCATTATTGGCGGCGCATCATTATGGGTGTTCTCCGGCAAGTCTGATGCCACCTACAAAGGGGTAGTCAAATTCTTCAAGTTTCTATCCAGCCCTGCCCAAGCTGCAGCCTGGCACCAGAACACTGGTTATGTACCAGTCACCAAAGCAGGCTACGAAGAAACCAAAAAGTCCGGTTTCTATGAGAAAAACCCTGGTACGGAAGTGGCCGTGCGACAGCTCAATGCCGATACCACTGCCAATTCTCGGGGCATCCGGCTGGGATACCTGCCCCAGATCCGCGATATTGAAGACAGCACAATGGAGCAAATCTTCGCTGGTAAAGTCAGCCCCGAGGATGGGCTGAAGAAGATGACCACCGAAGGCGATGCTCTGTTGGAACGTTTCGAGAAGAGCGTCAAGTAATTCATGGAAAAACGCGTCGTCTTCCGTCACAAGACCCTGCCCTGGTTGTTGTTGGCTCCGCAGTTGGCCATCACTCTGGTTTTTTTCTTTTGGCCGGCCGGGCAAGCCATGTGGCAGTCGTTTCGTCTGGAAGACCCGTTCGGCCTGTCCTCACAGTTTGTGGGGCTGGCCAATTTCATGGCTTTGTTCTCCAGCGCCGATTACCTGGCTTCGTTCCGTACGACAGCCTGGTTTTCGACCTGGGTAGCCATCGGAGGTCTGTCCATTTCGCTGCTGCTGGCGGTAATGGCAGATCGCGTGGTTCGCGGGGCAACAGTTTATAAAACCTTGCTCATTTGGCCCTACGCAGTGGCCGCTGCAGTCGCAGGGGTGTTATGGCTGTTTTTGTTTTCCCCCTCGGTGGGCATTTTGGCCGTTGCCATGGTTCAGATGGGGCTGCACTGGAACCCCCGCCTCGACGGCGAAGATGCAATGGCGCTGATTGTCTTTGCATCCATCTGGAAGCAAGTGTCGTATAACTTTTTGTTTTTTTTGGCGGGCTTGCAGTCTATCCCCCGCTCATTGATCGAGGCGGCTGCCATTGACGGTGCGGGGCCTGTGCGGCGGTTTTTTTCAATCGTATTTCCCCTGTTGTCCCCCACCAGTTTCTTTCTCCTGGTGATCAACTTTATTTATGCCTTTTTTGACACATTTGCGGTCATCGATATTGTCACGCAAGGCGGCCCCGGGCGCGCCACGGACATCCTGGTTTACAAGGTATATAACGCCGGGTTCAAAGGCCTGGATCTCGGCTCTTCAGCAGCACAATCGGTCATTCTGATGCTGATTGTCATCGCCCTCACTGCTATCCAGTTTCGTTATGTCGATCGCAAGGTCAACTACTGATGGAGGCGCGTCAATATGGTTGAACGCAGGCCCCTGCTCGACCTCATCTCTCATGCTGTCCTGATTCTGGGCGTGGTGGTGATTGCATTTCCGCTTTATGTCGCGTTTGTGGCTTCGACACAAACTGCACAAGAAGTCGCCCAGGCGCCCATGTCGCTTATCCCCGGCGGGCACTTCCTGGAAAATTACTGGACCGTCCTGACAGGTAATGCGGTAAACACGCCGCCCGTCGGCCGCATGCTGTGGATCAGTACATTCATGGCACTGGCCATTGCCATTGGCAAAATCTTTATCTCGATGCTTTCTGCGTTTGCGGTGGTTTATTTTCGGTTTCCGCTACGCATGCTGTGCTTCTGGATGATTTTTGTGACGTTGATGCTGCCCGTCGAGGTACGGATTGCGCCTACCTATGCGGTCGTGGCCAATCTTGGCATGCTCAACAGTTACGCAGGCCTCACCTTGCCGCTGATTGCTTCTGCTACCGCTACTTTTTTATTCCGGCAGTTTTTCCTGACGGTGCCCGACGAGCTTGTTGAAGCGGCCCGTATCGATGGGGCCGGCCCGATGCGGTTCTTCAAGGATATTTTGTTTCCTTTGTCGCGTACCAGCATTGCAGCCCTGTTCGTGATCCAGTTTATTTACGGCTGGAACCAATATCTATGGCCACTTATTATCACCACCCAAGAAAACATGTATCCGGTGGTGGTCGGCATTCGCAGGATGATTGCAGGCGGTGATAGTGTCACCGAGTGGAATCTCGTTATGGCAACTGCTTTGCTGGCAATGGTGCCGCCTGCTGCAGTGGTGATTTTCATGCAGAAATGGTTCGTCAAGGGCCTGGTCGATACCGAAAAATAGGATACACAACCACATGGCAACCCTGAGCTTTCGCAATGTGCGCAAGACTTACCCTGGCGGCGTAGCCGTCATTCATGGCATCGACATGGATGTTCGTGATGGCGAGTTCGTCGTCATTGTGGGCCCTTCTGGCTGTGGCAAATCCACATTGATGCGGATGGTGGCAGGCCTCGAATCCATTACGGATGGCGAGATCATGATTGGTGATCGTGTGGTCAATACGCTTGAACCTGCCGAGCGCGATATTGCCATGGTGTTTCAAAATTACGCGCTCTACCCTCACATGAGCGTATTTGACAATATGGCATATGGGCTCAAGATCCGCCGGATGAGTAAAGAAGACATTCGCCGCCGCGTGGATGATGCCGCCCGTATTCTAGAACTCGATCAATTGCTGGACCGGCGCCCCCGCCAGTTATCTGGTGGCCAGCGGCAGCGCGTGGCCATGGGGCGTGCCATCGTCCGAGAACCCTCGGTTTTTCTGTTTGACGAGCCATTGTCCAATCTTGACGCCAAATTGCGCGTGCAGATGCGGCTGGAAATCCAGAAACTGCATCAACGGCTGGGCACTACCAGCCTTTACGTGACACACGATCAGGTTGAGGCCATGACGCTCGCCCATCGCATGGTGGTGATGAACCAAGGGATCCCAGAGCAGATTGGCACGCCATCCGAGGTCTTTGAGCGCCCGGCCACTGTCTTTGTGGCCAGCTTTATTGGTGCCCCACCGATGAATCTGCTTCAAGTGGATATCGACGATCAGAGGCGTGTGCAAGGCCCGGATGGTGTTGCCTTGCCGGTCAAGGCGCCGGCGGGACTGGCCGCAGGCGTACGCAAAGCGATACTGGGTTTGCGCCCCGAGCACCTGCGCATCAATCAACCGGGGCTTCCCGTGGTTATTGAAATGGTCGAGGTATTGGGCTCCGAGCAACTGGTGCACACGCGCTGGGGCACGCAAAGTGTGGTGCTGCGTTGTACGGTGGCAGAAACGCAGGGACAAAAGCTTTCTGTTGGCGACAAGATCAACCTGGGCCCTGACGGCCAGCATCCTGCGCATTGGTTTCATGCTGACACCGGTAAGCGGATTGAAAGCCCGGCAGATGGTGCCTGATCAGCCATGCGGTTATTGGATCACCGAAACACTTGAATAAACAAGGCCCTCGAAATGAACTGCACCCCAAAAGTTGGACACCGATCCAACCTTTGGGGTGTTTTTCATGACGAAGTACGATGAGCAATTCA
>NZ_JBELOK010000018.1:0-14006 GCF_040276085.1 Castellaniella sp. FW104-7C03
CCTGAGTCCGGTTCAATACCGAAATCAGGCCTTGGCCACTTAACCCTCGACTGTCCAACTTTTGGGGGTCAGTTCACTGCTGTGAACTGGCCTTTTTGTTGGCGCCCTACCCCACACCGGGCATTTACCACTGGTGCATCAAACCGTAAAGGATTCTCCACAGCCACAGGCAGCTTTCTCGTTGGGATTGTTGAAGCGAAAGCCTTCGTTGAGCCCTTCGCGGGCATAGTCCAGCTGCGTGCCTTCGAGGAAGGACAGGCTGTCAGGTGCCACATAGACGCGCGCACCAAATTGCTCGAAGACCTGGTCGTCAGCGCCAGCGACGTCGACGTATTCGAGCTGATAGGACATGCCTGAGCAGCCCGAGGGCTTGACGCCCAGGCGCAAGCCCAGCCCCTTGCCCCGCTTTTGAAGGTGGCGCTGAATGTGATCAGCGGCCTGTTGTGTCAATGTAATAGCCATGACGTCCTCGAACAAGTAAAGAGGGTTTCAGGAGTGCTTGCGACGGTAGTCGGCCACCGCGGCTGCGATAGCGTCTTGTCCCAGCAAGGCACAGTGTAGTTTTTCTGGGGGAAGCTCGAGTGCCTGAACAAAATCCTGGCTTTGAAAGGCCAAGGCCTGGTCGAGATTGCACCCCGAAAGCCATTCGGTGGCCAGCGAGCCTACCGCAATGGCAGCTCCGCAGCCAAACACCTTGAAGCACGCAGCATCGATCTGCTGATTTTGCAGGTGAATCTGAAGCTTTAGCACCTGCCCCAGCGCAGGAGACCCCACCAGCCCAGTGCCTACCTGTTGGTCGGTGGCATCAAACGACCCCACATGACGGGGATGAAGATAGTGATCGAGCACCTTGGGCCCGTACGACGCAGCCAGTGTCATTGATATACCTCTTGCGACCATGTCTCTGCCAGGGTGCCTTCACGGCGCATTTCCCAAAGCGGAGAAAGATCACGCAGACGCTCAATCTGGGTGCGTAGCGCCAAGATGGCCTGGTCGATCTGCTCCTGGGTAGTATACCGGCCTAACGTCAGGCGCAGGGAACTGTGGGCAAGCGGATCGCTGCGGCCCAGTGCCCTTAAGACATAGGAGGGCTCAAGGCTGGCCGAAGTACATGCAGAACCTGTGGATACGGCCAATTGGGGGATCGACATCAGCAAGGCTTCGCCTTCGATGTGAGCCACACTGAAATTGAGGGTATGGGCAACCCGGTTTTGCTCATCACCATTAAGGTAGACATCGGGCAGGTCTTTTAGCCCATCCCAGAGACGATCACGCAACGCCCGGATGCGGGGAATTTCCTGATCCATGAGCTGGCCGGCCAAGGCATAGGCCTGGCCCATGCCCACAATTTGATGGGTTGGCAAAGTACCTGATCGCAGCCCTCTTTCGTGGCCGCCACCGTGCATCTGGGCCTCCAGGCGCACGCGTGGCTTGCGCCTGACGTACAAGGCCCCAACCCCCTTGGGCCCGTAGGTTTTGTGTGCAGACAGCGACATGAGATCAACGCCCAGAGTCTCGACGTCAATGGGCAGCTTGCCCGTTGCCTGCGCCGCATCAGTGTGAAACAGGATACCGCGCTGGCGGCACACGGCAGCCAGCGCGGCAATATCCTGAATGACACCGATTTCGTTATTGACCAGCATCACGGACACCAGAATGGTGTCCTCGCGCAGTGCCGCCTGCAAGGCTGCCGGACTGATCAGCCCACCGGCGTCCACATCCAGGTAGGTGATCTCGAAGCCCTGTTGCTCTAGTGCGTGACAGGAATCCAGCACAGCTTTGTGCTCGGTGCGCGAGGTGACGAGATGACGCCCCCGGCCCGCATGAAACTGGGCGACCCCTTTGATAGCGAGATTATCTGATTCTGTGGCACCAGACGTCCAGATGATCTCCCGGGGATCTGCATGGATGAGGCCGGCCACTTGGCGGCGCGCGTTTTCGACTGCTTCTTCGGCATCCCAACCCCACGCATGACTGCGCGAAGCCGGGTTGCCAAAATTTTGCGACAACCACGGAACCATGGCCTGCACGACTTGTTCGTCCACCGGAGTGGTGGCCGAATAATCCAGATAGATGGGGCGATCTGCCGACAGACGCTGAGACGACATGAAACTACTCCGATCAGGCGGAGGCGGTCTCCCGGGCAGTATCCTGCGCCACTGGCGTGATAGGGATGGTGGGGCGGCCTGAGCGCAACTGCCCGGACTCTTGCCATTCACGCAAGCGCTGCTGATCCACCAGATCTTGCAGCGAGACCGAATCCAGATAATCAATCATTTTACGACTTAAGGTTGCCCAGAGGTCGTGGGTCATGCATTTACCCGCATGGCCATTGCGACCAATGTCGCAATTTTCTTTGCCACCACAACTGGTGGCATCGAGGGGTTCATCCACAGCAAAGATGATATCAGCCACAGAGACGTCGCGTGCATGCCGCGCCAATGTATAGCCACCGCCCGGGCCGCGCACGCTGTCGACGAGCTCGTGGCGACGCAATTTGCCAAACAACTGCTCGAGGTACGACAAGGAAATATTTTGCCGCGCGCTGATAGCGGCCAAGGTAACCGGCCCGCTATGATGACGCAACGCCAGATCGATCATTGCGGTGACGGCAAAGCGCCCTTTGGTTGTCAAACGCATCTTGCACCTCTTGGAGTCAGACTGAAACCGGCCGGATATCCCTATACCCGACTATTCAAGTCAAGTATAACGCAATACCCGACTAAAACAGTGGGTCTTGACTGTTTACAACAAGCAAGACTTGAGAAATATCAACACATCGGATCGAGTACAGGCGCATAAAACAAACGCCCCGTCAAGCGGGGCATTTGGGTTGCATTGGGCGCAGCGCGCGCACCAAAAAGTTTGGTGAGATCAGGCAGCCTGATACTGCAGGGCACGCTTGCGAACGAGTTCGAGGACACCCTGGCAGGCGTCTTCGATGTAGTCGAGCACCTTGTTGAAACCCTCGGGCCCCCCGTAGTAGGGATCGGGCACGGTGGCTTCTTCGTACTCGTTGGAGAAGCGCATCAGCAGCATGAGCTTGTGCTGATAGATTTTAGGGCAACGCTGCTGCAGCGCAGAGAGGTTTTCCCAATCCATGGCCAAGATGAGATCTGCATCGCGGAAGTCGTCGGCAGTGATTTGCCGCGCTACGTAAGCGGAGAGATCATAGCCACGTTTGCGGGCAGCCAGCTGCGCACGCGCGTCTGGGGCTTCGCCCACATGAAAGTGGTGCGTAGCCGCGGAATCGACGCCAATGGCATCCGACAGACCGGCTTCTTCGATGAGGTGCTGGAAAACACCCTGGGCGGAGGGAGAACGGCAGATATTGCCCGTGCAGACAAAAAGTACCTTATGCATGATAGGTAAAATTGTGCGGGAAAACCCGATATTTAGCAAGCTTTTTTAGGTAGAATTCGCAAAAAACCCGGGTGATCCCGGATGTTTGGCATCAGGACAACAATGCTCGATCTTTCAGGGCCCGCAGCGAATCCCGGACGGCCGCCGCCTGCTCGAATTCCAGGTTACGAGCATGGTCATTCATCTTCTGCTCAAGCCGGCGAATCTCTTTGGCCAATGCCTTTTCATCACCCAGGAGGTGCTCGTCAAACTCTGGCGCCAGCCCCACAGGTGCTGCCGGCAGCGACACACCATCGATGAGATCACGCACAGCCTTGTTGACACCCCGGGCAGTGATGCCATGCTCAAGGTTAAACGCCTGCTGCTTCTCGCGACGACGGGCGGTTTCGTCCATGGCCCTGCGCATGGAGTCGGTGATACGGTCGGCATACAGGATGGCACGCCCGTTCAGGTTACGCGCAGCACGCCCGATCGTCTGGATCAGGCTGCGTTCAGAGCGCAGAAAACCCTCTTTATCAGCATCCAGAATCGTAACAAGCGAGACTTCCGGAATATCCAGCCCCTCGCGCAGCAGGTTGATGCCCACTAGTACGTCAAACGCGCCCAGGCGCAAATCGCGAATGATCTCCACACGCTCTACGGTATCGATATCAGAGTGCAGATAGCGCACCTTCAGGCCGTTCTCCTGCAGGTACTCCGTAAGGTCTTCGGCCATCCGCTTGGTCAGCGTTGTCACCAACACGCGTTCGTGACGCGCAATGCAGAGCTTGGCTTCACCCAGGAGGTCATCAACCTGGGTCGCTGCAGGCCGCAGTTCTACTTCTGGGTCGACCAGCCCCGTGGGGCGCACCACCTGCTCGACAATCTGATCCGCATGCGCAGCCTCGTAGGGGCCCGGCGTGGCGGACACAAATACGCACTGGGGCATTCTTGCCTCAAACTCTTCGAGGCGCAACGGGCGGTTGTCCAGCGCCGAGGGCAGACGAAACCCAAACTGCACCAAGGTTTCCTTGCGTGAACGGTCGCCACGATACATGCCGCCCAGCTGGCCGATCGTCACGTGGCTTTCATCGATGAACATCAAGGCTTGAGACGGCAAGTAGTCGATCAACGTGGGAGGAGGCTCTCCCGGAGCTGCACCAGACAGATGGCGGGAGTAATTCTCGATGCCTTTGCAAAAGCCTAGCTCTTGCAGCATTTCAAGATCAAACCGGGTACGTTGCTCGAGGCGTTGGGCCTCTACCAGACGGCCGTCATGTGTCAGCTCGGACAGACGGGCGGAGAGTTCTTCTTTGATGGTTCCGATTGCATGCAAGACGGTTTCACGCGGCGTCACATAATGAGAGCTCGGGAAGATCGTGAAGCGCACGAGGCTTTGCACCAGCTTGCCGGTGAGCGGATCAAACAGATCCAGCGACTCGATTTCATCATCAAAGAGCGTAATACGGATCGCCTTCTCAGCGTGCTCCGCCGGGAACACATCGATAATTTCGCCCCGGGCCCGAAAGGTACCCCGCCCAAAATCCATATCGTTACGCTCGTATTGCATGGATACCAGACGCGCCAGGATCTCCTGGCGGCCGATGTGGTCGCCGGTGCGCAGCGTAAGCACCATGGCATGGTAGTCCGCCGGGTTACCGATCCCGTAGATGCAGGAGACTGTCCCTACGATGATCGTATCCCGACGTTCCAGCAGACTTTTGGTGGCCGACAGGCGCATCTGCTCGATGTGCTCGTTGATCGAGGAGTCTTTCTCGATAAAGAGATCACGCGACGGCACGTAGGCTTCGGGCTGGTAATAATCGTAGTACGACACAAAGTACTCGACTGCATTGCGCGGAAAAAACTCACGCATCTCGGCATACAGCTGTGCCGCCAACGTTTTATTGGGCGCCAGCACAATGGCCGGCCGCCCAGTACGCGCGATCAAATTGGCCATGGTGTAGGTTTTGCCTGAGCCCGTAACCCCCAGCAAGGTTTGATTCATCAGCCCGTCGCGGATGCCCGCTTCAAGCGCATCGATGGCCTTGGGCTGATCGCCGGCCGGTGGATACGGCTGGAACAACTGAAACGGACTGTCCGGAAAATGCTCAAAGCCTGGGATATTCTGGGATTTCTCCATCGCCTGTCTAGACACCATTCGGGTAAACCCCTTATTATCACATCGTTGGCCCCTTGTGACCAAGAGATCCTTTAAGGGATCTCCAACTACCCCTATCTTTGTCCCAACGGTATCCCATGTCCTCTATTTTCGCTTCTGTCGAACTTGCCCCACGCGACCCCATCCTGGGTCTGAACGAACAATTCAAGACCGATAACCGGTCAACAAAAGTTAATTTGGGGGTGGGCGTCTACACTGACGATAACGGCCGTATCCCATTACTGAAGGCAGTGCGCAAGGCTGAAAGCCAGCTCTTTGAACAAGCCGCACCACGCAATTACCTGCCCATAGACGGGATCCCGGGATACAACCAGGGGGCAGCGGCCTTGCTGCTGGGCGCCAAGTCACCCCTGATCTCCGAGCACCGCTCTCTTACGGTGCAAACGCTGGGTGGCACCGGCGCACTCAAAGTGGGCGCCGATTTCCTGAAGCGCATTTTGCCCAATGCCAAGGTGGCTATCAGCAACCCCAGCTGGGCGAACCACGAGGCCCTCTTCTCGGCAGCCGGGTTCCCGGTGATCAGCTATGACTACTACGACGCAGCCACCCATGGCCTGAACTTCGACGGCATGCTGGCATCGCTGCGAGCCCTGCCCGCCGGCACTATCGTGGTGCTGCATGCCTGCTGCCACAATCCCACAGGCGTAGACCCCAGTGCCGAGCAATGGCGCGAAATCGCACAAACGCTGCAGGCCGGGCAACTGGTTCCTTTCCTGGATATCGCTTACCAGGGCTTTGGTGCAGGCCTCGAAGAAGACGCCGCCGTTGTCCGGCTGCTTGCCGAGCTGGGCATGACCATGTTTATCAGCTCTTCGTTCTCCAAGTCGTTCTCACTGTACGGCGAACGCGTTGGCGCGCTCACGTTGGTGACGGGTGATGATCAGGAAAGCACACGCGTCCTGAGCCAGCTCAAGCGCGTGATTCGCACCAACTACTCCAACCCGCCCACCCACGGCGGCGCGCTGGTGTCCGCAGTACTGAACACCCCCGAGCTCTTCACCCTCTGGTCTGAAGAGCTCGCGGGCATGCGCGACCGCATCCGCACGATGCGTCATCAATTGGTCGAAAAAATCCAGGCCAACGGCGTCAGCCAGGACTTCAGCTTTGTTGAGGCCCAGCGAGGGATGTTCTCGTACTCCGGCCTGACAAAACCCCAGGTCGAGCGTCTGCGCGAAGACTTCGGCATTTATGCGGTCGGTAGCGGCCGCATCTGCGTGGCAGCCCTGAACAACGCCAACATCGACTACGTTGCCCGGGCCATCGCACAGGTGATCAAAGGTTAAGCAAGCCGCTTAAGTAACGGATTTCACGGTACTTGCCATCTGGCGGGCGATCGGACACAATACAGGCTGTATTTCTATCCAGTAATCGGCCATGTCCCTTAAGCTTACTGCCCGCCAGTCAGAAATCCTGACACTCATTGTCCAGGCCATCAGCCAGACGGGGCGGCCCCCCACTCGGGCAGAAATTGCCCGGGCATTGGGTTTCCGCTCTGCCAACGCAGCCGAAGACCATCTCCGGGCACTGGCACGCAAGGGTTACATCCAGTTGGCAGCCGGCACGTCGCGCGGCATTCAGCTTACTCCACTGGCAATGTCAGCCGCCACACAACCACAGGCAGCCTCGATACAAACCCACCAGGGCGGCAATGCCCTATCCGCCCAAGACAACATCCCACCGTTGGCACTGCCCGGCGGGCCTGCGTGGGTTGCAACCACCGATACCCGCCTGCTCCCGATCATCGGACGCGTGGCCGCCGGCCACCCAATTCTCGCGGCTCAGCACGTCGAGCGCGAAATCCCCGTATCTCCTGGTCTATTTGATACCTCACCCGATTACCTGCTTCGGGTGCGAGGCAGCAGCATGCGCGATATCGGCATCCTGGATGGCGACCTCCTGGCGGTACACAGCACGCCCCAGGCAAACCACGGCCAGATTGTGGTTGCACGTCTGGGCGATGATGTCACGGTAAAGCGCCTGGAGCATATTGGCCAGCGTATCCGCCTGCTGCCCGAAAACACCGATTTTCAAGCCATCGAGATCACCGCAGCAGACGACTTCGCCATCGAAGGGATTGCGGTGGGCCTTATTCGTACACAATCTCTGCACTAGCCCACCCGCATATACCCTGTTTAGTGTTTAAGCACGCCCCCAGAACCTGGTTCTGCCGGCTTGGCGGTTGCCACCGCCTCTGCGGCCAATCGGGCAACTTCCTCGTCAGACAAAGGTACCGGCACTCGCCGCAAGGCAACTTCAAGTACCCGATCAATCCAGCGAACCGGAATAATCTCAAGGTGGTTTTTGACGTTGTCCGGAATTTCGGCCAGATCCTTGACGTTTTCCTCGGGGATCATCACGGTTTTGACGCCGCCCCGATGTGCAGCCAGCAGTTTCTCTTTCAGGCCGCCGATTTCCAGAACCTCGCCACGCAGGGTGATTTCACCCGTCATGGCCACATCCGAGCGTACAGGGATGCCGGTAAGCGCAGACACCATGGCGGTTGTGATGGCGATCCCCGCAGACGGACCATCCTTGGGCGTGGCGCCTTCAGGAAAGTGCACGTGCAGATCGTGCTTTTCAAAGACCTGATCGGCAATACCCCAATGACGGGCACGTGCCCTGACCACCGTGCGTGCTGCCTCGACGGATTCTTTCATCACATCGCCGAGTGAACCCGTACGGGTGACGACACCCTTGCCAGGCATGTCGGCCACCTCGATGGTGAGGAGGTCGCCCCCGACTTCTGTCCAGGCCAAGCCGGTTACCTGACCCACGCGGTCTTCTTTCTCGGCCACGCCAAAGCTGTAGCGACGCACACCCAGGTAATCGCCAAGATTATCCGAATCAACCGTGATCGACTCTTTGATCTTTGCCTTGTGGCCTTTCTTGGCCATAGTATTGGATGACAACAGGCGCTTGACCGCCTTGCGGCAGATCTTGGAGATTTCACGCTCAAGCGCACGCACACCGGCTTCGCGGGTGTAGTAGCGCACGATATCGCGGATGGCGGCCTCGGTGACGGAGAGTTCGCCTTCTTGGACACCGTTGTTTTTCATGAGCTTGGGCAGCAAATGATCAAACGCGATGTGCACTTTTTCGTCTTCGGTATAGCCCGAGAGACGGATGACTTCCATGCGATCCAGCAATGCGGGCGGGATGTTGAGCGTGTTGCTGGTTGCCACAAACATCACATCCGAGAGATCGAAATCGACCTCGATGTAGTGATCCTGGAACGTATGGTTTTGCTCGGGATCCAGCACCTCGAGCAAGGCCGAAGATGGATCGCCACGGAAATCAGCACCGAGTTTGTCGATCTCATCCAGCAAAAACAAGGGGTTGCGTACACCCACTTTGCTCATGTTTTGCAGGATCTTGCCCGGCATGGAACCAATATACGTGCGGCGATGGCCACGGATCTCGGCTTCATCGCGCACACCACCCAGCGCCATGCGCACAAACTTGCGATTGGTGGCACGGGCTACGGATTGCCCCAGCGAGGTTTTACCCACGCCCGGAGGCCCCACCAGACAAAGAATAGGCGCCTTCAGTTTGTCTACGCGCTGTTGCACGGCAAGGTACTCGACAATGCGCTCTTTGACCTTCTCCAGGCCATAGTGATCGGCATCGAGCACTTCTTCGGCATTTTTCAGGGTGTTATTGACGCGGCTTTTCTTGTACCAAGGCAGGCTCAGCAGGGTATCGATGTAATTGCGCACCACCGTTGCCTCAGCAGACATCGGAGACATCAGCTTCAGCTTTTTAAGCTCGGCATCGGCCTTTTTACGGGCTTCCTTGGACATCCGGGCGGCTTCGATCTTGTGCTCGAGCTCCTCGATATCAGCGCCTTCTTCGCCCTCGCCCAGTTCTTTCTGGATGGCCTTGACCTGCTCGTTGAGGTAGTAGTCGCGCTGGCTTTTCTCCATCTGCTTTTTCACGCGGCCACGAATCCGCTTTTCGACCTGAAGAATCTCAATCTCGGACTCTAGTTGGGCCAGAAGGGATTCGAGGCGGTTTTCGGCACCAGGCATCTCCAGCAAAGACTGCTTTTGCTCGATCTTGAGTGGCAGATGTGCCGCAATGGTATCCGCCAGGCGGCCGGCATCATCAATACCAGACAGCGAAGTGAGGATTTCCTGAGGAATTTTTTTATTGAGCTTGACGTATTGCTCGAATTGCCCGAGTACCGCCCGGCGCAGCGCTTCGGCTTCGGCGATTTCGGTGGTTTCTTCTTCGATGCCACTGACGCGAGACGTAAAGTGCGTTTCGGCATCAGAGACAGAAAGAATCCGGGCACGCTGAAGGCCTTCGACCAACACCTTGACGGTGCCATCGGGGAGCTTGAGCATTTGCAAAATACTGGCCGCACAGCCGATCTCGTAGAGGTCGTCCGGGGTGGGATCATCCTTGCTGGCTGACTTTTGGGCGACCAGCATGATGCTGTTGCCTGCCTCCATGGCAAGCTCGAGCGCCTTGATGGATCGCGGACGCCCCACAAACAGCGGGATGACCATATGTGGAAAAACGACGACGTCACGCAGCGGCAGCAGCGGCAGATCCGCAGGTTCCTGTGTCAGAATCTGACTAGCAGACATGGTTGCTTCCTAAAAGATTGATTCTAAAAAAAAGGAAGCGCAGGCTTCCTTTTTTAGCATGTTGCCTGCTTTGGTATATGGTGACAGTGCCAGCGGTTTCAAGGGCCAGCACGCACAAACCAGTATATAGGCAGAACGCCGGTGCCGCAGCTGATGTCGTTACGCTGCAGCCGAGCGCAGTGTTTTTTCGTCCTCGGAGGGCGACTGACTGCGTCGTGTACCCTGAATCAATTGTGGCGCATGCTTGCCCTCTACTGCGTCGGCATCCAGCACTACCTTATTGATGTCGTGGCGGGAAGGCAGCTCGAACATCGTACCCAAAAGGGCTTGCTCTATGATCGAGCGCAGACCCCGTGCCCCCGTACGCCGCTTGATTGCACGCTGTGCAATGGCGGTGAGTGCCTCGGGTGTGACTTCGAGCTCGACGTCTTCCATTTCGAGCAATTTGCGGAATTGCTTGACCACCGCATTGCGAGGCTCGGTGAGGATACGAACCAGCGTATCTTCTTTGAGCTCTTCGAGGGTAGCGACCACCGGAAGACGCCCGACAAGCTCGGGGATCAGACCAAATTTGATCAGATCCTCGGGCTCGACTTCGGCAAAAAGCTCACCGACTCCGCGTTCAGAGCGGGCACGAACCGTGGCAGAGAAACCAATACCAGAGCGCTCGCTGCGGTCGCGGATGATTTTCTCGAGGCCGTCAAACGCACCACCCACGATGAAGAGAATGTTGGTGGTGTCGACCTGAACGAAATCCTGATTGGGATGCTTGCGCCCACCCTGCGGCGGTACCGAGGCGACGGTGCCTTCGATCAGCTTGAGCAGTGCCTGTTGCACACCTTCGCCGGAGACATCGCGGGTGATCGACGGGTTATCCGATTTACGGGAAATTTTGTCGATCTCATCGATGTAGACAATGGCGCGCTGCGCCTTCTCGACATCGTAGTTGCAGTTTTGCAGCAACTTCTGGATGATGTTTTCGACGTCTTCACCCACATAACCGGCTTCGGTTAGCGTGGTGGCATCGGCCATCACGAACGGCACATCCAGCATCCGTGCAAGGGTTTGGGCCAGCAAGGTCTTGCCCGAGCCCGTGGGCCCAATAAGCAAAATATTGCTTTTGGAGAGTTCTACATCGCCGGTTTTGGCATCTGCGTAACGGATACGCTTGTAGTGGTTGTAGACCGCCACCGCCAAATTGCGTTTGGGTGTTTCTTGCCCGATGACATAGCCATCGAGGAACGACTTGATCTCTTGCGGAGATGGCAGCTCGTTGCGCACGGCATCCCGGGCGGCTTCCTGCTTTTCGTCGAGGATGATGTCGTTGCACAGACTGATGCATTCATCACAAATGAACACCGAGGGCCCGGCGATCAGTTTATGGACTTCAGCCTGGCTTTTGTTGCAGAAGGAGCAGTGCAAGGTCTTGTCCTCGCCGGATCCCTTTTTTTCAGTCATGGCAAACCTGTACTTATAGGGTTTCGTTGGTGCGCGAAACCAGAACCTTGTCAATCAGGCCATAAGCCTGGGCGTCCTCGGCTGACATGAAGTTATCACGTTCGGTATCTTCCGCGATGCGTTCGATGCCCTGCCCGGTGCGCTCGGCCAAAATACCGTTGAGGCGCTCACGCAGGCTGAGGATTTCTTTGGCCTGAATCTGGATATCAGACGCCTGTCCCTGCGCACCACCTGACGGCTGGTGAATCATGATACGCGAGTTGGGCAATGCATAGCGCTTGCCTTTCTCGCCGGCTGCCAGCAAAAAAGCCCCCATGCTGGCTGCCAGGCCGGTACACAGGGTGGAGACGGCCGGCTTGACGAACTGCATGGTGTCATAGATGGCCATCCCCGCGTACACGGAGCCGCCCGGGGAGTTGATGTACAGGGAAATATCTTTGTCAGGGTTCTCCGACTCCAGGAAGAGCAACTGGGCAACCACCAGATTGGCGGATTGATCGTTGACGGCGCCGACGAAAAAAATCACTCTTTCACGCAACAAGCGCGAATAAATGTCGTAGGAACGCTCGCCACGGCCCGATTGCTCGATTACGATGGGCACGTAGCCAAGGCCCGTGGGTGTGACGGATTCTCCACCGTACATCGATGCGTAGAAATCGGCGAACCTGGACATTAACGTGTTCCCATCAAGGTATCAAAATCGACGTTTTCGTCGGTGACCTTAGCCAAAGACAGCACGTGGTCGACGACGTTATCTTCGAGGACGAGGGATTCGATCTCGGCGCGGCGTTGACGATCGGCCAGATAGTAAGCCACCACTTGGGCCGGTTGCTCGTAGCTCTTGGCGAAGTCTTCGATGCGGGCACGAACCTGCTCGGGCTTGGCGGTAAGATCGGCAGCCTTGATGAGCTCTCCGACCAGCAGGCCCAGACGCACACGGCGCTCGGCTTCGGGGCGGAAGGTGTCTTCGGGGATGGGGATGGAATCAGCATTGGGCAAGCCACGTTGCTTGAGCTCTTCGCGTGCGGCTGCAGTGCGGCTGGCGACTTCGCTGTCGATCAGGGCCTTGGGCAGATCAAACGAGCACGCATTGGCAAGGGCGTCCATGACACTAGATTTGGTACGGCTTTTGGCACGGGCCTGGGCTTCGCGCTCGACGTTGCCGCGCACATCTGCCAGCAGAGCGTCGATGTCGCCTTCGGCTTGTCCCAGAGATTTGGCGAAATCGGCGTCGATTTCGGGAAGCTCGGGCTCGGCGACTTCTTTGACCATGATGGTGAACTCGGCATTCTTGCCCGCGACGGCAGGACTGCCGTAGTCTTCGGGGAAATCGAGCGGGAAAGTCTTGGTTTCACCGGCTTTCAGACCCGTGGCAGCGGCTTCGAACTCGGGCAACATGCGGCCCTGCCCCAGCACAAACGGGAAGTCTTCTGCGGTGCCGCCGTCAAATGCCACACCGTCGATGGTGCCGGCAAAGTCGAGCGTGACGCGATCGCCCTCTTGGGCGGCACGATCTGGCGCAGCTTTGAAGATGGTGCGCTGGCGGCGCAGGATATCCAGTGTTTTCTGGACTTCGGCTTCGCCAACCTGGGCTGCGCTGCGGGTGACTTCAAGCGCGGCGAGGTCGGGGAGCTCGACATCCGGGTAGACTTCGAAGGTGGCGGAAAACGCCATCACGCCGTCTTCTGCACCTTCGAGCTTGGGCTCGAGACTGGGGCTGCCAGCCAGACGCAAGTTGGCGTCGGCAATGACCTTATCCAGGGATTTGCCGATCTCGGAGTTAACGACGTCGTAACGCACCGACGGGCCGTGGCTGCGTTCGATCACGGACAAGGGGGCCTTGCCTGGACGGAAGCCCTGAACCTTGGCGGTGCGGGCGACGCGTTTGAGTTGTGCCTGGACTTCTTTCTCGATGTCGGCGACTGAGACGCTCAGATCGACACGGCGCTCCAGGCCGGACAGTTTTTCAACCACGGGCTGCATTCGGAACCTATTGATAGTGATGGACAATGAACAGGCTATTTTAGCGGAAAGTAGACTTGCGCGTAGAACAGCCAGGAATGCGGAGATTTCAGGCTATAATCTACGGCTTACCTTGCGAGCGTGGCGGAATTGGTAGACGCACCAGATTTAGGTTCTGGCGCCGAAAGGCGTGAGAGTTCAAGTCTCTCCGTTCGCACCATAGCGCTTAAAGCTGCTGAACATATACTATCAATAACTAGCAAAATCAGCAACTTACGCGACAGCCCTGGAATTTTTTGATAGCCTGACGTCGGGTTTTTTAACCCGTTGTCCCCATGCAGGCCCCACGACAACTCCACGGCTTCCATAGAGACTTTGTCGACAGCCTCGAACTTTTGGCTCTACCCCATAATCGGGGGATGGGCATTCATCAGACACGGTTAATCACACCGTTCCAGCCGCATTGAGCC
>NZ_JBELOK010000019.1:0-12650 GCF_040276085.1 Castellaniella sp. FW104-7C03
TTGAAGCTCGCATCATGTCTCGCCATGAAAAACACCCCAAAGGTTGGATTGGTGTCCAACTTTTGGGGTGCAGTTCATTGTGGCGGGCTTGAGTTTTCGATTTTAACTGTTGTACCAGTGGGCATCACGCTTGATGCCCTTACCCTTTAACTGTCAAAAAACGGTTTTTATGAAAAAAATACTCTCTATATTGATCTTAAGCACGTTACCAGCCCTGGCACTGGCCGCTGGGAGTCACGGTGGAGGTCATGAGATGAAAGATGGCACCATGATGCAAGACCACGATATGTCCAGCATGAAAGAAAACAGCTCAGCCATGGGACAACCTGGCGACGCGGCCAAAGTCACCCAGACAATAGAAATCGTCATGGACGACTCAATGCGCTTTACACCAGGAGAGATCAACGTAAAGGCCGGTGACACCGTCCGGTTTCTAATTAAAAACTCTGGCAAAGTCCCCCACGAAATGGTGATCGGATCGGCCGCCGAAATGCGCGATCATGCAGCCATGATGAAAAAGATGCCTGGCATGAAGCATGCCGAACCCAATATGATTTCGCTTAACCCCGGCCAAAAAGGCGGGCTGGTCTGGCAGTTCACTCAAGCTGGTACCGTTGACTTTGCTTGCCTGATAGCTGGGCACATGGAAGCAGGCATGGTCGGCAAGGTAAAAGTCGGGTAACGCGATGTTCTCCCACATCCGCTAGAGCCGATTTGGCTACAAAAGTCGAGCCGTGCTCTAGCACTATCCAAATATTTTCCATGTGACATGTATACGATATTAAAGAACCTATTTCTGATCGCCAGTTACCTCGTGGTAGGTACTGCGGCCGCATCCGAGGTCAGGCAAATCTCTATCGTCGAAGACCCCGTTCACGTACTCGGTGAACACTCACATAAGGCGGCTCCTCGCCTGGAAAATCTGCGGAAGATATTTTTTGACACGCCGCTGAGCAAACGCGCGCGTATCAATTCTGCATTTGGCTATCGACTTCATCCCGTATCGGGCAAGTGGGCAGGCCATCAAGGTCTTGATTATCCTGCCCCCAAAGGCACACCCATCCGTGCAACAGCTCGGGGAAAGATATCTTTCATCGGCACCCAGAATGGATATGGGAAAGTGATCTTTATAGAGCATAACGCTATGTACTCCACCGTCTATGCCCATCAAAGTCGTTTTAAGAGTGGCCTGAAGAAAGGGGCAAGCATCGAAAAGGGGCAGATCATTGGGTATGTGGGCTCTACCGGGATATCCAGCGGCCCCCATCTGCACTACGAGCTGCGAGTCAATGATCAGCCGGTAGATCCTATCCAAGAAAAGCGACGACTGGCCGCCTACGCCCAAAAATGAGGTTACAGTTTTGCTGCCCAAGTAGCGGTAGTCCACACGCGACATTGACCCCACAGTAACAAGGATAACGACGACATTCATGAAGAAAGCAACTGCGATTATTGGCGTATTTGGCATTTTGGCGCTTGGCACAGGCGTATTCATATATGAGTCTTCGAGGAGTTCACAATCGACTTATATTGATCCTTCAGATCAAGCACTCGTGACCCTTGGAAGGCAAATCTACGCCAACAATTGTGCTGCCTGCCACGGAGCAAAGCTGGAGGGCCAACCTGACTGGCGGATGCGCCGAGCAGACGGACGTCTGCCCGCGCCACCCCATGATGTAACGGGGCACACCTGGCATCATCCAGACACTGTATTGATTGAGATCGTCAAAAATGGCTTGGTACCAGGCAAAACCGCGCCTCCCGGATACGTGAGCGATATGCCTGCCTATGACAAGCTGCTGAGCGACGCTGATATTGCAGCCGTACTGGCTTATATCAAGAGCTCCTGGCCGCCGAAAGCGCTGGCTGCCCAGAAGGAAATCACGCTACAACCGCAACAGTAAGTGCCCGACCAAGGGATGGCCAATTACTTTGCATTGCGCAAGCGCAATGCATTGGCCACCACCGATGCTGAACTCAGACTCATGGCGAGCGCCGCAAACATGGGTGAAAGCAGCAGGCCCGTCAGCGGATAGATCACACCTGCTGCCAGCGGCACACCCAAGGCGTTATAAACAAAGGCGAACCCCAGGTTTTGCTTCATATTCGTAATCGTCGCATCAGACAAATGACGGGCGATTGATATCCCTCGTAAATCACCTTTTACCAGCGTGACCTGAGCGCTATTCATGGCGACATCAGTACCGGTGCCCATAGCAATGCCCACATCGGCTTTTGCCAAAGCGGGCGCGTCATTAATACCATCCCCAGCCATCGCTACGATATGTCCCTGCTTTTGAAGCTCGGTGACAAGATCAAGCTTATCGGCTGGCTTTACCTCCCCATGGAATTCGTCGATACCCAGGCGCTGGGCAACCGCTTTGGCGGTGGATACCCCATCGCCGGTGGCCATGATGACCCGGATTCCAGCCGCCTTCAGTTCATCCACCGCTTCTTGCGTGCTGGATTTGATAGGGTCCGATACAGCAAGCAGGCCTAATAGGCGACCATCTGCCGCAAGATACATGACGCTTGCACCCTGGACACGCAGGTTCTCTGCCTTCTCGCTCAGTATCGCGACATCAATGTCTTCTTGCTGCATCAACGCGGTATTACCGAGTGCTAGGCGCTTGCCTTCGACCGTGCCGCGAACCCCGATCCCCGTACCAGACTCAAACCCATCTACCGTAGCCAATTCGATGCCCTGGCCACGTGCGGCGCTGACAATGGCATCGGCCAATGGATGTTCGCTGCCCTGATCCAGACTGGCAGCCAGGCGCAAGACCTCGTCAGCAGTACCGCCTTGGACGGGAACCGCTTGCTCAAATATGGGTCGTCCTTCGGTCAGGGTGCCGGTCTTATCGACGATCAAGGTATCAACTTTGCGGAAATTCTCGATCGCGGCCGCATCGCGGAACAAGACGCCGTGCGTCGCACCTCGACCCGTCGCCACCATGATGGACATGGGCGTAGCCAGGCCTAACGCGCACGGGCAAGCAATGATCAGGACGGCCACCGCATTGATGAGGCCATATACCCAGCTTGGCTGTGGTCCCCAGAGCCCCCACACGAAAAACGTGATGATAGCAATAGCGACCACCGCCATGACGAAATACCCTGCCACGTGATCAGCCATGCGCTGCATGGGGGCTCGGGAGCGCTGTGCCTGCGCCACGAGCTGCACGATCTGAGCCAATACCGTAGCCGCACCGACCTTCTCGGCGCGGATCACCAAGGCGCCGGATGTATTCATCGTTGCACCGATCACCTTGTCGCCCACGCGCTTGCTTACCGGTAGCGGTTCACCGGTCAGCATGGATTCGTCAATTGAACTTGCGCCCTCCTCTACCGTCCCATCAACCGGCACTTTTTCGCCTGGGCGCACGCGCAAGCGATCGCCTTCATGGACATGGGTAAGCGGTACGTCTTCTTCAGTGCCATCAGGCCCGATACGTCGTGCTGTTTTCGGCGCCAACCCCATGAGGGACTTGATGGCCGCAGAGGTCTGCGAGCGCGCCTTTAACTCAAGAATTTGCCCAAAAAGCGTCAGTGAGATGATGACGACTGCGGCCTCAAAGTACACCGCGATGCGCCCCATGGACAGAAACGTATCCGGGAATACTTCAGGTGTGACGGTTGCCACGACGCTATAGATAAAAGCCGCTGCGGTTCCTAATCCAATGAGTGTCCACATATTCGGGCTGCGGTTAATCACCGATTGAACACCTCGCACAAAAAACGGCCAACCTGCCCAGAGCACCACCGGGAGGGAGAGCACTAGTTCAATCCAGCTTTGGGTGGTCAGCTCAAACCAGCCCAACTGGTGTCCGAACATGGCCAGCGTGGTGACGATCAGGGTGAGCGGCAAGGTCCACCAAAACCGACGGCTAAAGTCCACCAACTCGGGATTATCATCATCGAGTGTGGGCATAAGCGGCTCAAGCCCCATACCGCACTTGGGGCAGTTTCCGGGTTGGTTTTGGCGAATCTCGGGATGCATCGGGCAGGTGTAGATCGTGCCTGGCGCAGCTACCTCGGTGTGCTGCTCTCCTGCTTGATTCTTAGAGAGATATTTGGCCGGGTCGGCGCTGAATTTGGCTCGGCAGCCAGCACTGCAGAAATAATACGGCCGACCGTCATGCTCAAGATGGTGTGGCGATTGTTCGGTCACCGCCATGCCGCAAACCGGATCTTTTAATGTCAAAGCCGAGGACTCAGTCGGCTCAGCGTGAGCCTCACCAATTCGCATTGATCCAGTGCTCAAATCACCTCGCTGGCCGTGATGAGCATGGTCGTGATCGTGGTTGTGTGGTGTCATAGCGCAGCCGCTTTCCCCGTTTGATACTGGGCTACGCTGACCGCTATCACCATCCAGAAATAGCGTAGAGCCCAAGATTGAAACAGATGGTTAGGCAGATTGATCATGCCATACTTCGCTGCCCTCAAAGCTAACAATTTGCCATCAGTTTCATTACATTTCTGTCATCTTCTCGCGCGGCCAACTTGCCGCCCCACAGGTCTGATTCCTGCAACCGTCCAAACTTGTTCGCTGCAGTTAGCCCGGTATAATGGGTGTCACACTTTGGGGAGTAGCCATCTTCTGAGCAATTCAGGAGAGTCCATGTCAACATTCTCGACTTCTGCCGTGGCATGGATAGCCGAAAGGTAGGCAAGACCATTGACATTTCTGCGTATCGAGTCGGGCGCGCAGAAGTGCCATGGCCGCCCGACTGGAACTCCTATCATGAGCTTTACCTCCCTCGTTTTCTTAGCCCTTGCTATGTCTACTGACGCGTTTGCCGCAGCGATTGGCAAAGGCGCAGTCATGCAAAAGCCCCGCCTTTTCCAGGCGCTACGCATTGGCTTGTTGTTTGGCATTATCGAAGCCATTACGCCCGTAATCGGCTGGGCCATCGGCTCAATAGCAGCTGCCTGGATCGCCGAATGGGATCATTGGATCGCTTTTATCCTGCTGCTTGTTTTGGGCGGCCGAATGATTTGGGAGGGCGCCAAAACAGAGGATGAGGCTGCCAATATAGAGGAACCCAAAGACCAATCCTTCGTCACCCTTGCCCTGACTGCTGTCGCAACCAGCATCGATGCGATGGCCGTCGGAGTGGGTCTTGCCTTCATCGAAGTCAGTATTGTTGAAGCAGCACTTCTAATCGGGCTGGCGACGACGATTATGGTGACTATCGGCATCATGGTTGGACGGTACTTGGGGAGTGTTATCGGTAAGAAAGCTGAAATTCTCGGCGGGCTCGTATTGATCGGGGTCGGCGCCATGATCCTCTATGAGCACTTATCTACCTAAGATTTGGGCCATGCAGTTTGCTGGGGAACGGCATGGGATCAATGCTTGTGTCGATGATGAGCATCCGGAAAGTGCTCGTGAGCGTGGGTTAACGGCTCATGACGATGCCAATGGCTATGTGCGATACCCGGCGCGACGGGCGTATCGTGCGAATGCTGATGATGCTCATCATGGGTATGCTGATGCTGATGCTCTAGCGCCTCATGAGTATGAGTATGGCTGTGGTGCTCAGTCAGGTGCAGCCATATGCCGATCGCCATTAATAGGCCCGCGACAAGTAGGGGCGTAGTCACTGGCTCTCCCAACATGATAGCCAGCACGGCACCAAAGAACGGCGCCACCGAAAAATATGCCCCGGTACGTGCGGTACCCAGATGGCGCAGACCCACAACGAATAGCGCCAAGCTCACGCCATAGGCTAAAAACCCCACCACCATGGCGCCAGCCAGACTTGGCCATGATGGCATCGAGGAACCCAGAATAAAAGCCAAGGTTAAATTGACGGTACCGGCGACAAGCCCCTTCACCGCAGCGATCCATGTGGCGTCTGTAAGCGAGACCTTGCGCGTGAGATTGTTGTCTACGCCCCAAGCCAAACATGCTCCTAGCGCAGCCAATGCTGGCCAGAGGCCCGCAAAGCGCGCTTCGCCAGGCCAGCTCAGCACCAACGCTCCAGCGACAATGACCGCCATGCCCAGCGCAATGCGACGATCAAAATTTTCTTTGAAGACGAACCACGCCAAAAGCGCCGTAAACACCCCTTCTGCATTCAGCAGCAAGGAGGCGCCCGATGCCGGCATCCCCGTTAAGCCGATCATGAGCAAGACCGGACCAACCACGCCGCCAGCGCCGATGGCCCCGAGCAGCCAGGGCACTTCATGGCGTGGTAAGCGCACCGCTGGAGCGCGCTTTAAGCGGCGATAGAGTGTGAGTCCAACACCGGAGCCCAGATAAAGCAGGCCGGCCAGCAGCCATGGGCTGACACTCTCCAGCAGTAATTTAGCCAGAGGTGTCCCGGCGCCGAACAGCAGCGCTGCAAGCAAGGCCGAAATCACACCCGGTTGACGTAAATTCTGCTTCCAGTTGAGGATAGGCATGTGAACTCTACAGAGGTTTGGTGGAGAATTCGTTTGGCTCGCGCAATGACGCGATCAGCGGACATTTGACCGCATTGTGCGCTGAGTCGCATTGGGCCACGAGTTGATCAAGTGCCCTTTCGATACGCTGCAGATCAGCGAGCTTTTCGCGTACGTCTTGAAGCTTATGCTCGGCAATCTCACGCGCATCCTCGCAATGCGTGCCGTCGTCAAGCTTCAGTAGCTCACCCACTTCGGCAAGGCTAAAGCCCAGTCGCTGCGACGTTTTGATAAAGCGCACCCGATCAAGATCGGCGTCGGTATAGCGGCGAATACTGCCATAGGCGCGCTCCGGCAGAGGCATCAGGCCCTTGCGCTGGTAGAAGCGAATGGCCTCAACAGTAATCCCAACAGCCTGCGCCAACAGGCCCACAGTGAGCGTCTTTGATGTGTTTTCCATTAGTTGACTCTGTACTTAAGTACAGCATTAAGCTTACATCATGCGAACCGATGCTACCAACAAAAACACCTCCCCGCCCACACAGCCAGGGCACGCTGCATTGCTTGCCGGTGGAATTGCTGCGCTCCTCGCCTCGACCTGCTGTCTGGGGCCGTTAGTGCTGATCGCACTTGGCGTGTCGGGGGCCTGGATCGGCAATCTGACCGTGCTCGAACCCTATCGGCCCCTCTTCATAAGCGTGGCATTAGTGGCGTTGTTCTTTGCCTGGCGACGTATCTGGCGGCCTACCCTCGTGTGTGCGCCTAGAGACATGTGTGCCATGCCGCAGGTCAGGCGCATCTACAAATTGTTATTCGGCGCCGTATCGGGGCTAGTGCTGAGTGCACTCATGTTTCCGTATATCGCGCCATGGTTTTACTAGAAGGAAGATGGTATGAAAAAGATTCTTGCCGTAGCCGCCTTGAGCGTGTTGACTACCCCAGTCTGGGCCATCCCCACGACCGTCACATTGTCTGTGCCGACGATGGATTGTCCGGTATGCCCCATTACGGTGAAGAAAGCGCTCACCAAGGTACCGGGGGTAAGTCAGGCGGAAATAGACTTTGGCAAGCGACTGGCCACCGTGACCTTTGAGAGCTCCAAGACCAATGCCGATGCTCTCGTAAAGGCTACGACGGATGCAGGCTATCCGTCGACGTTGGTGGAGCACACGAAGTGAGTACCATTGTCCTGAAGTCGGCCCTGACTTGTCCCGAATGTGGGTACGTCAAAGCAGAAATCATGCCGACCGACGCCTGCCAATGGTTCTACGAGTGCGAGCAATGCCACGTTGTGCTGAAGCCCAAGCCTGGCGACTGCTGTGTGTATTGCTCATACGGTTCGGTGCCGTGTCCACCAGTTCAGGAGCATGACAAGGAGAGTGGTTGCTGTGGCTGACATTGGCCGCAAGCAACCTGGGCAGTCGCTTGTAATTACTTCGGTCGCTACACCTCCACCTGTCCCGCCTGGTAAGCAAAAAACGAAACACCCGCACTCGGAACCCAAAGCCCCGTGAAGGGGCGACAAAGCCGACATGCAAAAGCAAGAAAACTAGCGATTGAGGGGAAGCTTCTTTGATCAAAAAAACAGCTTAGATAATACTTAGAACGCTACTGGTACGCTATCCGTCACTGGTAAACCATGTGGATCAAAAACGCGGGTTTCGACGCCAAACTGCTGCAAAATGCGTTCAGCTTCCAGTGTGAGCAGTCGGCTGTATGAGGTCTCACGAAGCGAGCCATACAACAACAGAATGCGAGGGGCATGGGTGCTGGCACGTATCGGCTCCAACTTGCTCAAATCAGGTGCATCCAGCACCGACGGTATAACGTTGGGCAATGTTTCGATCATCGGTTTGCCCTCCGGCCTGCTGAGTCCACCACCACCTCCCCATCCTCCTTAGAGAAGGCTCCTTGTTGAGGAGAAGGCAGAATGTCGAGCACGAGCTCCGATGGCCGGCACAGGCGCACCCCAAGCTCTGTGATAACGAACGGGCGATTAATCAGGATCGGATGCGCCAACATGGCATCCAATAATTGATCATCTGTCAGGTCAAGGTTATCCAGGCCGAGCTCCACATAAGGGGTGCCCTTTTCCCGGATCGCCTGGCGCACCGATAAGCCTGCTTGACGAATCATATTCTGCAGCTCGGCACGAGCCGGTGGCGCGCTCAGATACTCGATCACCTGCGGCTCTATGCCCGCATTGCGAATCATGGCCAGCGTATTGCGGGATGTGCCGCACTCGGGGTTGTGATAAATGGTTGTAGACATCGTGGATCCTTAGCTTGCCTTTGCTTCATACCAGGGGCGTGAGCGATTAACGATGCGAACCACGACCAGCATGATGGGTACTTCAATGAGCACGCCGACCACGGTAGCGAGGGCCGCACCAGATTGGAAACCGAACAGGCTAATAGCTGTGGCCACAGCCAGTTCAAAGAAATTACTGGCGCCGATCAGAGCCGACGGCCCTGCCACACAATGGGCTACGCCAAGCTGGCGATTCAGGTAATAGGCCAGGCCAGAATTGAGTACGACCTGAATCAGTATCGGGATCGCCAGCAGTAGGATAATCAGTGGCTTTTCAACAATCGCGTTGCCCTGGAAACCAAACAGCAGAACCAGCGTGGCCAACAGTGCGGCGATAGAGTACGGGCCCAATGCATTGACCACGCGCTGATATGTCGCTTCTCCCCTGGAGAGCAGCAGCTTACGGATCAATTGCGCGATGAACACCGGAACGATGATGTACAGCACGACCGACGTTATGAGCGTATCCCACGGCACCGAGATCGAGGATAGCCCGAGCAATAGAGCCACTACCGGTGCAAACGCCACGATCATGATGGCATCGTTGAGTGCCACCTGAGATAGTGTGAAATAGGGATCACCCTTGCATAGCTGCGACCAGACGAACACCATCGCTGTACATGGCGCGGCAGCCAGCAGAATCAACCCTGCTACATAACTATCAAGCTGGTCAGCAGGTAACCATCCAGCAAAGAGATGTCGAATGAAAATCCAAGCCAGCAACGCCATCGAAAAGGGCTTCACCAGCCAGTTTACGAATAGTGTTACGCCGATGCCCCGCCAGTGGCTTGCCACCTGCCCCATGGCTGCGAAATCAATCTTGATCAGCATGGGGATGATCATGACCCAGATCAGTAGCCCCACCGGAAGGTTGACTTGCGCCACCTCCAAAGCAGCGATGCCTTGAAATACCCCCGGCATTCCTTGACCCAGCAAAATACCAGCCACGATACACAGCATTACCCAGACAGTCAGGTAGCGCTCGAAGAAACTGATGCCACGGCCCTGAGGTACAGCGGATACTTGTGCTACCGAACTCATTCCTTAGGCTCCACTGTCACCTTACCGGCTGGTTGACTACCAGCGCTATAGGCTCGAAAGTGTCCTTTGCCCAGCACATTGAAAGTTTTATCAGACATGATGGGTTACTAATTTGAAGTCATAAAAAGGTTGATCCATTAGGCCTAGCAGCACGATGAGCCAGGCTTACAGCATGCGTTTTCTGCCTCGGGCGGCACATCGAAGGAGCTTGGTGCAGGTGTGCAGCACGCAGCACCCTTGCCTGTAGCCTGACGAGATTGGCCATAGGTCGGTGCGCCTTCCAACGTCTGAAATGACTCCCAGGCGACGCCTTGGGGATCGATAGACCAGTATTTGTCGGATTTTGCATAGCAGCAGGTCGCATTGCTTTGTTCCTGCAAAGGCAGGCTCGCGCTTGCCAGGCGATCTTGCATTTCTACCAGTTCCTCATCTGATTCGACTTGGATTCCAAGGTGGTCGACACCGAGCTTGTCTGGCGATGCACCCTGGGCGGAAATAGCAAAATTCACCCGCGGATTGTCAAGTGCCCACTTCGCATAGTCGGGTTTAACCGTTGTGGGTTCAGCTGCGAAGAGCGCTGAGTAGTAGTGGATGCTGGCCGGCAGGTCGGCGACCGCGACATGGACATGGAAGCGTTTCATGATTTGGACTCCAATGTGGTATCACAGCTGATGATGGGCGAGCACGGATTACCGCCGCAGCAGTTATCAGTGAGGTAGCCAAGCAGATCATTCATCGTCTCGTAGCGTGCTGAATAAATGATCGACCGACCGTCCTGACGACTGGCAAGCAATCCTGCCCGGTGCAGCTCTTTCAGATGAAATGACAATGATGAGGCGGGTATCTCCATCAACTCAGCGATACGACCTGCGGGCAGGCCCTCTGGCCCGGCTTGCACCAAGAGGCGAAAGACCGATAGGCGGATCGAGTGAGCTAGGGCGGCAAGTGCCTCAAGGACTGTGTTCGTTTCCATAGTTCGACTGTAGCCGAAATATCAAACCTACACAATCACTTTTTAGAGACCTTGGATAGGTATTCCCTGTGTCCGGGGTTAAGTGGCACTATCCGAAGCGACCACTGGCCAAGCTATACGTCCGACCCTGATCCCAGCAGTCAACAGTCTGGGTAATTAGGGCCCACTATCATGCCGCCATGGGTCGAGCCACTTCTGCACGGCTGATGATCCAGAACCACCAGGCAGCTATTTCGCTTCCTGGCATATGCTCCCCGATCAATAAACAAGTGGGAAGCGTGCAGCACCATGCATTTCAACGGCGTATGCCCAACATAGGTCAGCGCAAGTCCGGAGCTCCGTGGTTTGTGACTAGCCACTAGTTTCCCATAAGAGGTATCCACCTCAGATGCCTCACCCATTCTGATCTCCCGAATCAGCCGCCTTCCCCAGGTGAGCGGTTCGATCATTGTCGCAAGCACCTCATCGTTGATCATTGTGTCAGTCAGCACCTGTTTTGGTGATGAACTCTCCTTACCCTTGAACCAGGTACTGACTTCATCCACGTATCCAGTCATCAGCTCCGCATGCGCAACATGAAATCGCGCCGCGCCCTCTCCAACCGTGATGACATAGGGAAGTTTCGCCACCCGAGGCACCAGATCCTCCCAGAGTTCATCCTGCTCGGATTTATCCAAGTCCAACACCCAGCGCCCGCCGTTGCGAAGAAGCAGATCCGTAGCCCTGCCGTAAGCATATGGAGCAACTACCGGGTAGGCATAATCGAGGAGCATATCCTCATGGTTGCCTCGCACCGCATGAAACCACGGCTCATGCAACAGCCGCAGACAACCCATGGAGTCCGGCCCACGATCCGCCAGATCTCCCACTGAGAAGATACGATCCCGAGTGGTGTCGAACTCGATTCGATCCAGCTCCGCCTGAAACAGATCCAAACACCCATGCAGATCCCCGACTACGAAGTCGCGGCCAGACAAATTCTCAGGAAAGCGTTGATGTAAGACTTGCATAATCACTCTACTTTTTGAGTGCCCCAACCGGCCGACAACTGGCAGGCGGGGACGGGTTAATGCAGGGTGTAGACGGCACCATTTGCCTCACCCCCAAAGAGATCAAGCAATGCACGGCGAAGCTCGCGTGGGGCAAGCCCCCGCAGAAGTGCGATCTGATGCGGAGTGACCGTCAAGGTGCCTTCAGGCAGTCCCCAGCTGCGCGCCAGGTCAGCAAGCATCCCCCGCACAATGCTCTCCGTGTGCTCCGGCCCAGGGGGTGGAAAATACACCGGACGCAAACGTGAGAGCAGTGGTTCTGGCACTCTCGCCAGGGAATTGCTTGTTGCAACGTACAGGCAATGTGAAAGATCACACTCGGCCATGAGATAGATGTCCTGGTACCGTTTGGCATTGCCAGGCTCAAGCAGATCAAGCAGCGCCTCCTGGGGATCACCGCCATTGCTGTAACCAGCACCTGTCTTGTCGATCTCATCGAGCACGAACAGAGGATTGGCGATACGCGTTTGCTGGATGAATTCCAGCATCCGAGAGGGGCGATTACTTGACCAGCCTCGCGCCACCCCCTTCAAGACCTTAACGTCGGACATACCAGCAAGATTGATGACCGTGTTGGGTGTACCCAGCAAGTCACTCAGGCGCTGCGCAAAGCGTGTCTTACCTGTGCCCGGCAACCCCGCCAGTAAGATGGGAGACAAGCCCAAACGCACTGCTCCGTGATGCCGCCGAGCAAGCAGATCGCTCATCACGGTACCAATTGCCTCGATAGCCCAGGGAAACTCTGCCTCCAGAGCACGGCGGATTGCCTCCAATCCCGTGAGGTCAGGCAAAGAAGTGAGTGCTACCGGTCCCCCTCGGTCACAATAGATGTCCGGTCCTCTGAAAACAGAAATTGAGGGAGCGATCGGAATGAATTCATTTCCACC
>NZ_JBELOK010000020.1:0-9490 GCF_040276085.1 Castellaniella sp. FW104-7C03
TTGAATTGCTCATCGTACTTCGTCATGAAAAACACCCCAAAGGTTGGATCGGTGTCCAACTTTTGGGGTGCAGTTCAGCAGAACTGGCCTTTTTGATTGCATCCGCAATGGCGACAGCCTTAGTCTTCGCGCCTCAGGTGCGGAAACAGGATGACGTCGCGGATGTTGGCGCTGTCGGTGAGCATCATCACCAGGCGGTCGATGCCAATGCCACAGCCGCCGGTGGGGGGCATTCCGTATTCCAATGCGCGGACATAATCTGCGTCGTAGTACATGGCTTCCTCGTCGCCGGCGTCTTTGGCAACCACCTGTGCCTGAAACCGTGCGGCCTGGTCTTCGGGGTCGTTAAGCTCTGAAAACCCGTTGGCAATTTCACGCCCGCAGGCAAAGAGCTCGAAGCGCTCGGTGATGCCGGCCTGCGTGTCGGATGCACGGGCCAGGGGTGACACCTCGACAGGGTAGTCGATGATAAACGTTGGGTGCCAGAGTCGTGACTCGGCCGTTTCTTCAAACAAAGCCAGTTGCAGCGCACCCAGGCCCGCGTGAGACAGCACCGGGCCGCGGATATCCGCCCCCAGGCGGCCAAGCTCGGTACGCAAAAATGCTTCGTCTTCCAGCTGTGATGCGGTGTAGTTGGGGGCGTGCTTGAGGATTGCTTCGGTGATGGTCAAACGATCGAAAGCACGGCCAAGATCCAGGACCTGATCCTGATACGTCAGATCGGTGGTGCCGCACACACGCAGGGCGGTTTCCCGGATCAGTGATTCGGTGTAATCCATCAGCCAGCGATAATCCGTATAGGCTGCGTAAAACTCCATCATCGTAAATTCGGGATTGTGCCGCGGGCTGACGCCTTCGTTGCGGAAATTGCGGTTGATCTCAAAAACGCGCTCAAATCCGCCCACAATCAAACGCTTGAGGTAAAGCTCGGGGGCGATGCGCAGGTACATGTCCATGTCCAGCGCATTGTGATGCGTAATAAATGGCTTGGCTGCTGCGCCACCAGGGATAGGGTGCAGCATGGGTGTTTCCACTTCCAGGAAATCCGCGTCAGACATAATCTGCCGGATGGCCGTGACGATCTGGCTACGTGCAAGAAACGTATCACGCGTCTCCTGCGTCATGATGAGGTCTACGTAGCGCTGGCGATAACGCAGTTCTTGGTCGGCCACGCCGTGAAATTTATCAGGCAGGGGGCGCAGTGATTTGGAGAGCAGGCGTAAGGACTCTACCCGCAAAGACAGCTCGCCTTTGTGTGTCTTGAAGACTTGCCCCTCGGCGCCAAGGATATCGCCGATATCCCAGGATTTGAATGCAGCATAGACGTCATCGCCCAACACCCCGCGATCCAGATATAGCTGCAGCCGCCCACTGGCGTCCTGCAAGGTGGCAAAGCTGGCCTTGCCCATCACACGCTTGAGCATCATGCGCCCAGCGACGCAGGCCCGGCGATCAAGCGCCTGCAAGGCATCGGCGTCCAGGTCGTCGCAGTCCTGGTGCAAGGTGGCGGCGTGGCTGTCAGGATGGAAATCGTTTGGGTACGCGGGCCCCTGCTGGCGCAGGGTTGCCAGTTTGGCACGCCTTTCTGCAATCAGGCGATTTTCATCGGGGGCTTGGGATTCGGTCTGCGAGGTCATTGGTGTAGTCAGTAAAAAGTAAACCGGGGCAGGCAGCAGCAAGCCCCGGGGTAACGCCCGGGAGGAAATCCCTTACACGCCTTGTTTAAGGCTGGCAGTGATGAAGGGGTCGAGATCGCCGTCCAGTACCTTTTGGGTATTGGAAATTTCGACACCCGTGCGCAAATCTTTGATGCGGCTTTGATCCAGCACATAAGAGCGGATCTGGTGCCCCCAGCCCACATCGCTTTTGGAGTCTTCCAGCTTTTGCTGCTCGGCCATGCGATTGCGCATTTCGAGCTCGTACAGGCGGGATTTCAGCATCTGCATCGCTTCTGCCCGGTTGCGGTGCTGCGAGCGATCGTTTTGACACTGCACCACAATCCCCGTGGGGTTGTGAGTAATCCGTACGGCAGAATCGGTTTTGTTGATGTGCTGGCCACCCGCACCGCTGGCGCGATAGGTGTCAATACGCAAATCGGCCGGATTGATGTCGATCTCGAAGGAATCATCGATTTCCGGATACACGAATACACTGGCAAACGAGGTATGACGGCCGTTGGAGGAGTCGAAGGGGCTTTTGCGCACGAGCCGGTGTACGCCTGTTTCAGTGCGCAGCAACCCGTAGGCGTATTCGCCTTCGAATTTGATGGTGGCAGACTTGATGCCGGCTACTTCACCCTCGGATTCTTCGAGGACTTCGACCTTGAAGTCTTTGCGCTCGCCATAATGCAGATATTGGCGCAGCAGCATGGAAGCCCAGTCCTGGGCCTCTGTGCCCCCCGCGCCTGCCTGAATATCAATAAAGCAATTGAGGGGATCGGCGGGGTTGTCAAACATCCGGCGAAACTCGAGTGCTTCGAGGCTTTCGCGCAAACCATCGCAGTCGGACTCGATGGCCAGCAGAGTGGCATCATCGTCGTCGGCACTGGCGAGTTCGAAGAGATCTCGGGCGTCCAGCAAGCCTTGCTGCAGGTTGCTTAATGTCTGAACAACGGTTTCTAGGGATTTCTTTTCACGTCCGAGATCCTGGGCGTGCTGCGGATTGCTCCAGATATCGGGGTTTTCCAGCTCGGCATTGACTACCAGCAGGCGTTCGGCCTTGGCATCGTAGTCAAAGATACCTCCGGAGAATGGCCTGGCGTTCCAGATAGTCCTCGATGTGGGTGCTGATCTGGTTTTGGCGTTCGGCTTCCATGTGGGTTCCTGTGTGATCAATTGGGCGCATTGCTTGTGCAAGGCACCTGCATCAGCAGTGCCCGCAATAAACTGCGAAAATAATCTGCTATTTTAACGCGCCATAAACATCCTTGGGATGTCGGCCACTGGCTGGTACATTACCGGCTTGTCGGTGCTTTGTTACCGTAACCAGCAGGAGGCCGCGCATGGGCCCGCAGAAGTCACCCAATCAGAGCTCGGTGCCAGCCCCGGTGCGTGGCGCAGCGCTGCAAGGTCCGCCCGTTAACACCAGGCCCGTCACGACATCCCGTTTGGCCGGGATGTCGCCGGCGTACTTTGGCTTGGTGATGGCCACGGGTATCGTCTCGCTGGGCGCCAGCATGATGGATCGGCCGGTGATTGCGCAGGCCCTTTTCTATCTCAACATCGCGCAATATCTGGTGTTGTGCATATTGTATTTTTTGCGGGCGATGCGCTACCCGCGGCGTTTTTTCAGCGATATGGTCAGCCACCTGGTGGGGCCGGGCTATTTCACGGCAGTTGCCGCCACGGGCATTTTGTCCAGCCAGTTTATTGTGCAGGCAGGCAATATCACGATCGGTGTTGTCTTGTGGGCCCTGGCTGTGATTTTATGGGTATGCCTCACTTACACCATCTTTACCGCGTTTACGGTCAAGAACGAGAAACCCAGCCTGGCCGAGGGCATCAGCGGCGGCTGGTTGTTGTCGGTGGTGGCCACACAGTCTTTGGCCGTGTCCAGCGCTTTGGTGGCCGCCAACATCAGCCAGCCATATCGCCTTGAACTTAATTTGATGGCGCTGTCGATGTGGTTGTGGGGTGGCATGTTGTACATCTGGATGATGGCCCTGATTTTTTACCGCTATGTATTCTTTCGGCTGTCGCCCGGCGATCTGTCCCCGCCGTACTGGATCAACATGGGCGCCATGGCGATTTCTACCTTGGCCGGTTCTTTGCTGATTCTCAATGCGCCCGATGCCCCGTATCTGGTTTCTTTACTGCCGTTTCTCAAGGGCTTTACCGTACTGTACTGGGCCACGGGGTCTTGGTGGATCCCGATGCTGTTGCTCCTGGGGGTGTGGCGTTACGGGTTTCAGCGTTTTCCGTTTGTGTACGACCCCTTGTATTGGGGCGCCGTGTTTCCATTGGGCATGTATGCAGCCTGCACCTGGCAAATGAACCGTGCCATGGAGTTTGGCTTTCTGGCAGGCATGCCACGGTTGTTTTTGCATGTGGCGCTGTTTGCCTGGGCACTCACCTTTATCGGCATGGTGCGCTCGGTGCTGCGGCTGGGGCGTCATCGGGCGTCGGCCACGACGGGTACAAGCACCTAAGCCGGTACCGCACATCAATCAGACAACTCCAAGAAGAACACCATGAGATCGTCTAAAAAACATTTCCTCAAACGCCTTGTGCCCGTTGCTGTGGGGGCTGCCATGCTGGTAGCCATGACCGTACCCGTTTCAGTACAGGCCGAAGGCAGCCTGCACGTCTATAACTGGGGTGATTACATCAACCCCGAAGTTCTCAAGCGTTTCGGAGAAGAGTTCGACGTCAAGGTATCTCTGGATACTTATGGCACCAACGAAGAGATGCTGGCCAAGATCCAGGCGGGTGCCACAGGCTATGACATCGTGTTTCCGTCGGTGTGGATGCACGATGTGATGTTCAAACTGGGCTTGCTTGCCAAAACAGACATCAGCAGCCACCCAGGTTTCAAGAATATCGATCCGGCTTCTGTGCGCGCGCAAACCGATCCCAAAGCCGAGTACTGCCTGCCTTATGCTTGGGGTAGTGTGGGTATCGTCTACAACAAAAAAATGGTTGATAAGCCCATTGAAGGCTGGCAAGACTTTTTTGATCTGGCCAAGCAAGGCAAGAAGATCATTTTGCTGGATGACCCCCGCGAAACACTGGGCATTGGCCATATCATGAACGGTACTTCGGTCAACTCCACCAAAGAAGCCGAGGTCTCCGCGGCAGCAGACTACGTCATCGATAAATTGGACAATATCGCGGCCTTTACCTACGACAGCATCCCGCTGGTGCAATCGGGCGACGTCGCCGCCGCACATTGGTATGTCGGCGCCAATATTTTTGTCAATCAGATGCCGGATGTCCTGGCCTACGTGATTCCCAAAGAAGGGGCCACCATGTACCAGGAAGATATGTGTGTCCTGAAATCCGCGCCCAACAAAGACAACGCGATCAAGTTTCTGGATTTTTACATGCGCCCCGAGATCGCCGCATTAAATGTTCAGCAGCAAATGAATGGCACCCCAAACCTGCCGGCCATCAAGCTGATCCCCAAAGAAATTGCAGACAATCCCACCATGTACCCGCCTAAAGAGGTGATGGATCGCCTGCAGATCTTCCATGACCTGGGTCGTGATATCCGCATGTATACGCACGAGTGGAGGCGTGTCAAGGCTGCCGCGCAATAGGAAGCCTCATGGAACCAGCGCAGTCCGCCACGGCCCCCATCCTCGAGGTTCGCAATGCCCGCAAGCGGTTTAAAACGCCGGATGGGGGCGAGGTGGTGGCTTTGGATGACGTGTCCATCACGGTTCAACCCAACGAGTTCCTGACTTTGCTGGGGCCTTCGGGGTGTGGCAAAACCACCTTGTTGCGAGTCATTGCCGGTTTCGAAGATCTCGATTCAGGCGAGATTTTCATTGGCGGACAAAACATCAATGGCCAGCCGGCACACAAACGCCCGGTAAATACGGTGTTTCAGCGCTATGCCCTGTTTCCGCATCTTTCTGTGGCGCGCAATGTGGCTTACAGCCTTGAGGTAGCCCGCACTGGTAAGGCCGAGACTCGCCGGCGCGTCACTGAAATGCTTGAGCTGGTTGGTCTGGCTGGTTTTGCAGACCGGCATATCCAGCAATTGTCGGGAGGGCAGCAGCAGCGTGTGGCACTGGCTCGGGCGCTGATCTCCCAACCTAAAATTTTGCTGCTTGACGAGCCGCTCTCGGCGTTGGACAGGGCCTTGCGCAGTAAGATGCAGCGCGAGCTTAAAACGCTGCAAAATGAGCTTGGCATCTCGTTTGTATTTGTCACCCACGATCAGGAAGAAGCCTTGGCGATGTCAGATCGAATCGCAGTGCTGGGCCACGGAAAAGTGCAGCAGTTTGGGCCGTCTACGCAGTTGTATGATCAACCAGACAATGTCTTCACAGCGCGGTTTCTCGGAGAAAGCAATTTGTTGCCAGCCAGTGTGGTGGGCACGGATGCCCGTGGGTATACGCGGTTTCGTTTATTTGACGGACAAGAGCTTGCCCTGTCTTTACCAGTGTTGTCTTCAGCACAGCAGGGCAGGGTATCCGTAGATTCTTTGCCCGGTAGCCAGGTGCTGCTATTTATGCGGCCCGAGAAAATCTCCCTCAGATCTATCGGAGCAGACTGCCTGCAGTTTCATGGCCGGGTTCAGCAGACATTATTTGTGGGCGTCCACTATAAGGTGCTGCTGGATATCGGTGCGCCAGACTCTTTCAATGCCATTGTGGCAGCGGATCAGGCTGCGGACATTTCACTTGAGCCGGGTACCGCACTGACCTTTTGGGTGCCTCACAAAGGAGTGCGCCCTTTGGTCAGTGATGCGGGGACTCCATGAAACCGTCTGATGCCGTACGCCGCAGAAGGTCTCGCACTGTATTTGGCCTGTTGGCTGCACCCAGTGCGTTTTTGGCGGTGTTTTTCTTGGGCCCCCTGGCCATCATGCTGGTCTACAGCTGGCTTGAACCCGGCCTGTATGGTGGGGTTGAGTGGGTGTTTTATCACCTGAACTACGGCCGGATCTTCGGTTGGGCCAATACTCGCTACGAAACATTCGATCCTGTTTATCTGCAGGTTTTTTTGCGCTCTGTGTGGCTGGCTCTCAGCACGGTGGTGCTGTGCCTGGTGGTTTGCTATCCCGCTGTTTTCTGGATCAGCAGGCAGCCACCGGCACGTAAAAGATTATTTATTTTTCTTATTACCTTGCCATTTTTTGTCAGCCAGATTGTGCGTCTGTTTGCCTGGGTTTTGCTGCTGCGGCCCACCGGGTTTATCAACCAGGCGCTGATGGGAATAGGGCTGATCAGCAAACCCCTGGATCTGATCTACACCCAGTTCGCGGTCACTATCGGCATGGTGTATATTTTTGTGCCATTTATGTTTTTGCCGCTGTATGCCAGTGTCGAGAAGCTGGATATGTCTTTGGCGGAGGCCTCGTCTGATCTGGGGGCAAGCCGCTGGCAGACTTTCCATCGCGTGATTTTGCCCTTGACCATGCCGGGGGTGGTGGCGGGTTCCATCATCGTGTTTATTCCCAGCCTGGGTAACTTTATTGTGCCTTCTCTGCTGGGGGGCGCCAAGGTGTTGATGATTGGCAACCTGATTGAGCAGCAGTTTTTGTCGGCGCGCAATTGGCCGTTTGGCGCCGCCCTCAGCATGGTGGTCATGGCCTCCGTGCTGTTTTTATTGCTGGTTTATGTCCGTCATGTGTCGCGCAACGATACGCGACTGCAAGCCGCGGGCCAGGAGAGCTGAGATGGCAAGATCAGATTCAGGCCGTTACGCCCTGACGATATACAGCCTGCTTTTTTATGCCTTTCTGTATGCCCCCATTGTGCTGGTGGTGGGCTACTCCTTTAATTCCAACCCCGTCAACATGATGATCTGGGATGGTTTTACGCTGGACTGGTATCGCTCTATTTTTGGTATGAGCACTCAGCTCAGCGAATCCGCACTGTATGTTGAATCCACCAGCCAGCTGTATGCAGCAGTTAGAACCAGCCTGACAGCTGCCTTGTCGGCCAGTGCCATCTCCACCATTTTTGGTACCTGCATCGCACTGGCTGTGGCCCGTTACCGCTTTCGGTGTCGTGGTCTGTACAAGGCCTTGATGTATATGCCGATGATGATGCCCGATATCGTGTTGGGGATTTCGCTGCTGATTTTTTTTGTGTCGGTTGGCATCAATCTGAGTGTCTACACCATCATCATTGGCCACTGCACGTTTTTAAGCAGCTATGTATTCATTGTGGTCAGTGCGCGCCTGGCTGATATGGATGAGTCTCTGGAAGAAGCCTCTGCAGATCTTGGTGCCAATGGCTGGGAGACGTTTCGGCGGGTAACCCTGCCACTGATTTTGCCTGGAGTCGTGGGTGGCGGCGTGCTGGCTTTCATTATCTCCATGGATGATCTGGTAATTACCTATTTCATTGCAGGAGTAAATTCCACCACTTTGCCCGTGTTTATTTACGGGATGCTGCGCAGGGGTATCAAGCCGGAAATCAACGCCATTGCCACCGTGATGCTGTTGTTTTCCTTTCTTGTGGCTTCGGTGGGGCTGTTTTTACGCGCAAGAAGGAAATTTTGATGAACACAGAACATCGTACCGGCAGGGTGCCTGGTGCTGATCACCAGATGGGAGCACAACAGTCGCCGGCCCGTGGCAAGCGTTTGCGGGCTCGCGAGCTGGGCCTGCCCTTGCCAGGCAAGCCCGGGATCTATAACGCGATCACAGACGTGCCGGGCGTATTGGTAGGCTTCAATACTTTATCCTCCCAGGCAGACCCTACCTTGCAAACCGGTGCGCTTCCGGTACAAACCGGCGTGACTGCAATTTTGCCCGTAGGATTTGCCAGCCAGCCGCGCCCTGTGTGGGCAGGGCACTATGCGCTTAACGGCAACGGCGAGATGACCGGCACCCACTGGATCGCTGACGGTGGCTACTTTGTGGGCCCAATCCTGCTCACCAATACCCACGCGGTTGGCGCCGCCCATCAGGCCGCCACCCAATGGATCATCGATCAGTACCGTGGGCAATGGCATAAGCATCATTTATGGGCCATGCCCGTAGTGGCAGAAACCTACGACGGTGTGCTAAACGACATCAATGGCATGCACGTGCGCCCCGAGCACGCCCGGCAGGCGATTGATTCGGCGCACGGCGGCCAGTTGCCCGAAGGTAATGTGGGCGGTGGGGCGGGCATGATTGCCTATGAGTTCAAGGCGGGTACCGGGACGGCCTCACGGCAGGTAGCGCTTGCCGGGCAAACCTTTCATGTGGGGGCACTGGTACAAGCCAATCATGGTTTGCGGCCTTGGCTCACCGTGTGTGGTGTACCAGTGGGCCAGGAATTCACCGAAGACCGTATCCCGGAAATGAATCGCGAGCAAGGGTCAGTCGTCTGTATTCTGGCAACGGATATTCCGCTGCTACCCATGCAATTGCAGAAACTCGCACGTCGGGCTGCTCTGGGGATAGGCCGGGGCGGGACCCCGGGAGGAAACAGCTCTGGCGATATTTTTCTGGCCTTCAGTGTGGCCAATCCTATGCCTATCCAGCAGTTGTCCGGGCCGTGGGGACAACTGCAGTTTCTAAATGATTGCCTGCTGGACGAGGTGTATCTGGCCGCTATCGAAGCGGTTGAAGAGGCGATTCTAAATGCACTGCTGATGGCCCGGGACATACCCACTGCTCGCCCGGCGGGTGCGATTTGCCGGGCAATTGATGGGCATCGCCTGGCAGAGTGGGTTAAGGCGGGCCGCCACCCGGACAGCGGCCCGCAAGAGGCTTAGCCAAACAAGCCTGGCAGCCAGAGGGTGACAATAGGCACGTAGGTGATGAACACCAGGTAGATGAGCAGCAGCATCAACCAGGGCACTGCAGCCTTGATGACCTGGCC
>NZ_JBELOK010000021.1:0-5159 GCF_040276085.1 Castellaniella sp. FW104-7C03
CTCTGCAGGGGCTTTGTTTTGCGCGCTCGCTTCGTACACTCGGGTTAGAATAAACTTCGCCTTAACAAGCACCACACTGTGCCTGCACCAGGCCAAAACATGCCTGCCTGCTTAATCCAAACAGGCCCCTGTGCAAGATAGATAATCTGTTATTGGATCAGGCGAGCAAGCTCGACTGCTGTGCGCACGCCCATCTTTGTAAAGATGCTTGCGCGGTGCACCTCGACCGTACGCATCGTGATGCCCATTTCGTCAGCGATCACCTTGTTCATCTTACCTTCCAGGATGAAACCCAAGGTTTCTCGCTCGCGGGCAGACAGCGTGGCCAAACGGGCCTGCACATCTGCCTGGAGGCCGCCTTGCACGGAGGCCAGTAGTGCCTCCTGTACCCGATCCATCAATTTATTGTCATTAAAGGGCTTCTCAAAGAAGTCAAAGGCGCCGCGTTTGAGGCTGTCTACGGCCATGGGCACATCCGCGTGGCCAGTTAAAAATATCACCGGCATGCGTGCACGGAATCCGCGAGCAGAGATGGCTTCGAATAGCGAGGCGCCGCTCATCTCAGGCATACGCATGTCCAGCAGCAGACAGTCACCATCGTCATTGAACACATAGTCTGAATCCAGCACAGATAAAAATTGTGAGGCGCTGTCGTAGGCGGTGGCCTGGATGTGTCGGGATTCTGCCAGCCACATAAGGGAATCGCGAATTACTTCTTCATCGTCGACGATGTGTAACACTTGTTTTGCTCCTGCTGTATTGATGCCTTTGGTGGCCAAGTGTGCACCCGTGTTTTAGTGCGTCAGCCTAGGCTGTACAAATAGCCGGAAGGTGGTGATCGCTGGGTGGGCAGTACGTAGGTTTAATTTGCTGTCGCAAGCGAGAACCGGAAGATCGTACCGCCTTCGAGGTTATCGGAATAGGACAGCGAACCCCCATGTGATTCTACGATGGTTCTGCAGATTTTCAGGCCCATTCCCATGCCATCGGGCTTGGTGGAGAAAAAAGGCGAGAACAGGCGTTCTCTTGCTTCCTGTGATATCCCGCAGCCCCGATCTGTCACGCTGATGGTGACACTGCTGGGGCTTCCGGATTCACAACCTGCATTGATCTGCAAGATTCGTCGCTCAGGGGGCATATCGCGCATTGACTCAATGGCGTTGCGGGTCAGATTGAGCAGCACTTGTCCGAGCATCATGGGGTCTGCCGTCACAGCTGGTGTCTCAGGAGAAACATCGGTGTGTATCTGCACAAAATGCTGGCTGGCCTGTAGCTCCGCCAGTTGTACCGCTTCGGTGATCACGGTGCGCAGATCCACTGTTTCGAGGTGTGGCTCGCGCCGCTTGGTGAAGGTATGCACGCTACGGATGATCTGCCCGGCACGCTGGGCCTGGATGTTGGCCTTTTCAAGTGCGCCTTGCAGGCGTCCCGCGATGGTTTGGTCCAGGCTCGTGTCGGGGTCGTTCAAAAGGTTGAGTGCCCCTGTGGTGTAACTGGTGATGGCAGCCAGGGGCTGATTGAGTTCGTGCGCCAAGGTGGACGCCAGCTCTCCCATAGTTACCAGACGGGCGCTGGCCTCAAGCTTTTCTTGTTGGCGACGACTGAGCTCTTCGAACCGTTTGCGATCCGACAGATCCATGATGGAACCCATCCAGCCTGTCTGGCGTCCCGTGTCGTCTCGCAGGGCAGATTCGTAGATCAGAACGGGAAACCGCTCGTCATCAGTCCGGCGAAAAACAGTTTCGAAACCATGCGTATTGATCGTGCCCGAGAGCCTTTGAGAAAAGCGCTCCTGGTAGCCGGGCATAAGCTCGGGGGCCCAGTACGGCATAGGTGGTGCCCGTCCAATCAGTTCTTCGGCAGGGATTCCGACCATTCGACAAAAGGCTGGGTTCACATACGTGATGCGGCCGTCCAGATCGTAGACTCGCAAGCCGGTCACCAGAGAATCTTCCATTGCTGTCCGGAAAGCGATCTGACCGCGTAATGCGCGTTCGACCTGGACGCGCCGCCGGATATCGCGCCACAAGGCGGTGAGGCTCCAGAACAGCCCGAGGCTGAGCAGGACAATCGCCACCACCAGCAAGTTGGACATCAGGCGGGGTGTACCTCGCACGCTGTCTGTGCGCAAGGTGATATCGGCGTACGGCAGGTGCAGGTCGTGGGCATAGGTGTATACATGACGCCCGACCCCACCTGCAGTGCGTTGCCCCAGCGTGTTCTCGAGACGGTCTGTCAGACGGATCTCGCTTTTTTGCGCAAACCACCAGGGCACCATGTGCTCGAGAATGCCGGACATCGAATAACTGACCAGCAGGCTGCCTAGATAGACACCCTGTTGCTGCACAGGAAATAGATACTCCATTGTGGCTGAATGGCGGCTGTCCTGCGGTGGGTCGGGCTGGATGTATTCTGGCTCGAGCGTGTTACGCAGGCGCTCAAGCTTGGCGCTCAGCCGTCCCGGGGTATCCATGGAGAAGGGGGCTTTTCCCGACGAGAGCACTATGGTTCCGTGGCTATCGACCCATGCCATGCCGGCGAGTTCGGGATGGCTGCGCAAAATCAGCTGCATGCGTTTGCTCAGTAATTCGCCCGCCAGATGGTTGTTGGCAATCTCATTGGCCAGGGCCCTGACGGAGTCTTCGTTGCGTCCCAGTTGAAAACGGATGCTTTGCTCAACCCATAAGGTATCGGCGATCAGTTGTTCCTGCCGTTCGGTGGATTCGATCTGTTGTGCTTTGTACGGCAGCCAGATCACTGTCAGTAGAAACAGCACTGTGCATCCCACCAGGACAAGCCATTGCAGGGTGCGGCGGTGACTGATTGAAGAAAAGAGAGAAAACGTGCGCATGGGAATCTTTGTTTTTGCCAGTGTATCTGAGGCAGGAAGTTTGCGGAGGTTCCTATGCCTGCGCCCGATTGTGGATATCCACAGTTGATTGCCAAGGCCAGTTTGCACAGAATGACGTCACGAATTTTTACCTTGCCACTGCTTCGGCTAAAGAAGATTTTCCTTGATCAAATTGTTTGCCGCCTTGTTTGCCTGTGCGTTGCTGAGCCTGTCTCCAGTGCAGGCGCAGCCGTCGCCCATCGTGATCCGGTTCAGCCATGTGGTGGCCCCGGCGACGCCCAAGGGCAAGGCAGCTTTGCGCTTCAAGGAACTCGCCGAGCGGGCGACTGGTGGCCGTGTGCGCGTGCAAGTATATCCAAACAGCGAGCTCTATCAGGATCGGGATGAGCTCGAGGCACTGCAGCTGGGGGCTGTGGAGATGATCGCGCCCTCATTGTCCAAGCTGACCCCGTTGGGCGTTCGAGAGTTTGAGGTATTTGACGTGCCGTTTCTGTTTCCCGATGAGACAGCGCTGCACAAGATTACCCAGGGCCCCATTGGCAAGCGCTTGCTTGATCGTCTACGCAGCAAGGGTATCGTGGGGCTTGCTTTTTGGGACAACGGATTCAAGTCGTTTTCGGCGAATCGTCCCTTATACCGGCCCGAGGATATGTCGGGCTTGCGTATGCGGATTCAACCCTCCAGGGTGCTGGATGCCCAGATGAGGGCCCTGGGTGCGCAACCCATCACCATGCGCTTTGGCGAGGTATATGCAGCACTGGAAGCGGGCGTAGTGGATGGCACGGAAAATCCACCCTCCAATTTCTATACACAGAATATGCAGGACGTCCAAACGCATTTTACGGCCTCCAATCACGGATATTTGGGGTACGTCGTGATCGTGAACAAGAAGTTCTGGGACGATCTGCCGGCTGACATCCGCAGTGCACTCGAAGACGCAATGCAAGAGGCCACTCGTTATGCTGCGTCGATCTCGGATGCGGAAAACGCCGCAGCCCTGGATGCAATACGCGCATCGGGCAAAACCGAGGTTCATACACTCACTGCTGCAGAGCGCCAAGCCTGGGTAGATGCCTTGGCGCCAGTGGTGCAGGAAATGAAAGATGTGATCGGCTCGCAGTTGATTGCAGATATTCAGCAGACGATCAGAACGTCTGATCAGCATGTTTCTCATTGAACACGTTTTTTCCATCTCTCATAAATCAGGAGACTTTTAAATGAAAATCCGCATGCCTCTTATTAAAACGGTGGGTGTTTGTGTCGCTCTGGCGTTTTCCTCAGCCGCTTTTGCCGAAAAACCCATTATTGTGAAATTCAGCCACGTCGTGGCCGAAAACACCCCCAAGGGCCAGGGTGCCCTGAAATTCAAAGAGCTGGCCGAGGCTGCGCTGCCCGGTAAAGTAGATGTACAGGTTTTCCCCAACTCGCAGTTGTTTGGCGATGGCAAGGAAATGGAAGCGCTGCTGCTGGGTGATGTGCAAATTATTGCGCCGTCGCTTGCCAAGTTCGACCGCTATACCAAGAAGCTGCAGATTTTTGACCTGCCATTCATGTTTGATGACGTGGCCGCACTGGATCGCTTCCAGGCCAGCCCTGATGGTCAAGAGTTGCTGAATGCGATGAAATCCAAGGGTATCCAGGGCTTGGCTTACTGGCACAATGGCATGAAGCAAATGTCCTCCAACCAGGACTCCCTGGTTCGTCCGGAAGACATCAAAGGCTTGAAATTCCGTATCCAGTCGTCTGATGTGCTTGAGGCACAGTTCCGTCAACTGGGCGCCAATCCGCAGAAGCTGTCTTTTGCCGAGGTCTATCAGGCCCTGCAAACCGGTGTTGTGGATGGTGCCGAGAACCCCTGGTCCAACATCTACTCGCAAAAATTCCACGAAGTCCAGAAGACCATTGCTGTCACCAACCACGGTGCATTGGATTACATGGTAATCACCAATTCTGGCTGGTGGGATGGTTTGCCTGAAGACGTCCGTGCCGGCCTGAAAAAAGCGATGGCTGGGGCTACTGAATATGCCAACCAGTTGGCTGCCGAGATCAATGATCGCGATCGCCAACGGATTGCTGATGCCGGTAAGGCTAAGATTCAAACCCTTACCAAGCGGGATGTTGCCGCCTGGCGTGAGGCTGTTCGTCCGGTCTGGACTCAGTTTGCCGACGAGATCGGTAAAGATCTGATTGCGAAGGCACGGGCCTCCAACGAGGAATAAGGCGGTTTCGACAGTACGGCCGCAGCATCTGCGGCCGTTTCTCGTATCCTGAAGGAGTTCTCCATGCTGAGAAACTGGCTGGAACATCT
>NZ_JBELOK010000022.1:0-4439 GCF_040276085.1 Castellaniella sp. FW104-7C03
AAAGCTGCATCAGGAATCACCTGAAACCATAAGACGTGCCGCATGATTTACCGGACATCTTCGTTGACAAACACCGCGGTCGCCGCAACACCTCATAGCGCTTTAAATAGTCCTTTTCCGAGCAGTCGGATGTCTCCGGAATTTCGCCATGGATCACGATAATCTGCCCCCCCTCAGAGACGAGTGAGCCAACAGCCACGGGTGCCCTCACATGGTCGCCTCGCCCCTGCTCCAGGTCATCCAAGCGCATGAAGACAGCTAACTGCTGCTCGACGAGAGCCATACGGTACGCTTGCGGATCCAGAGCGTGCTCGGGTGCAGCAACAATCAGGCGATTCCACAGCGGCTTGAGCCAGGCCAGTGCTGCACGGCGTTGTGGCAACGGCGACAACCGAGTGAGCCTTTGTTGCTGAGGCAGCAGCGTCAGGTAATTGACCACGCAGGCTAGCGCACAGCCAAACGCCTCAGGCCCCCAGCCAGTAAAGCCGCCCTGCACATGACGCAAGGCAACGCGCGCACCCATATACCAAGCCTGACAAACTCTAGCATCTGGACTGGGCGCTTGCGCGGCTTCTAGTTTGGAGTCCCATACGAGCCTGGGCAGTGGGTCGTCCTCCAGGCTAAATTGGACGCTCTGTTCAGCCTCAGCCAATAGAGCGTTGGCATAGGCGAGCCCACCGATCACACTACCCAACTGGCGCGCAAGGCGAAACCAGTCGATGGGATGGCTTACACCACGTGCATACACATCAACTTTGGAGTGGCGTGACAATACAAAATGCCCAAGCACCAGCGCTGCATCAGCTCGGACGTGACGTGGCATCTTCTGGTTGGACACCACCTCAAGGTTCTCCCTGATACGTGCCAAACCCCTTGAGCACGGCCCCTCGCGCAAGTACAAAAGCGTGAACAAATCATCGCCAAAAAAATTATTCAGCGGCGTCTCAGGCGCTTGGGCGGTCCGTGCCTCATCGCCCTGCACTTGCTTGCAAGCTTCGTCGTCCAGGCATTCAGACAAGGCCTCGGCAAAATCTTTCTGTTCCATGATATTTCTTCCTATTCTTATATTTAGTTTTCAAGGGTCAGTTGCACTACAAGCGGCGCATAGCGTGACAAACCAGCCGCCACCCGTGCGATGCTCACCTGGGCACCCACACCGCTCACAGATATGAGTGCTTGCGGCCTCGGCCAACGTCACGGCCTCCCGGATCGCCGCTGAGATCGAGGCGTCAACGCCCTCCAGCCTGTAGTAGAAGCGCAGAGCACCAAACTTCTCCTTGACCTGTACAACTTGCATGCGAGCGCCATGGGCCTCGCGCAGAATTGAATCGATACGGGCGTACAGTATGGCCACCAGTTCGCTCCAGCCATCGCTCACCTCAAAACCCCAAGGCAAGGGGCCACGTGGAAAGAGTTTCGGGTAAAGGTTGGGTAAAGCATCCAGACGAGCACGGGCCTCGGACATGATGTGTCTCCGATACAAAAGGGTGGCAAATAGGCGGAAATCGTGGCTGACGGCCAATGCTGCAACCTGCGTCAGGATGACGGGGCAGCCTACAGGCGGTCAGTCAGTTGGGATGTTGGATGGTATGAACGACATGGGAGGCTCCAATTAGTCTTGTAATCTTGGCGGAGCCCATAAAAGCAACAAGCCCCGCAATAGTGGCGGGGCTTGTGGATGACGGCATCAAAGCGTCACAACATCATATCCCCGCGCACGCGACCGTAAACGGTCACTATGACAGCGATCGTTATCGTCCAATTCTTCGGTGCGTAATATTCGTGGCGGTTCATGATGGGTCTCAGTCGTTGTTTGAGAGACGGGAGCGGCAAGTCGAAAACGTTGCCCCATGAAAATAGGATATCAAACGCATTCCCTGTCATGCAAGAAAAATCCCACAGTAGTGGACAAATTTTGATTTTGTGGCATAAATACAAACGATATCATATGATTTTTACCGCAAAACCCTCACATCTGCCGCAAAACCCCCACATCTGACAACCTGGAAAACATGGCACATAACCAGATGTGAATGAACCGCCTCCAGAGAATCGATTCCATCGTTTGAATTGTAGAGAATTGCCCAAATTAACTCAAAAATTCATAACAGTTACAAAAAATAATGATACCGGTGCTCAAGCCTATAAAACTACATTTCAAACATTAAAATACTCAAACGTTGGCTGCCCGAACCGCTCGTTTTGAGTGAGTTTAAATAAGCTTTTATGATATCTATTTGGATCAGCTGCCCAAGACCAGGTCATAGCACTATCAAGAGCATGTTCATCACACATGCTTCGATCGGCGGAACGAGATAACGCACGCCATTTTGCACAAGTTTTTTCGTCTAAGCTTGCTACTTCTGGGCAAAGGATCTGGACTATGCCACTTCCGACCATACTGACTCCATCAACAGGCGGAACTGTGTGCTCAATTAGCTTTGATTGCAGAAAGCCATCACATATGGGGTACTCGTTCATAGCTACAATTATCCGCCAATGCCGTTCGTGTGTATCCTCCAAAGCGGCCAATAGCCCAAAAAATCCGTCAAATGTCCAACGGATCTGATCGCTGTCAGCAAGAAAGTATGACCATGTATTCGGCCGCATCAATCGCAAAGGCACATGCTTTCCCTTGGCGGTGCGAAGCCCTTCAACATTACAAATGCCCTCGACCGACATTCTCCAGGTTAAGAATGCCACAGCATGTAGGCAAGCCTTTTCGCTATGTAGATAGAGTGTTTCATTACGTGAAAGATTAGCCAAGTGCTTAATACAAGCATGATGGGCACGTAAATATCTCTTATAGATGTGCCGCCGGACGCTACGATAACTATGGCCAATGTCATCAGTAAGATAATGCTTTGACCTACTTTCATTCTTATCAACCAAACAAAGCCGTGAAATAACATGTGCGGGTTTTTCCCGCATAGTGAATTTCCAAAACAGTTCTTTCTTTGTAATGCTTCGTACGAAACCTAGTTGCCATTGAGCGAACTGTATTTCCGGTTGATTTGCCCGGTGAGCATTCAGCAACGCGTCTATAAACGACGGGCAGCACAGCGTACCCGTTTTCACCTCCTCCCACCAATCAATAAATTCCCTGCAGTAGCCGATTACAGTGTATTTTAGTGTGTCATCAAGGGAATTGAAGCGCGGCGCATTACTAAACTTATCGAGGCTTTTCCCACAGCTTGTGCAGGCCGAGTCACTATGGCTCAACGGGCGTAAGGCGTCACAGGAGCTGCAAGGTTTAATGAGCTTGCAACGATGCCAAGGGCACTCGTCAATCATAGTAAGTTGAAATAACACGCAATGATACCCAAGCTTGTCACAGTATGGGCAATGACGAATATAAAGCCCAAATGAGCCTATAGGCGCAATATCTAACTGATCCAAAAAGCCTTCTTTCAACCGTTCAACAGCCACACCCAACAGACTCGCATATCGATCAAAGTCTATCCAATCGCCATTTAAATGGTTTCTATGCACACCGCTATTTTTCGGCACTGGCTCCCGTTCTATCAGCTTCTCCAACTCAAGCATTGTCATGCGGTTGATTGTTAAAACCTTTAGAAATACGGACCATGCCGATTCGTACGGCCCGGGCGCGTGAGAATCCCAAGTCAATCGATCTGATGTTTTATTGATTTTCGATATACTCATACTCATTGACAATCAAAGGCGGCTACCTATTTGTGCTCTTTATTAACTTTAATTAGCGGCTATATACGTACAAACGTCAACTAATGCGCGTCGCCAACATTGCCGTGCATTAGACCGCTAAAGACAGCTAAGTTGGAAGCGCCAACCGCGTCATTAATATCCCCATCAGAAATAGCGACATTGCAACAATCCTCAGTGCGAAGAGCGAGAAGTAAATACTCCACGGTTAGGCACACATGCTCCATAGGAACGCCCGCTTCAGTATAAGAGCCAAGCGCATTAAACAAAGCACTCCAAATTTTCTCTGAATAATTTATCAGACGAAATCCGGCATCATAGCCTTCGGGTAAAAAAAATCGTGTGTATGACCAACCCGAGCCCTCTGGATATTCTGAGTCATAGTCATAGGAATTCAATATATCTCGAAGATCGTCGACAGACGAACAGCCTTCGAATTGAATCGGCTCGGCAAGGAACCGCGCTAATAATTGATGCTGTCTCCTTGTCATGAGTCCTGTGACCCTGTCCATGATCTCAGGTTGAGCAAAAGAAATTGTAGTCATGCTGATTTTTTGCATATGCAATGCGTTATGCACCGCCAATAGCTGCTCAAGATCTACGTCGTTGAGTCGGTGCATTTCGTCGATTATTAACACTAGATGGTTACCCCCTAGGGCGGCCAACTTCACCATAATGTGAATCACACCGGGAATCGCGGAGGCTGTTTGATTAAAGTAAAACAGGTTCCGCAGGCGGTGCTGCAAGTTGTCGAT
>NZ_JBELOK010000023.1:0-2619 GCF_040276085.1 Castellaniella sp. FW104-7C03
AGTCGCTGGGTGTAGACCCGAAACCAGGCGATCTATCCATGGTCAGGTTGAAGGCACGGTAACACGTGCTGGAGGACCGAACCCACTAATGTTGAAAAATTAGGGGATGAACTGTGGATAGGGGTGAAAGGCTAAACAAGCCTGGAGATAGCTGGTTCTCTCCGAAAACTATTTAGGTAGTGCCTCACATGATTACTGCCGGGGGTAGAGCACTGTTATAGCTAGGGGGTCATGGCGACTTACCAACCTATGGCAAACTCCGAATACCGGCAAGTACAGTGTGGGAGACAGAGCACCGGGTGCTAACGTCCGGACTCAAGAGGGAAACAACCCAGACCGCCAGCTAAGGTCCCTAAAACGGGCTAAGTGGGAAACGAAGTGGGAAGGCATAGACAGTCAGGAGGTTGGCTTAGAAGCAGCCATCCTTTAAAGAAAGCGTAATAGCTCACTGATCGAGTCGTCCTGCGCGGAAGATGTAACGGGGCTAAGCCAGTTACCGAAGCTGCGGGTGTGCAATTTATTGCACGCGGTAGGAGAGCGTTCTGTAAGCCTGCGAAGGTGGCTTGTAAAGGCTGCTGGAGGTATCAGAAGTGCGAATGCTGACATGAGTAGCGATAAAGGGGGTGAAAAGCCCCCTCGCCGTAAGTCCAAGGTTTCCTGCGCAACGTTCATCGGCGCAGGGTGAGTCGGCCCCTAAGGCGAGGCAGAGATGCGTAGCTGATGGGAAGCTGGTTAATATTCCAGCACCGACGTGAGATGCGATGGGGGGACGGATGACGAAAGATCATCGGGGTGTTGGATGTCCCCGTTGCTGCATCATAGAAGGCACTTAGGCAAATCCGGGTGCGTAATTCAAGGGTGTGGCTGGACAGGAACTTAGGTTCCTGGACTGATTGGAAGTTGTTCCAGGAAAAGCCTCTAAGCTTCAGTCTCACGCGACCGTACCGCAAACCGACACAGGTGGACGGGATGAATATTCCAAGGCGCTTGAGAGAACTCAGGAGAAGGAACTCGGCAAATTGATACCGTAACTTCGGGAGAAGGTATGCCCTTGTAGTGTGATGCACCTGCGTGCAAAGCATGAAGGGGCCGCAGAGAATCGGTGGCTGCGACTGTTTATTAAAAACACAGCACTCTGCCAAGACGAAAGTCGACGTATAGGGTGTGACGCCTGCCCGGTGCCGGAAGGTTAAGTGATGGGGTGCAAGCTCTTGATCGAAGCCCCGGTAAACGGCGGCCGTAACTATAACGGTCCTAAGGTAGCGAAATTCCTTGTCGGGTAAGTTCCGACCTGCACGAATGGCGTAACGATGGCCACACTGTCTCCTCCTGAGACTCAGCGAAGTTGAAATGTTTGTGATGATGCAATCTACCCGCGGCTAGACGGAAAGACCCCATGAACCTTTACTGTAGCTTTGCATTGGATTGTGAACCGGCCTGTGTAGGATAGGTGGGAGGCGTTGAACTCGTGTCGCTAGATGCGAGGGAGCCAACCTTGAAATACCACCCTGGTCTGTTTGCGGTTCTAACCTTGGCCCGTTATCCGGGTTGGGGACAGTGCATGGTGGGCAGTTTGACTGGGGCGGTCTCCTCCTAAAGTGTAACGGAGGAGTACGAAGGTACGCTAGGTACGGTCGGAAATCGTGCTGATAGTGCAATGGCATAAGCGTGCTTGACTGTGAGACTGACAAGTCGAACAGGTGCGAAAGCAGGTCATAGTGATCCGGTGGTTCTGTATGGAAGGGCCATCGCTCAACGGATAAAAGGTACTCTGGGGATAACAGGCTGATACCGCCCAAGAGTTCATATCGACGGCGGTGTTTGGCACCTCGATGTCGGCTCATCTCATCCTGGGGCTGTAGCCGGTCCCAAGGGTATGGCTGTTCGCCATTTAAAGAGGTACGTGAGCTGGGTTTAAAACGTCGTGAGACAGTTTGGTCCCTATCTGCCGTGGGCGTTGGATACTTGACGGAGCCTGCTCCTAGTACGAGAGGACCGGAGTGGACGCACCGCTGGTGTATCGGTTGTCATGCCAATGGCATTGCCGAGTAGCTATGTGCGGAAGAGATAAGCGCTGAAGGCATCTAAGCGCGAAACTCGTCTGAAGATTAGGTATCCCGGGGGCTAGACCCCCCTAAAGGGTCGTCCGAGACCAGGACGTTGATAGGCTGGGTGTGGAAGCGCAGTAATGCGTGCAGCTAACCAGTACTAATTGCCCGTGCGGCTTGATCCTATAACCTTGCAGGTTGGCCAGTGGCTAACCCGTTAAAGGCGATAGTGAAACGTGTGTTTAAGCCCTAAAATTGAATACAACGCAATCGTCGTACTGCAACCCTCTTTATTGTGCTTCTTCCTATTGGTGGTGGCGTCTGTACGCAGACGACATCACAACCAGTTATGCTTGACGACCATAGCAAGGCGGCCCCACTCCTTCCCATCCCGAACAGGACAGTGAAACGCCTTCGCGCCGATGATAGTGGGTGGACACCTGTGAAAGTAGGTCATCGTCAGGCTTTTATTGCTCAAAGCCCCTGCAGAGTCTCTCTGCAGGGGCTTTGTTTTGCGCGCTCGCTTCGTACACTCGGGTTAGAATAAACTTCGCCTTAACAAGCACCACAC
>NZ_JBELOK010000024.1:0-1718 GCF_040276085.1 Castellaniella sp. FW104-7C03
GCCCAGTGCAATACCGAACTCAGGCCTTCTCAACTTAGCCCAGCCTTTTAACTGTCCAACTTCTGGGGGTCAGTTCAAAAGGGGCGGGCTTTTTTATGAGTGGATCAGAATCAGCGAATGGCCGGGGAGGGTTGTGCGCCACGCCAGACTGATACCGCACCCAGGGTAAACGTCAGGAACAGTGTGGGTAGCGCACTGCCATAATCCGGAGCCCATTGGGCCAGCGCATGAAAGCAGGCAATTCCCAACAGCCAGATCAGCGCCGGGGCCACGGGGTGCCCCGTATGGTTGTCTGCGGCCGGGTAAGTCCAAAGCCCGCGGCGGCCCAATATGGTGCCAAAAAGGGGTACAAACACAGAGCTTAGTGTCAGTAAAAACGGCTCCAGCGAGTGCATGGGCAGCACCATGGCCAGCACCATGGCTGCAATTGCCAGCACGCTGCCCCAGGTTTTCACGCTAAGCGCCGTAACCAGGCTTTGGCTGGACACCGAACCCGAATAAAGGTCGCCATAGGTGTTGTCGAGCTCGTCCACCAAAATCAGGGCCAGCGCCAGCAGGCCGCCCTGGGCCATCAGCAGGGCGCTGACCATGTCGGTATCCGGCCCGGTGATGGTGATGACCAGAACTCCCAGCATGTAGCACCAGATGTTTGCTACTGTGTAGCCCAGCCATGTGCCCGCCACAGTGCCGCGATTGCTGCGCCCGTGCCGCGCGTAGTCGGCCACCAGCGGCAGCCAGGATACTGGCATTGCAATCACAAGATCCAGTGCCTGGAAGCCGTTCATGCTGCCGTCTCCCGCACGATGCCACCACGCCTGCAGGGTCGCGCTGTCCAGCTTCAGTGAAAACTGGATGGTGAGCCAGATGAGAGACAAAATGACCAGTGGCAGGCCGATGCGGCTGACTACGCGGCGTACCAGGGTCAGCATCGACCCGCGCAAGAGCAGCAGGATCAGGACGCCCCAGAACAGGGTGGGCCAAACCAGGCCCAGATCAATACCCAAGGCGTCCTGGCCGATCGCCCGAGTGCCGTCGCGCATGATCACCAGCTCGAATGTTGCCCAGCCCAACAGTTGCACGACATTCAGCAAAATGGGCAGGCGCGCAAACCGGTTGCCGTACACCGACTGAATCAGACCTGCACTGGATAGTCCGCTGTCGCAGCCCAGGCGGGCGACCCAGGCCAGCAGCCCGGCGCCAAAAATTGAGCCGGCAATCACGGCAATCAGTGCTGCCTGCAGGCCCAGTGCCGGCACCAGGTAGGCACCTACCTGGATCACCAGCAAACCGACGCCCAGGCTGAACCAAAGGGCCAGGTGATCGTGCCAGCCAAATACGCGTTGTGGTGGCGCGCCGAGCCCTGGCGCAGCGGGGGCCGGTTTGCTGGAAACTGACGTGGAGGTTTGAGAGGCTGGATGTGGATTCATGGTACGCCTGTGCATGCAATATGCAGGTAGCAGGCGCGTGCGACGGCAGGCCATCGCCATGGCGAGCTGCTTTCCTGCGCGAGGATGATCTCAATCAGGTTCGAAGGGACTGTCTCAGCCGCCAAAGCGGCACCCCTAGCGAGGCTCGAAAATGGGTAAAACGATATTGATTGTAGGTGTGAAGGCTGCCCACGGCAAGGGTTGCCGCCGGTTGTGTTGGTGCAACGTGAGAATGTCCGGTCTGTGCAAAATAGAAATGTCCGGTTCAATGGTGTGAGTCACATCACTGGG
>NZ_JBELOK010000025.1:0-1649 GCF_040276085.1 Castellaniella sp. FW104-7C03
CCCCCTCGGTCACAATAGATGTCCGGTCCTCTGAAAACAGAAATTGAGGGAGCGATCGGAATGAATTCATTTCCACCTACAGCCAGGAACTCAAGGAACAGGTCGTCAGAAAGATGATGCCGCCGCACAACCAGAGCATCGCCCATCTGATCCGTGAAACAGGAATCTCGGGGCCAACCTTGTATGCTTGGAAGAAGCAGTTCCAGACCCGAGGATTCGTTGTGCCTGCCAAACCTTCCACTCCAGATCGCTGGGACGCCCGCGCCAAGTTGGCTGCGGTGATCCAGACAGCGCCCATGAATGAAGCCGAACGCTCAGCATACTGCCGGGAACACGGTTTGTATCCCGAGCAGCTTGATGCCTGGAAGGCCGCCTTTGAGGCCATGGATGCGGGAGCCCCAGCAGACAAGGCCCAGTTGGCGACTGAACGCAAAAAGAGCCGCAAGTTGGAAAAGGAGTTGCTGCGCAAAGAGCGCGCACTGGCAGAGGCAGCAGCACTGCTGACACTGTCAAAAAAAGCCCAGGCCATCTGGGGCAGCGGCGAGGACGACTGATCCCCGAGCCGATGAAACAGATGGCCATCACCTTGATCGATGAAGCCGTGACCAGCGGCGCGCGCACGCACAAGGCCTGCGCGGTGCTGGGCATCACGGATCGTACGCTGCGGCGCTGGCGTAGTGCCGACACACTGGCGGATCAGCGCAAGGGTGCTACCCGCAAACCCAATGCCCAGGCACTGAGCGTCCAGGAAAAGGAACAGATCCTCGTGGTCTGCAACAGTGCCAAACACCAGAGCCTGCCGCCCAGCCAGATCGTGCCTCGCTTGGCTGATCAGGGCATCTATATTGCCAGCGAATCGAGCTTTTATCGGGTGCTGCGTGCGCATGACCAAGTCCATCATCGCGGCCGTGCGGCGACACCCCACGTGCCCGAGAGGCCACAGGCCTGGATGGCGACTGCCCCCGGCCAGGTCTGGTCCTGGGACATTACCTTCTTGCCTGCTGCCGTGCGCGGTGAGTTCTACCGACTGTACCTGGTGCTCGATGTCTTTAGCCGCATGATTGTGGGCTGGGAAATCCATCACAACGAATCGGCGGGCCATGCGGCAGCCTTGATCAGCAAGGCCTGCCTGCGTCACCGTATTCGCCGTGATCAGTTGGTGCTGCACTCGGATAACGGCAGTCCGATGAAGGGTGCGACGATGCTGGCGACGCTGCAAAAACTGGGTGTGGTGCCATCCTTTAGTCGCCCGTCGGTCTCGGACGACAACCCATACTCCGAGGCTTTGTTCAGGACGCTGAAGTACACACCGGCCTACCCGAGGAAGCGCTTCGGCGATATCGATCAGGCCCGCGCCTGGGTGCAGCGCTTCGTTGCCTGGTACAACACGGAGCATCGTCACAGCGGTATCCGCTTCGTCACGCCCGCTCAACGTCATGCAGGCCTTGACCGACAGATTCTGGCCAACCGTACTGCCGTCTACGAAGCCGCCAAGCAGGCCCATCCTGCCCGCTGGCGCAGCCGCGCAGTGCGCAACTGGAGCCGCATCGATACGGTCTGGCTTAACCCGGAAAAGCTGCATCAGGAATCACCTGAAACCATAAGACGTGCCGCATGATTTACCGGACATCTTCGTTGACAAACACCGC
>NZ_JBELOK010000026.1:0-1451 GCF_040276085.1 Castellaniella sp. FW104-7C03
TGAACTGCACCCCAAAAGTTGGACACCAATCCAACCTTTGGGGTGTTTTTCATGGCGAGACATGATGCGAGCTTCAAGCTCGAAGTCGTACTGCAATACTTATCGGCGCCGATAGGGGCGCGGTCATTGGCGGCCCAATATGGCCTGGATCACGGTACGGTGCGCCGCTGGGTCGAGGGATACCGACGGCACGGTGAGGCTGGGTTGCGCAAGAAATTCAGCCACTACAGCGCTGAGTTCAAATTGTCCGTGTTGAGCCGGATGGAGCAAGACGCCCTGTCTTGCCGTGAAGCGGCAGCTCTGTTTGATATACGGGGAGGCCACCACGTTATCGTGACCTGGGAGCGGCAGTATCATGAGGGGGGTCTATCGGCACTGGAGCCGAAGCCCCGAGGACGCCCGAAGAAGATGCCCACCTCTAACTCACCCCACCCATTGCCGCCGCGATCAGAAGATACACGTACACTCGAGCAATTGCGCAGAGAAAATGAATATTTGCGCGCGGAGGTGGCGTATCTAAAAAAATTGAGGGCCTTGCTTCAGGCCAAAGAACAAGCCGCGCCGAAAAAGCGCGGGTAGTGCTTGAGCTGAGGCAAGGCCATAATCTGGCAGTACTGCTGAAGGTGGCGGGGCTGTCGCGCAGTACGTTCTACTATCAGGCGAAGGTGCAGCAGGCCGGTGATCGGCAAGCTGACCTGAAATCGCGTATCCGCGCCCTCTATGAACACCACAAGGGCCGCTACGGCTATCGACGCATCACGGCGGCATTGCGTCAGGCCGGTGAGGGGATCAACCACAAGACCGTGCAGCGCTTGATGCAGGCGCTGGGGCTGAAATCGCTGGTGCGACCGAAGAAATACCGTTCCTACCGAGGGCAGCAGGCCAACGTGCCAAATATCCTGGCCCGCCAGTTCCAAGCTGAAAGGCCGAACCAAAAGTGGGTGACGGATGTGACTGAATTCAACGTCCGGGGCGAGAAACTGTACCTCTCGCCAGTGATGGACCTCTACAACGGGGAAATCGTGTCATACGCAATGCAGAAACGGCCGCATTTCTCACTGGTGGGAAACATGCTCAAAAAAGCCTTGGCCAAGCTGGCCAGCAAGGACACACCGCTATTACACTCCGACCAGGGGTGGCAGTACCAGATGCCAGCCTATCGGCGCCAGCTCGCTGCGCAAGGCTTGACCCAAAGCATGTCGCGCAAGGGCAACTGTCTGGACAACGCTGCGATGGAGAGTTTCTTCGGGACGCTGAAATCCGAGTTCTTCTACCTGAGCTGCTTTGAGGACATCGAGCAGCTACAGGCAGGCATCCGACAATACATCCACTATTACAATCACGACCGTATCAAGACCAAACTGAAAGGCCTGAGCCCAGTGCAATACCGAACTCAGGCCTTCTCAACTTAGCCCAGCCTTTTAACTGTCCAACTTCTGGGGGTCAGTTCA
>NZ_JBELOK010000027.1:0-1429 GCF_040276085.1 Castellaniella sp. FW104-7C03
TGTCAACGCTAAATAGAAATGTCCGGTTTTCTCCCAAGTAGAAATGTCCGGTTCAGGGGGCGGTTTGAGGCAGAACGCGGGGGCTGGGCACTGGGCCTTCCCATCGTCTCCAGGGATGATTGGCAGCGGGAGGGACAGGTCGTTTGTTGACGGCTTGTTGCACCCTGGCATTTATTGACTTGGCATCCTCTGCGGGTTTGACGTAGTCCTTTTTATGCACCGTGGTGAAGGCTAAGCTCGCCCTGCCATGCAGGAGCTGCAGGCTGGCATCCAGATGCTCGATGATGCGTACTTGTTGGCCGATCAAGCGGCGCTGCTGGCCGGGTGCGTGGACCTGTACGATCTGTTGGCGGAACTGGCAGGAGAGCGTCTTGGAGAGACGCCGTTCATGGTGGTAAGCCAGTGCAAAGTCGAGCTCCTCGGGACTGCCTTGGTAGGGAACGTGGGCATCCTCGGGTTCGCCCGGGGCGACGGCGAAGCGCCGGTTGTGGCCCTTCACGTAGGTGGGTAACCAGGCATTGGCTGCTTCTATATCGCAGATATCGGCCAGGCGCATGGCCTTGATCAGCCGATCTTGCAGTGTCTGGTTGGCGCGTTCGACCCGGCCCTTAGCCTGGGGGGAGCTCGCCTGGATGCCCTCGATGCCCAGCCGCTCGAGGGCGCGGGCGAAGTAGGTGGTCTGGGGGTTCTGGGCACAGGGGGAGCGAAAGATCGTGTGACGGTCACTGTACAGGCACATTGGAAGTCCGTGTTCGACGATGTACCCACGCAGCGTCAGCAAGTAGTCCGTCGTGGACTCTGCCCGCGCAAAGCGCAATGCCATCAGCTCACTGGTTGCATCATCGATGAACACCAGCAGCGTACAACGCGGGGCACGTCCCTCGAACCAGTCGTGCGGGCTGCCGTCGATCTGGATGAGCTCACCACGCCGGGGGCGGCGCTCGCGTAACGGGTGGATGGGTTTGAGGCGCCTGCGCTTGGCGCGCCACAGTCCGGCGGCGCGCATGAGCGTGCGCACACTCTCGACCGAGAGAGCAATGCCGTGGCGTTCAGCCAGCGTCTCGGCGGCCAACGTGGGGCCGAAATCTGCATAGTGGCTGGCGATCAGCTGCTGAGCACGCAGCACCAGCGTCTCGTCGAGCTTATGGTTTGAACTGTGGCCCCTTAACCGGTGGACCAGTGCCGCCTCACCCTCGGTCTCGTAGCGCCGCTGGATGCGCCGTAATTGGCGTACCGATATCTGCAGCACGTTGGCTGCTTCAACCTGTGAGAGCGCCCCATGACGCACCTGTTCAAGCACCCGCAGTCTGCCGACTTCCTTCTGGCTCATCGTGATCATCGTCCCTGCCCACCCCAGTGATGTGACTCACACCATTGAACCGGACATTTCTATTTTGCACAGACCGGACATTCTCACGTTGCACCAACA
>NZ_JBELOK010000028.1:0-1398 GCF_040276085.1 Castellaniella sp. FW104-7C03
TGAACTGCACCCCAAAAGTTGGACACCGATCCAACCTTTGGGGTGTTTTTCATGACGAAGTACGATGAGCAATTCAAGCTGTCCGTAGTACAAAGCTACGAACAGGGGACGGACGGCCTCATATCTGTCGCGCACCGCTATGGTCTTGACCATGCAATGGTGAGACGCTGGGTCCAAGCCTATCAGCACCATGGATTGGAAGGCCTACGCAAGAAGTTCAGCCACTACGACGCGGAATTTAAATTGTCCATATTGCGCCGCATGCAACAAGAAAGTCTGTCGGCGACCCAGGCGATTGCTCTGTTCAATATTCGAGGTGGAGCAGGTGTCATTACGGATTGGCAACGCCGGTATCATGAGCAGGGTCTGGCTGGATTACAGCCCAAACCCCGAGGCCGCCCGAAGAAGATGCCTGTACCTGAATCGTCCAAACCGATCAATCCGCTACCGGATGATGCACGCTCACGCGAAGACCTAGTCAAAGAGGTCCAGTATCTGCGTGCGGAGGTGGCTTACCTAAAAAAATTGCGGGCCTTGCTTCAGGCCAAAGAGCAAGCTGCGCCGAAAAAGCGCAAATAGTGCTCAAACTGAGGCAAGGCCATGCTTTGGTGATGTTGCTGAAGGCCGCCGGTCTGTCACGCAGTACGTTCTACTACCAGGCCCGGGCGCTACAGGCTGAAGATCAGCACGCTGGGTTGAAAGCGCGTATCCGTGCCGTGTATGAGTATCACAAGGGGCGCTATGGCTACCGACGCATCACAGCGACGCTGCGCCAGGCGGGGGAGATGGTCAACCACAAGACGGTTCAACGTCTAATGCAGGTGCTGGGGCTGAAGTCGCTGGTGCGACCGAAGAAGTACCGTTCCTACAAGGGACAGCAGGCCAAGGTTCCTAATATCTTGTCGCGCCAATTTCAGGCGCAGCAACCTAACCAGAAATGGGTCACCGATGTGACCGAGTTCAATGTCCGGGGTGAAAAGCTCTATCTCTCGCCGATCATGGACCTCTATAACGGCGAAATTGTTTCCTACACGATGCAGCGCCGGCCCCGCTTCGCACTTGTGAGCAGCATGCTCAAAAAGGCTATCGATAAGCTCTCTGGCAAGGATGCCCCCCTCTTGCACTCCGATCAAGGCTGGCAGTATCAGATGACGGCATATCAGCACCAGCTCGCAGAGCACGGCCTGATCCAGAGCATGTCACGCAAGGGGAACTGCCTGGACAATGCCGCCATGGAGAGCTTCTTCGGCACACTGAAGTCCGAGTTCTTCTATCTGAACCGCTTCGAGAGCATTGAGCAATTGCAGGCCGGTATCTGCCAGTACATCCACTACTACAATCACGAACGCATCAGGACAAAACTAAAAGGCCTGAGTCCGGTTCAATACCGAAATCAGG
>NZ_JBELOK010000029.1:0-1318 GCF_040276085.1 Castellaniella sp. FW104-7C03
TGAATCACACCGGGTTTTGAGGAGGCTTCATTTCTTGAGAGAATGGAGCCATGAGCAAGAACAACAAGTTTTCCCCTGAGGTACGTGAACGCGCGGTGCGCCTGGTCCAGGAGCATCGTGATGAGTACCGGTCGCTGTGGGCGGCTGTCGAGTCTATTGCACTGAAGATCGGCTGCACACCGACGACCCTACTGGATTGGATTAAGCGATCGGAAGTCAACAACGGGACCCGCCCCGGCGTAACGACAGAAGAGCGCGAACGTCTCAAGGCGTTAGAGAAGGAGAACCGCGAATTGCGCCGAGCCAACGAGATTCTGAAGTCGGCGAGCGCTTTTTTCGCCCAGGCGGCGCTCGACCGCGAACTGAAGAAGTAAACGCCTATCTCGATCAACACCGGGATCGATACGGGGTCGAGCCGATCTGCAAGGTGTTGCAGGTCGCCCCGTCAGCCTACAGGCGCTACGCCGCCCGGTGTCGGCAGCCGGAGCTGCGTAGTCAGCGCGCCCAGAAGGACGAACAACTGCGCCCCCAGATCTATCGGGTCTGGGAGCAGAACTTTCGCGTCTACGGTGCTCGGAAGGTCTGGAAGCAGATGAATCGCGAGAGCATTCGCGTGGCACGATGTACGGTCGAACGCCTGATGGGCGACCTGGGCATTGAAGGGGTGCGTCGTGGCAAGCGGGTTCGCACGACGGTGCCCGATAGCGCAGCGGCTTGCCCGCAAGATCTGGTCCGACGCCAATTCGAGGCGGACCGTCCGAACCGGCTCTGGGTAGCGGATTTCACCTACGTTTCCACTTGGCAAGGATGGCTGTATGTGGCCTTTATTATCGACGCTTATGCCAAACGGATTGTCGGCTGGCGCGCCTCCAGCAGCATGACGACGGACTTCGTTTTGGATGCGCTTGAGCAAGCTGTGTACGACCGTCGCCCCAGTCAGGCAGACGGCCTTATTCATCATTCGGATCGCGGGTCGCAATACGTGTCCATTCGCTATTCCGAGCGCCTGGGTGAAGCCGGCATCAATCCGTCTGTCGGCAACACTGGAAGTGCATACGACAACGCGCTGGCCGAGACGATCAATGGTCTCTACAAAACGGAAGTGATTCACCGCAGGACACCCTGGAAAACCAAGGCCGCTGTGGAGCTCGCCACGTTGGAATGGGTGTCTTGGTTCAACCACCAACGCTTGCTAGGATCGATCGGCGACATCCCGCCGGCCGAGGCCGAAGCGCGTTACTATCGACAACTTGCAGCACCGCCTGCGGAACCTGTTTTACTTTAATCAAACAGCCTCCGCGATTCCCGGTGTGATTCA
>NZ_JBELOK010000030.1:0-1091 GCF_040276085.1 Castellaniella sp. FW104-7C03
TGGCCAAGGCGAGCGGTGGCGAAGCCCGCGGCTACGACCAGATCGACAACGCGCCCGAAGAAAAGGCGCGTGGCATCACCATCAACACCTCGCACGTCGAGTACGAGACGGCTAGCCGTCACTACGCACACGTCGACTGCCCGGGCCACGCCGATTACGTGAAAAACATGATCACGGGTGCAGCGCAGATGGACGGCGCAATCCTGGTGGTGTCGGCCGCTGACGGCCCCATGCCCCAGACGCGTGAGCACATTCTGCTGGCCCGCCAGGTGGGTGTGCCTTACATCATTGTGTTTCTGAACAAGTGCGACATGGTCGACGACGAGGAGCTGCTTGAGCTCGTCGAAATGGAAGTGCGCGAGCTGCTGTCCAAGTACGATTTCCCGGGTGACGATACCCCGATCATCAAGGGCTCGGCCAAGCTGGCGCTTGAGGGCGACGAAGGTCCTCTGGGCTCGCAAGCCATCATGCAACTGGCCGAAGCGCTGGACACCTACATTCCCCAGCCCGAGCGCGCCGTGGACGGCACGTTCCTGATGCCAGTGGAAGACGTGTTCTCGATCTCTGGCCGTGGCACGGTGGTTACTGGCCGTATCGAGCGTGGTGTGGTCAAGGTTGGCGAGGAAATCGAGATTGTCGGTATCCACGACACGGTCAAGACCACCTGCACGGGCGTTGAGATGTTCCGCAAGCTGCTCGATCAGGGCGAGGCGGGCGATAACGTCGGTATCTTGCTGCGCGGCACCAAGCGTGAAGAAGTCGAGCGTGGCCAGGTGTTGGCCAAGCCCGGTTCGATTCACCCGCACACGGATTTCTCGGCCGAGGTTTACATCTTGTCCAAGGACGAGGGTGGACGTCACACGCCGTTTTTCAAGGGCTATCGTCCTCAGTTTTACTTCCGCACCACTGATGTCACGGGCACGATTGAGTTGCCTGAGGACAAAGAGATGGTGTTGCCGGGCGACAACGTCTCCATGAAGGTCAGCCTGATTGCGCCGATCGCCATGGAAGAAGGTCTGCGTTTTGCCATCCGCGAAGGTGGCCGCACCGTGGGCGCCGGCGTCGTTGCCAAAATCATCAAGTAATTGATG
>NZ_JBELOK010000031.1:0-977 GCF_040276085.1 Castellaniella sp. FW104-7C03
TCCGGTTTCGCTCGCCGCTACTTCCGGAATCTCGGTTGATTTCTTTTCCTCGAGCTACTGAGATGTTTCAGTTCACCCGGTTCGCTTCGTGCAGCTATGTATTCACTGCACGATACGGCATCGCTGCCGTGGGTTTCCCCATTCGGACATCTGCGGATCAAAGCTTGTTTGCCAGCTCCCCGCAGCTTTTCGCAGGCTACAACGTCCTTCATCGCCTGTGATCGCCAAGGCATCCACCATATGCACTTATTCGCTTGATCCTATAACTTTGCAGGTTATGCGTACATAACGTGTAAAAACTATAGAAATTTGAGTTTCGCGTGTTTGTGCCGTTCAATTCCAACAAGGTTGCTTTGTCCTCCCCTGGGTAGGGAAAGATAAAGTCTTTCTTGAGAACTTTTGAACAATTGATTTTGCAATCACAACCCGTAAATCACTATGTCGTTTAACCTTGCGGTTAAACCCATGTGTTTACATTGTTGTGCTTCTTCCTGATTGTTAAAGAACATGGTACTTCTACCGGCGCACTGACCCGCCCCAAAGAGCGCGTCATACGCGTCAGTCAGCAATGCCCTGGTTGCCCAAGACACTCTTGACCAATGCGTGGTGGAGGATGACGGGATCGAACCGACGACCCCCTGCTTGCAAAGCAGGTGCTCTCCCAGCTGAGCTAATCCCCCGCATGTTTTTGGAACAAACCAAAAATCTGTGGTGGGTCAAGATGGATTCGAACCATCGACCCCCGCCTTATCAAGACGGTGCTCTAACCGACTGAGCTACTGACCCCTTAAGTCTGCGTGCTGCAGGCCTGGAACTTCAGACCATGTCATGTCTTAACAGCCGATAAGCGTGGACGCTACAACAACAAGCACACAAGCTTGCTCTTAAAGGAGGTGATCCAGCCGCACCTTCCGATACGGCTACCTTGTTACGACTTCACCCCAGTCATGAATCTCACCGTGGTAAGCGCCCCCCTT
>NZ_JBELOK010000032.1:0-662 GCF_040276085.1 Castellaniella sp. FW104-7C03
ATAGGCACGTAGGTGATGAACACCAGGTAGATGAGCAGCAGCATCAACCAGGGCACTGCAGCCTTGATGACCTGGCCGATGCTCATATTGGTGATGCCTGCCGTGACAAACAGGTTCAAGCCCACGGGCGGGGTCACCATGCCGATCTCCAGGTTGATCACCATGATGATGCCCAGGTGCACCGGGTCGATACCCAGTTGCGTGGCGATCGGGAACAGGATCGGGGCCAGGATCAGGATGATGCCGGTGGGCTCCATGAAGGCCCCGGCCACCAGCAGCAGCACGTTGACCACGATCAGGAATTGCCAGGCGCTCATATCCCAGGCGATGATCTGCTCGGCGATGGCCTGCGGGATGCGCTCGGTGGTGAGCACGTGGGCAAACAGCAAGGCGTTGGCGATGATGAACATCAGCATGATGGTCACCTTCGAGGCATCGATCAGCACCTCGGGCACCTGTTTCATGCCGATGTCGCGGTACACGAACACGGCAATGAAAAAGGCGTACACCGCCGCCACGGCCGCTGCCTCGGTGGGCGTAAACACCCCCCCGTAGATGCCGCCCAGGATGATGAGGATCAGCAACAGCCCCCAGATGGAGTCGCGCGCTGCGGTGACGACCTCGGCCATGCTGGCGCGTGGCTGGCGGGGCATGCCGCGCAT
>NZ_JBELOK010000033.1:0-599 GCF_040276085.1 Castellaniella sp. FW104-7C03
GGCATCCACGTCTGGGCAGGCCCGCGCAGGCGTCCCCGGTGTCAGCACTGCCACAGTGAGCGGCTGCGCATCAAAGCCACCTACCAGCGCACGCTTAAACACACCCGACAGGGCAACCGGATCATGCTGCTGCACCTGGCCGTGCCCAAGTATCACTGCACCGACTGCAACCGCTATTTCCGTCACCGCTTTGCCGGTATCCTCCCGCGCCTGCGAGCCACCGAGGCGTACCGCCTGGAGGTCTTTGAAGCGCATGAGGGCGGTGTGAGCCAGCGCAAGCTGACCCATACGCACCGTATAGGTAGTGCCACCGTCGAGCGCTGGTATCAGTCCTTTGTAAAGCGGCGCGTGGCCGAGCTCTCGGGCAGAACCTGCCCGCAGGTGCTTGGCATCGATGAGCACTTCTTCACCCGCAAGAAGGGCTACGCCACAACCTTGGTGGATCTGAAGAACCACAAGGTGTTCGATGTGGTGCTGGGCCGCTCAGAGGCCAGTCTGCGCAGCTATCTGAAGCGCTTGCCGGGCAAGGAGAACGTGCGTGTCATCGTGATGGATCTGTCCGAGACCTATCGCCGCATTGCCCAGCAGTACTTTCCTAA
>NZ_JBELOK010000034.1:0-575 GCF_040276085.1 Castellaniella sp. FW104-7C03
AGCCGCACCTTCCGATACGGCTACCTTGTTACGACTTCACCCCAGTCATGAATCTCACCGTGGTAAGCGCCCCCCTTACGGTTAGGCTACCTACTTCTGGTGAAACCCACTCCCATGGTGTGACGGGCGGTGTGTACAAGACCCGGGAACGTATTCACCGCGACATGCTGATCCGCGATTACTAGCGATTCCGACTTCACGCAGTCGAGTTGCAGACTGCGATCCGGACTACGATCGGGTTTCTGAGATTGGCTCCACCTCGCGGCTTGGCATCCCTCTGTCCCGACCATTGTATGACGTGTGAAGCCCTACCCATAAGGGCCATGAGGACTTGACGTCATCCCCACCTTCCTCCGGTTTGTCACCGGCAGTCCCATTAGAGTGCCCAACTAAATGTAGCAACTAATGGCAAGGGTTGCGCTCGTTGCGGGACTTAACCCAACATCTCACGACACGAGCTGACGACAGCCATGCAGCACCTGTGTTCCGGTTCTCTTACGAGCACAATTCAATCTCTTGAATCTTCCAGACATGTCAAGGGTAGGTAAGGTTTTTCGCGTTGCATCGAATTAATC
>NZ_JBELOK010000035.1:0-569 GCF_040276085.1 Castellaniella sp. FW104-7C03
CGAGCACAATTCAATCTCTTGAATCTTCCAGACATGTCAAGGGTAGGTAAGGTTTTTCGCGTTGCATCGAATTAATCCACATCATCCACCGCTTGTGCGGGTCCCCGTCAATTCCTTTGAGTTTTAATCTTGCGACCGTACTCCCCAGGCGGTCAACTTCACGCGTTAGCTGCGCTACTAAGGTTAATAAACCCCAACAGCTAGTTGACATCGTTTAGGGCGTGGACTACCAGGGTATCTAATCCTGTTTGCTCCCCACGCTTTCGTGCATGAGCGTCAGTATCATCCCAGGGGGCTGCCTTCGCCATCGGTATTCCTCCACATCTCTACGCATTTCACTGCTACACGTGGAATTCTACCCCCCTCTGACGTACTCTAGCCCGGTAGTTAAAAGTGCAGTTCCAAGGTTAAGCCCTGGGATTTCACACCTTTCTTTCCGAACCGCCTGCGCACGCTTTACGCCCAGTAATTCCGATTAACGCTTGCACCCTACGTATTACCGCGGCTGCTGGCACGTAGTTAGCCGGTGCTTATTCTGCAGGTACCGTCATGAGCCCAGGGTATTATCC
>NZ_JBELOK010000036.1:0-549 GCF_040276085.1 Castellaniella sp. FW104-7C03
GTCCTCCAGCACGTGTTACCGTGCCTTCAACCTGACCATGGATAGATCGCCTGGTTTCGGGTCTACACCCAGCGACTGATTCGCCCTATTCGGACTCGCTTTCGCTACGCCTTCCCTATTCGGTTAAGCTTGCCACTGAATGTAAGTCGCTGACCCATTATACAAAAGGTACGCAGTCACCCCATAAATGAGGCTCCTACTGTTTGTATGCATACGGTTTCAGGATCTATTTCACTCCCCTTCCGGGGTTCTTTTCGCCTTTCCCTCACGGTACTGGTTCACTATCGGTCGATCACGAGTATTTAGCCTTGGAGGATGGTCCCCCCATGTTCAAACAGGATTTCACGTGTCCCGCCCTACTTGTCTGACGCCTAGTTCCACATCCCAATTTTCGTCTACAGGGCTATCACCATGCTGTGGCCGGCCTTTCCAGGCCGTTCGACTATTCGGTATGCTAACTCGTCAAGGCTCATCCGGTTTCGCTCGCCGCTACTTCCGGAATCTCGGTTGATTTCTTTTCCTCGAGCTACTGAGATGTTTCAGTTCACC